>NZ_CP009555.1:2224941-2542790 GCF_000959365.1 Burkholderia oklahomensis C6786
CAGGACCTGTCGGCGCGTGGCATGGGGATTCGCTCCCGGCGCTACGCGATGGTGATCGACGATGGCGTGGTCAAGACGCTGTTCGTCGAAGCGCCGGGCAAGTTCGAAGTGAGCGATGCGGCAAGCGTGCTGGCGAGTTTGACGCGCTGAAAGACGCGTGCGGCGTTGCCTTCCGGCAACGCCGCGGCGCGCTCGATGCGCAGTTGTAACACGGGCTGACGACCGGGAACGCCTCCGTTCCGGGCGTCGGCCCGTCTCGCATTGCTGCCGGGTAATGTGTCGAAACAGTTTGAAACGTCGATCATCACGACGCGAAATAGGGATTTACGCTATAATCTCATCTATCGAATAAAACTCCTGATTGATATCCTCAATCAAGCAGACTTTGACCATGTTGAAGCAGCGCACCATCAAATCGATCGTCAAGACCGTCGGCATCGGCCTGCATTCCGGCCGCAAGGTCGAACTGACGCTTCGCCCCGCGGCGCCCGGCACGGGCATCGTGTTTTCGCGCGTCGATCTGCCGACGCCCGTCGACATCCCGGCTTCGGCGCTGTCGATCGGCGACACGCGGCTTGCGTCCGTGCTGCAGAAGGACGGCGCGCGCGTGTCGACGGTCGAGCACCTGATGTCGGCGTGCGCGGGCCTCGGCATCGACAACCTTTACGTCGACGTGACGGCCGAGGAAATCCCGATCATGGACGGCAGCGCGGCTTCGTTCGTGTTCCTGATCCAGTCGGCCGGCATCGAAGAGCAGAACGCGGCGAAGAAGTTCATCAAGGTGACGAAGCCCGTCGAGATCCGCGACGGCGACAAGTTCGCCCGCCTCGATCCGTACTTCGGCTTCAAGCTCAAGTTCACGATCGATTTCCGCCATCCGGCCGTTGACAAGACGGGCCAGGAACTGGAGGTCGATTTCGCGAATACGTCGTACGTTCGCGAGATCGCGCGTGCGCGCACGTTCGGCTTCGCGCACGAGGTCGAGATGATGCGCGAGCTCGGGCTCGCGCGCGGCGGCAGCATGGACAACGCGATCGTGCTCGACGAGTACCGGATCCTGAACAACGACGGTCTGCGTTACGACGACGAGTTCGTGAAGCACAAGATGCTCGACGCGATTGGCGACCTGTACGTGGTCGGCCATCCGCTCCTCGCGTCGTACACGGCGTATAAGTCGGGCCACGGGCTGAACAACGCGCTGCTGCGCGAGCTGCTCGCGCACGAGGACGCGTACGAAATCGTCACGTTCGACGATCCGAAGGCGGCGCCGACGGGTTTCGGCTTCGACGCGCAGACGGCGTTCGCGTGATGCGCTGACGCGCCCCGGCGGCGCGAAGACGAAGATGATGAGAAAGGCGGCCCGCGGGCCGCTTTTTTATCGCGTCGAGCGTTTTGCGGGTTGGCGACGCTGCGGCGTCGCGCGCTGCGGTCCCGTTTGCGATCTCGCGGCGGCGGCCGGATTCATCGCCGCGCGCCGTGCGTCGATGAGCCGCGCTTTCGGTGCCGCGCGCGGCGCGCCGTCCGGCGATGGGGCCCATGTCTCCGGTTCCGCGTGAGGATACGTCGCGGCGCGGGCTACGCGGCGCGGGCTGATTAGCGAGGGGCTTTCGTGTGGCGCGCGGCCATCCGCGCGAGCGCGCTTTGCAGCGGCGACGGCTCGAGCGTGTCCGCGAGTTGGCGAAGTGCGTCGGTGCCGGCCGTCGACATCCGCGCTTGCTTGACGCGCGGCGGCTCGGGCGCGGGCTGCGGGCGCACGCGCACCTTAAGCGCCGCCACGGCCCAGCCGCGCGCCTGCAGCTCGGACAGGAGGCGCGGCTCGACCTGCCGCAGCCGTGCGGCGAGCGCGTTGTGCGCGGCGAACAGCGTGAGCGTGCCGTCCTTGATGAAGCCCGGCTCGACGTGATTCGCCAGATAATCGGGGAGCAATGCAGTGAGGTCCCGCTGCAGCGCCGCGACTTGCTCGACGCCTGCGCGCAGCGCGGCGAACGCGTCGGTGCGCTTGAGGACGTCGGCGGCGGCTTGCGGCCGCGACCAGTCGTTAGGACGAAATTGCTTCGGCGGTCGGTTCATGAGGGAAATCGGCAGCGCCGCGTGGTTTGGCGCGTGACGGGCGACCGGATGGTGGAGCGATGCGCCGATTGTACCGCGATGTCGTTTGGCGGCCGCGGGTATCGACTGTCGGGTGCCGAGTCCCGAGTTTCATCGCGAATACTGGCTTCCGACGCTGCAACTAGAACCGGCGGCCACGCAGATGGGCGAACCGGGGCCCAAGCCCAAGCCCAAGCCCAAGCCCAAGCCCAAGCCCAAGCCCAAGCCCAAGCCCAAGCCCAAGCCCAAGCCCAAGCCCAAGCCCAAGCCAAAGCCAAAGCCAAAGCCAAAGCCGGCCCCGACGTCGGATGCCGATCCCGAACCGCCGTTCGCCGTGTTGCCTGCCCGCCCGTCTATGGCCATCCCCGAGGTCAGTTCATCGTGTTGGCGCGACCGCCGCTACGGCGCTTCACGCGAGTCCTGGCGTCGGCTGCCGGCGCGGGACGCTGCGCCGCTCCCGCCCGCCGCATTTTTGCCTGCCCACGCGGCCGAACCGCGCCCCGTGGCGGCCGCCGCCGCCGACACCGGCGCGCCTTGGTGCGCGTGCTAAAATTCAACGTTTGAATTCACTTCTACGCTAAGCCGCCGAGGCTCGGCGCGCCGGGGAGGGCGTTCACCGCTCCGGGGCCGTTGCACCGACGCACACCCGATCCGATGACAACCGGTTTTCTTCAGAAAATTTTTGGCAGCCGCAATCAGCGGCTCGTCAAGCAATACCAAAAGACCGTCGCGGCGATCAATGCGCTTGAAACGCAGATCGAGACGCTGACGGACGACCAGTTGCGCGGCAAGACAGGGGAGTTTCGTCAGCGCATCGCGGCCGGCGAGGCACTCGACAAGCTGCTGCCCGAAGCGTTCGCCGTGTGCCGCGAGGCGAGCCGCCGCGTGCTGAAGATGCGCCACTTCGACGTGCAACTGATCGGCGGGATGGTGCTGCATTACGGCAAGATCGCCGAAATGCGCACGGGCGAAGGCAAGACGCTCGTCGCGACGCTCGCCGCGTACCTGAATGCGCTCGCGGGCCGCGGCGTGCACGTCGTGACGGTCAACGACTACCTCGCGCAGCGCGACGCCGAGTGGATGGGCCGGCTCTACAACTTCCTCGGGCTGTCGGTCGGCATCAATCTGTCGGGGATGGAGCACGACCAGAAGCAGGCGGCGTACGCATCCGACATCACGTACGGCACGAACAACGAATTCGGCTTTGACTACCTGCGCGACAACATGGTCTACGAGACCGATGCGCGCGTGCAGCGGCCGCTCAACTTCGCGGTCGTCGACGAAGTCGATTCGATCCTGATCGACGAAGCGCGCACGCCGCTCATCATCTCGGGCCAGGCGGAAGATCACACCGAGCTGTACGTGCGGATGAACGCGCTGCCGCCGCTCCTCGAACGTCAGATCGGCGAAGAGAAGGCGGACGGCACGGGCGTCGAGAAGCCGGGCGACTACACGCTCGACGAGAAGGGCCGCCAGGTGTTCCTGACCGAGTCGGGTCACGAGAAGGCCGAGCGGATGCTCGCCGAATGGGGCCTCATCGGCGACGGCGAGAGCCTCTACGCGCCGCAGAACATCACGCTGATGCACCACGTGTACGCGGCGCTGCGCGGGCACACGCTGTTCCATCGCGATCAGCACTACGTCGTGCAGAACGACGAAGTGATCATCGTCGACGAATTCACGGGCCGCCTGATGCCGGGCCGCCGCTGGTCCGACGGTCTGCACCAGGCGGTCGAGGCGAAGGAGCACGTGAAGATCCAGAGCGAGAACCAGACGCTCGCGTCGATCACGTTCCAGAACTATTTCCGGATGTACGCGAAGCTCTCGGGCATGACCGGGACGGCGGACACCGAAGCGTACGAATTCAACGAGATCTACGGCCTCGAGACGGTCGTGATCCCGACCAACCGGCCGCCGAAGCGGATCGACAAGCAGGACCAGATCTACAAGACCGCGAAGGAACGCTACGACGCGGTGATCCGCGACATCCGCGAATGCTACGAGCGCGGCCAGCCGGTGCTCGTCGGCACGACGTCGATCGAGAACTCGGAACTGCTGTCGCACCTGCTCAAGCAGGCGGGTCTGCCGCATGAAGTGCTGAACGCGAAGCAGCACGCGCGCGAAGCGGCGATCGTCGCCGAGGCGGGCCGGCCGAAGCGCATCACGATCGCGACGAACATGGCGGGCCGCGGCACCGACATCGTGCTCGGCGGCAACGCCGAGAAGCAGGCCGCGTTCATCGACGCCGACGAATCGATCCCGGCCGACGACAAGGCGCGCCGGATCCAGAAGCTGCACGACGAGTGGGAAACGCTGCACGAGCAGGTGAAGGCCGCGGGCGGCTTGCACATCATCGGCACCGAGCGTCACGAATCGCGCCGGATCGACAATCAGCTGCGCGGCCGCGCGGGCCGTCAGGGCGATCCGGGCTCGTCGCGCTTCTACCTGTCGCTCGAGGACCCGCTGCTGCGCATCTTCGCGGGCGACCGCGTGCGCGCGATCATGGAGCGCCTGAAGATGCCGGAAGGCGAGGCGATCGAAGCAGGCATCGTCACGCGTTCGATCGAGTCGGCGCAGCGCAAGGTCGAGGCGCGCAACTTCGATATCCGCAAGCAACTGCTCGAATACGACGACGTCGCGAACGATCAGCGCAAGGTGATCTATCAGCAGCGCAACGAGCTGCTCGAGGCGCACGACATCGCCGAGACGATCGGCGCGATGCGGCACGGCGTGATGTCGGAAGTGGTCCGCCAGTTCGTGCCGGCGGGCAGCATCGAAGAGCAGTGGGATCTTCCGGAGCTCGAAGAGGCGCTGCGCAACGACTGGCAGCTCGATCTCGCGATCCAGGAAATGGTGAACGAGTCGTCGTCGATCAATGCGGACGAGATTCTCGACGCCGTCACGACGGCGGCCGACGAGCACTACGAAGCGAAGGTCGCGCTGGTCGGCCGCGAGTCGTTCAGCGCATTCGAGCGCTCGATCATGCTGCAGACGCTCGACCGTCTGTGGCGCGAGCATCTCGCGGCGCTCGATCATCTGCGCCAGGGCATCCACCTGCGCGGCTACGCGCAGAAGAACCCGAAGCAGGAATACAAGCGCGAGGCGTTCGAACTGTTCGCGGCGATGCTCGACGCGGTGAAGCAGGAAGTCACGCGGATCGTGATGAACGTGCAGATCCAGTCGCCCGAGCAGCTGGAGGAAGCGGCCGAGCAGATCGAGGAGCAGGGCGGTCATCTCGATAACGTCGAATTCCAGCACGCCGATTTCGCGGCGGCGGCTGCCGCGGGCGGCGTGGCGGTCGCGGATGCGACGGCCGAGATGGTCGGCCACGCGATGAGCCACAGCGGCCCGGCGGGCGAAGTGCCGCGGGTCGGCCGCAACGATCCGTGTCCGTGCGGCAGCGGCAAGAAGTACAAGCACTGTCACGGCAAGCTGAACTGACGTGATCGAAGGCGGCGCGCGATGAGCGCGCCGCGTCGTCTGTGCGCAAGATTTTCGAGGTGTGATGCGCGGCGGCGCGCGCGAGCGGCCGCCGGTTCTTCAATCCAATCGATGCCGGCTCGAGCGCCGGCATTTTCCTTCGGGGCAGGTGCTTCAGATGGCTGTCAATTTTCCCTCGATCGATCCCGCGCAATTGCATCCCGTCGCCGGCGTGACGCTCGGCTGGGCGGAGGCGAACATTCGCAAGCCGAACCGCAAGGACGTGCTGGTCGTCTTCGTCGACGAAGGCGCGACCGTGTCGGGCGTGTTCACCGAGAACCGTTTCTGCGCGGCGCCCGTGACGGTCTGCCGCGAGCATCTGGCGAAGGTGCGCGCGGGCGGCGCCGGCATTCGCGCGCTCGTCGTCAACACGGGCAACGCGAACGCGGGCACGGGCGAGCCGGGTCTCGCGCATGCGCGCGAAACCTGCGTGGAGCTCGCGCGCCTCGCGGGCATCGCGCCCGAGCAGGTGCTGCCGTTCTCGACGGGCGTGATCCTCGAGCCGCTGCCGATCGACCGCCTGAAGGCCGGCCTCCCCGCCGCGCTCGCGAACCGCGCGGCCGCGCATTGGTACGACGCCGCGCAGTCGATCATGACGACGGACACGCTGCCGAAGGCGGCATCGCGCCAGGTGACGATCGACGGCCATACGATCACGCTGACGGGCATCAGCAAGGGCGCCGGGATGATCAAGCCGAACATGGCGACGATGCTCGGCTTCCTCGCGTTCGACGCGAAGGTCGCGCAGCCGGTGCTCGACGCGCTCGTGAAGGACGTCGCGGACCGCTCGTTCAACTGCATCACGATCGACGGCGACACGTCGACCAACGACTCGTTCATCCTGATCGCGTCGGGCAAGGCGAGCCTGCCCGAGATCGCGTCGACCGATTCGCCCGCCTACGCGGCGCTGCGCGACGCGGTGACCGAAGTCGCCCAGACGCTCGCGCAACTGATCGTGCGCGACGGCGAAGGCGCGACGAAATTCATGACGGTGAAGGTCGAAGGCGGCAAGAGCGTCGCCGAGTGCCGCCAGATCGCGTACGCGATCGGCCACTCGCCGCTCGTAAAGACGGCGTTCTACGCGTCGGACCCGAACCTCGGCCGCATTCTCGCGGCGATCGGCTACGCGGGCGTCGCGGACCTCGACGTCGGCAAGATCGATCTGTATCTCGACGACGTGCTCGTCGCGAAGGCGGGCGGCCGCAATCCCGCATATATGGAAGAGGACGGCCAGCGCGTGATGAAGCAGAGCGAGATTGCGATCCGCGTGCTGCTCGGCCGCGGCGACGCGCAAGCGACGATCTGGACTTGCGATTTGTCGCATGATTACGTGAGCATCAACGCCGACTATCGTTCGTAAGTCATACGGGGCGCGACATCATGGACCCACTCGAGCAGTTTCTCACCCGCGCCGAAGCGCTGCTTGGGCGCCTCGAAGCGATTCTTCCGCCGTCGCCGTCGGCGATCGACTGGACGTCCGCGTTCGCGTTCCGCTGGCGCAAGCGCCAGGGACGCGGCTATTTGCAGCCGGTCGCTGCGCGTTCGACGATCGCGCTCGACGATCTGCAGAACATCGATCGCCAGAAGGCGCTGATCGAGCAGAACACGCGTCAGTTCGTGAACAGGAAGCCCGCGAACAACGTGCTGCTGACGGGCGCGCGCGGCACCGGCAAGTCGTCGCTGATCAAGGCGTGCCTGAACGCATATGCAGCCGACGGGCTGCGGCTCATCGAAGTCGACAAGGAGGATCTGCACGATCTGGGCGACATCGTCGAGCTGATCTCCGCGCGCCCCGAGCGCTTCATCGTGTTCTGCGACGATCTGTCGTTCGAAGAGGGCGAATCGGGCTACAAGGCGCTCAAGGTCGCGCTCGACGGGTCGGTCGCCGCGCAGTCCGACAACGTGCTGATCTATGCGACGTCGAACCGCCGCCATCTGCTGCCCGAGTACATGAGCGACAACGAGACGTACAAGCATCTGCCGGACGGCGAGATCCATCCGGGTGAGGTCGTCGAGGAGAAGATCTCGCTGTCGGAGCGCTTCGGCCTCTGGGTCAGCTTCTATCCGTTCAAGCAGGACGACTATCTGACGATCGTCGGGCACTGGCTCAAGCATTTCGGCTGCGATGACGCCGAGATCGATACGGCGCGCGGCGACGCGCTCGTCTGGGCGCTCGAGCGCGGCTCGCGCTCCGGCCGGGTCGCATGGCAGTTCGCGCGCGATCGCGCGGGCCGCAAGGAGAACGTATGAGTATCGAAGTATCGAACGACGCGGCGCCTGCCGGCGTCGCCCGCAAGGTCACCGAAGTCGCGGTCGGCGTGCTGGTGCAGCCGGATGGCCGCTATCTGCTCGCGCAGCGTTTGCCCGGCAAGCCTTACGAGGGCTACTGGGAGTTTCCGGGCGGCAAGCTCGAGGCAGGCGAGAGCGTCGAAGACGCGCTCGCCCGCGAACTGCACGAGGAGCTCGGCATCGCCGTGACCGCGTGCCATCGCTGGCACACGCTCGAGCACGACTATCCGCACGCGTACGTCCGCCTGTACTTCTGCAAGGTGACGGGCTGGACGGGCGAGCCGCATAGCCGCGAAGGGCAGGCGTTCGTCTGGCAGCGTCTGCCTGTCGACGTCGAGCCGCTGCTGCCTGCCGCGCTTCCCGTGCTCGAACTGCTCGCGCGCGAGCGGGTCGGCGAGCAGCAATAAACGTGCGCGGGCCTTCGGTCCGCCAGCTTTCCTTCTATCCAGTCACGACCTTCTTGGGACGCGGTCCGCGGCGCCGGCCGCATCCGGCCGGCCGTTCGACGCGGCGGCGGTCAGCCGCGGCCGCCGTCTTCCCGATGGCCTGCGTCGTCGTCGGACGGCGCTTCGTCATCCGTTCCGCCGATCCTGTACTTCTCGGCTGCCCAGGCACCGAGATCGAACTGCTTGCAGCGGGCGGAACAGAACGGGCGGAAACGGTTTTCGGGCGTCCAGCGGACTTCCTTGCAGCAGGACGGGCATTTCACGACAGTAACCATACGGATGCGATGATCGACGCGGCGCGAGGCCGCTGTTACAGATTGCAGAGCGTGAGCTGGAACGGTACGTCGATGTCGACCGCGCGCGGCCGGACGTCGCCGTCTTGCGCGGTGAAGCGCACCCACAGCATGTACTTGTTTGCGCTCGCCTCGGGAATCACGCGCAGTTCGGGAGGGACGCGCACCTGCATCAGCTGATAGCTGCGTCCGGACAGCATCTGCTGATAGCTGCCCTGCATCGCCATCACCTTCGAGGCCTGCCCGGATTCGCGCGCGAGGCGCAGCACGATCATCGCGGCGTCGCGCAGCGGCAAGAGCGGCATTGCCCATTTGGCGATGTCCTGGCGGCGCTGCTCGGCGGGCCACTGCTGCCACGCGTAGTACGACGGGAGATCGAATTTGCAGGTGCCGCCGGGGATGACCGCGCGGCTACGGATGCTTGCGAGCCATTCGTTGTCGATCAGATGCTGGCCGGTCTTGCCTTGCATCTGCGCGAGGTTCGCGAGCGTCTGCTCGATTTCGCCGAGCACCGCTTCGAGCGCGTTCTGCTCGATGCCGGGATTGCCGCGAAACGGCGCGAGCGTCTGCCGCTGGCGCTCGAGTTCCTTCATCAGATCCGATTTCAGATCTGCGCGGCCCGCGACTTCGGAGATTTCGAACAGCGTCGTCAGCGCGACATGATGCTCTCTCGCGTCCTCTTGAGCCACGAAGAACGTGAAGCGTTCGAACAAATCTTCGAGACGCAACAGCGTGCGGATTCGCTCGTTGAACGGATACTCGTAAAGAATCAAGCGCGCTCGCCTCTCGCGTTGGGGGTGACCAAAATTGCAGGGACATTCTAATGCTCACTGCCTACCCTAGCAATCACGCCATTTTTCGGGACGCATGACGGCGTGTTGCGGTTGCGTGCATCGGATGCAACGTATGCGCCGCAGGCTCGTCAATGCTTCGCCGCGGCTGCGTACGCGAGATAGCGTTGGTGCAGTGCGGCGACTTCGGCTGCGAGTTCGTCGTGCGGCGCATCGTCGTTGACGATCACGTCGTCGGCGGCGGCAAGCCGTGCGTCGCGCGGCGCTTGTCGTGCGACGATCGCCTCCACCTGCTCGCGGCTGAAGCCGTTGCGGCGCATCACGCGCGCGATTTGCGTTTCGACGTCGCAATCGACGACGAGCACGCGGTCCACACGCGCCTTCCACGTTCCCGACTCGACGAGGAGCGGCACGACGAAGACGACGTACGCGCCTTGTGCCGCGCTGGCCTCGCGCTCGGTCTCTTCGCGGATCAGCGGATGGGTGATCGCTTCGAGTCGCTTGCGCGCGAATTCGTCGCTGAAGATCAGCGCGCGCATCTTCGCGCGATCGAGCGAACCGTCGGCTGCGATGAACTCCGCGCCGAACTCGCGCGCGATGAGCGGCATCGCGAGGCCGCGCGGCGCGGTGATGCGGTGCGCGATCAGATCGGTATCGACGATCGATGCGCCGAGCTCGCCGAACAGATTCGCGACGGTCGTCTTGCCGCTGCCGATTCCGCCCGTCAATCCCACTGAAAACATAGGTCAGCCTCCGAGCAGCAGGTAGAACGGCGTGCCGAAAAAGAGGGTCGCCGCGCCGCCTGCCGCGAGGAACGGGCCGAACGGCAGCGGTTCCTCGAAGCGCATGCGGCCGCGCCAGGTCGCGACGAGACCGATCGCCGCACCCGCGACGGCGGCGATCAGCACGATCTGCGGCAACGCTTCCCAGCCGAGCCACGCGCCGAGCGCGGCGAGGAGCTTCAGGTCGCCGTAACCGATCCCTTCGATTCCGCGCAGCAATTTGAACAGCCACAGAATGCACCAGAGGAACAGGTAGCCGGCGATTGCGCCGATCACCGCAGTGCGCAGGCTCGCGAACGTATCCCACAGATTGACGCACAGGCCCGCCCACAAGAGCGGCAGCGTCAGCGAATCGGGCAGGAAGCCGGTCTGCATGTCGATCGCGCTCATGGCGAGGAGCGCCGCGCACAGGCCGAACGCGGCGAGCGCAGCGCCGCTCGGCCCGAAGAGCGCGAGCGCGCCGGCGGCGAGCGCGCCGCTCGCGAGTTCGATGAGCGGATAGCGTGCGCCGATCGGTGCACGGCAGCGGCGGCAGCGGCCGCGCAACGCGATGTAGCTGAGGACCGGAATGTTCTCCCACGCGCGGAGCACGTGGCCGCAGTGCGGGCACGCGCTGCGCGGCACGCAGAGGTTGTAGCGCGGCGGCAGGCCGTCGTCGGCGGGCGGCTCGTCCGTCGCTTCGGCGATTTCCGCGAGCCACGCGCGCTTCATCATGATCGGCAGCCGATGGACGACGACGTTGATGAAGCTGCCGACGACGAGGCCGAACACGATCGCGAACGCAAGCTGCATCCCCGTGGGGAGCATCGCGAACGCGGCGAGCGGCCCGGCGGCCGCGTGCGCGGCCGGATCGGAAAGGAACGGATTGGGCGTCATCGAGGCGGTTGGCATCGCAAATGGAGTCGGATTCGGCTGCGATGCTACACCACGTTGCCGAGCTGGACGATCGGCAAGTACATCGCGACCACGAGCGCGCCGATCAGTGCGCCCAGCACGACGATCACGACGGGCTCGCACAGGCTCGCAAGCACGCCGATCTGTTCGTCGATGCGGCGATCGCAGAGCGTCGCGATGTCGATGAGCATCGTATCGAGCGTCCCCGACTCTTCGGCGACGGCGATCGGCTGCACGACGTCGTCCGGAAAACAGTCTTCGGCGCGCATTGCGTGAGCGAGCCGCACGCCGTGCTGCAGGCGTGCGGCGATGCCGGCCGTCGCGCGATCGAAGCGCGCGTTGCCGGTCGCGTTCGATAGCGCGGCGAACGCGTCGACGAGCGGCGTGCCGGCGGCGAGCAGCGTGCCGAGCGCACGGCTCCAGCGCGCAGCGGCGAGCATGCGCACGAGCGGTCCGGCGAGGGGGGCGCGCAGCAGCGCCTGCGCGAGCGCGAGGCGCGCGGTTTCGGAGCGGCGCGCCGCATGACGGGCGGTGAAGCAGACGAACAATGCGGCCGCCACGGCAGGCGCGCTCCAGCGCGTCACGCCGGCCGACAGTGTCAGGATGAAGCGAGTCGGCGCCGGCAGCGCGGCGCCGAAGCCCGCGAAGATCTGTTCGAACGTCGGCACGACCCAAATCAGCAGGGCCGCTGTGATCGCGAGCGCGAACAGCAGCACGGCAACCGGATAAGCGAGCGCGCCTCTGACCCGTGCATGCTGGGCGGCCGCGCGTTCGCGATCGTCGGCGAGCCGCGCGAGCACCTTGGCGAGCGCGCCCGCCGTTTCGCCGACCGCGACCAGTTGGCAGAAGAGCGGATCGAACTGGCGCGGGTAGCGGCGCAGGGCGGCGGAGAACTGCCGTCCTGCAATGATCTCCCGCGCGAGTCCTGCCGCGATGCGGGGCATTTCACTTCGCTGCGTCGCCTGCGCGAGCAGTTCGAGCGACGGCGCGAGCGCGAGCCCCGCATGCAGGAGTCCTGCGAGTTGACGCGTGAAACGTGTGACGTCGCGTGCGCGCGCGCCGGGCTGCGGCGCCGTGCCGCGCGCTTCGAGATGCAGCACCGTGACGCCCATCCGTTTGAGCGCCGTGCGCGCGGCGGACGCATTGACGGCGATCAGCGTGCCGCGGCGTCGCGCGCCATCGGTCGTCACGCCCGCCCAGCGGTAACGGGCCTCGATCGGCGTGGCCGGGCTGCGCGCGCTCATCCAGCCTCCGTCGCGCCGAGTGCTTCGTCCAGGCTCGTCGTGCCGTCGCGCACGCGTGCGAGCGCCGCGTCGCGCAAGCTCGTCATGCCTTCGGCGTGCGCCTGCCGCGCGAGTTCGGCGCTGCTCGCGCGTGCGACGATCAGGTTGCGTTGCTCGGCGGACAGCGGCATCACCTGGTGAATGCCGATACGTCCCCGATAGCCGATTCCGTGGCACGCGGCGCAGCCCGTCGCCGCATACGGGCGCCAGCCGGCGTCGAGCGAAGCGGCGTCGAGGCCCGCCGCGCGCAGCGCATCGGGCGATGCGTCCGATGGCGCGCGGCACGCGGCGCAGAGGCGGCGCACGAGACGCTGGGCCGTCACGAGTCGCAGCGCGGCAGCGAGGTTGTACGGCGCGACGCCGATGTCGAGCAGTCGAGCAACCGCCGCGGGCGCGTCGTTCGTATGCAGTGTCGACAGCACGAGGTGGCCCGTTTGCGCGGCCTTCAGCGCAACGTCGGCGGTTTCCGCGTCGCGTATCTCGCCGACCATGATGATGTCGGGATCCTGGCGCAGGAACGCGCGCAGCGCGACCGCGAAGGTCAGCCCCGCTTTCTCGCGCACGCCGACCTGATTGATCCCGTCGAGCTCGATTTCGGCCGGGTCTTCGACCGTGCAGACGTTGCGCGACACGTCGTTCAGCATTTGCAGGAAACAGTACAGCGACAGCGTCTTGCCGCTGCCTGTCGGTCCCGTGACGAGGACGAGACCGTGCGGCGCGCCGATCGCCGCCTCGACGCGGCGCGTCTGCGCGGCGTCGAAGCCGAGCGCGGCGAGCGACAGACCGGCGGGAAGCGTCTCGAGACGCCGCAGCACGAGTTTCTCACCGTGCAGCGTCGGCAGCGAGCTGACCCGGTAGTCGCCCGCGTGCCCCGGCGCGAGTGCGAGCCGCAGCCGGCCGTCTTGCGGCACGCGACGCTCGGCGATGTCCATCCGCGCGAGCACCTTGATGCGCGTCACGCATGCGTCGCGCAGATGGGCGGGCGGCCGCGCGAATTCGTGCAGCACGCCGTCGATCCGCAGACGAACGCGCCAGCCCGATTCGCCTGGCTCGACGTGAATGTCGGACGCGTCGCGTTCATGCGCCGCGCGCAGCATGTCGGCGACGATGCCGACCGCGGGCGCGTCGTCGGCGAGTTCGGCGGCGCGGGGACGGGGCGGGGCGGATGCCGCGGGCGCAAGCGGCGGCGCCGGCCATGCGGACGCAAAAGAGGGAGAAGAGGATGTTGCGGACATCGGACCCGGCCTCGCGGCCGCCTGCTCGACACGATGGAGCGATCATCGCGCGCCGCGCAGGGCGGCCGCGAGTCGGCCGATCGGCCAACCGCGCCGCGGGTCGCGCGTCACGCGCTCAGCGCGCGTCCCCCGCGCGACGTGCGCGGCTTGAACAGCTTGACCGTGCGCACGCCCTGATCGTCGCTGCGCATTACTTCGATCATCACGTCGCCGATCTTCAGGCAGACGTCGCCTTCGGGAATTTCCTCGAGCATTTCGAGGATCAGGCCGTTGAGCGTCTTGGGGCCCTTGGTCGGCAGGCTCAGGTGCAGCCAGCGGTTCAGCTCGCGCAGCGGCATGCTGCCCGCGACGATGCATTCGCCGTTCGCGTCCCAGCCGCTCTTCGAATTCTCGCTTCTCGGCATTGTCGTCGTGAATTCGCCGATCAGCTCCTCGATGATGTCCTCGGGCGTGACGAGCCCCTGCAGCTCGCCGTACTCGTTGACGACGAGCGCCGTGCGCTGCCGGCTTTCCTGGAAGTACTGCAACTGCTGGAACACGGGAGTCCCGGACGGCACGTAGTACGGCTCCGTGAGCAGTTCGCGCAGCGTCTCGCGGTCGAAATCCTGGTTGTGGAGCGCGGCGAGCGTCTTGCGCACGTGCAGCACGCCGAGCACGCGGTCGATGTCGCCTTCGTAGACGACGAGCCGGTTGTGATAGCAGGTCTCGATCTGATGCAGCACGTCGTCGAGCGGCGCGAGGATGTTGAGCGCCTCGATCTGGCGGCGCGGGATCATCACGTCGTCGACGGTGATGTTCTCGAGATCGAACAGGTTGAGCAGGATGCTGCGGTGCTTGGTCGGCATGAAGCTGCCCGATTCGAGCACGAGCGAGCGCAGCTCCTCGGTCGACAGCCGCTGGTCGCGCCCCCCCTTCGTGTTGATCCGCAGCGCCGCGAGGATCGAGCCCGACAGCGTGTTGACGAACCATACGACGGGCATCATCACGCGCATCAGCGGCGCGATCACGACGCTCGCCGGCAGCGCGATCCGCTCGGGGAACGTCGCGCCGACGATCTTCGGCGTGATTTCCGCGAACACGATGATGAGGAACGCGACGATGCCGGTCGCGATCGACAGCACGAAATTGTCGTGGCCGAACGTGCGCAGCGCGATCGACGTCGTCAGCACCGGGATGATCGTGTTGAACAGGTTGTTGCCGATCAGGATCACGCTCAGCAGTTGATCCGTCCGCGCGAGGAGCCCCTGCGTCGTTTTCGCGCCCAGCGCGCCGCGGCCCGCGAGATGCTTGAGCCGATGGCGGTTGAGCGCCATCATCGCGGTTTCAGAAATGGAGAAGAAGCTGGAGCAGAGAAGAAGCAGGAAGATGGCGCCGATTTGCGCCCATAAGGGAATTTGGTCCACGCGTCGGAGAGTCGGTGAATGACAGGAATGGAAAAGACTATAGCAGAGGGGCGCGGTCGGTTCGCGTACGACGTCGTACCGCATGGTGCCGCGGGGCGACGACGGCCGTCGCGCAAAAAAAAACCGCGCATCGTGTGCGCGGTTTTCTGCAAATCTGGTCGGGGTGAGAGGATTCGAACCTCCGGCCTCTACGTCCCGAACGGGTTTCCCGTGCCTAAAGCGGTGTTTCGTGTTGTGTTGAGACCATTATAAATCAATAACTTGCGCTTACCTTCGTTCGGTTTCGCGAAGCTGCGCGAAGTGGCAACTGGCCACCGATTGCCACCAATTTGCCACTGGCTTCTTCACGAATGAATGTAACAATTTGTAAAAGTGCAATCTGCGGTTGTTTTCGCGAAGCTGCGCTGCACCGCATTACCTATACAAAGGACCTCAACAAGAAATGGTCCCGTTATGACCCTTCATCAAGCATTCACCCCGCTGACCAAGCAAGCCGTCGCGGACGTTCTCGACATTTCTGTCAGGTCGGTCGAAAACTGGATAAACGAGGGCATTTTGCCCGCTCCCGTGAAGCTCGGTAACCGAGTCTACTGGCATCCTGAAGTGTTTCTCGGCTGGCTGTCGCGGCGGTTGCTGGAGCCTCCTGAGCAAAGCCAAACAGTGACGGCTACGCCGTCCGTCAAAAAGCGCCGCGACCGGAGTTCTGTCGCGGTCGCGCGGGATTTGCGGGCAGGTACGAAGAGAAAGCTCGCCCGTCTGGAAGTCGAATGTTGAATTCGATTGGCTAGTGTTGAATTAACGGGTGCTCCGCGCCCGGCTTCTGTCGCCTGCTCGATAAGTGCGAGCTCCGTGGGTTGGGAAGCTTTCGAACGGCGCGAGTGACGACAGACCATTGAGGCGGTAGTCGACTCTGTCTGGAAAACATAGCTGAGGACATAGAGAAAGGCACCTTAAGCCAATGCCTGCCCCGGCGCGGAGCTGGAGCAGGCATTGGTGCCTGCTTCGGCAGGCGCCCGGGCAATGCGGGAGACGCATCGGGCCATCCCCGCTGACGCGGGAGAATGCTGCAAACCACCTTTCCGGCGGCGACAACGTGACCTGCGTAACAGCCAGGCCTGCCTTTCGGGCAGTCCCCGCTGACGCGGGGCGAGGTACTGCGGTACTGCGCTCATCGCTGAGCAATTCCCGCTGACGCGGGAGAGTGCTGCAAACCACCTTTCCGGCGGTGATAACGCAACCTGCGTAACAGCCAGGCCTGCCTTTCGGGCAATCCCCGCTGACGCGGGGCGAGGTACTGCGGTACTGCGCTCATCGCTGAGCAATTCCCGCTGACGCGGGAGAGTGCTGCAAACCACCTTTCCGGCGGTGATAACGCAACCTGCGTAACAGCCAGGCCTGCCTTTCGGGCAATCCCCGCTGACGCGGGGCGAGGTACTGCGGTACTGCGCTCATCGCTGAGCAATTCCCGCTGACGCGGGAGAGTGCTGCAAACCACCTTTCCGGCGGTGATAACGCAACCTGCGTAACAGCCAGGCCTGCCTTTCGGGCAATCCCCGCTGACGCGGGGCGAGGTACTGCGGTACTGCGCTCATCGCTGAGCAATTCCCGCTGACGCGGGAGAGTGCTGCAAACCACCTTTCCGGCGGTGATAACTCGACCTGCGTAGCAACCAGGTCTGCCCCTCGGGCAATTCCCGCTGACGCGAGAGTGCGACTGCAAACGGGCTAACACCAATTTGCAATTCTCTTGCTGTCAACGAGCCAGACCAAAATGATAATTCACGTGGCGTGCAGCACGTTGACGGGTTGAAGATTAACATGGGTTATTTATAAGTGCAATTCCTTTTCTATTTATTTTTTGGAAAGCGTCATTGTATAAATAATTAGGCAATGGTGATAAATCGGTATAAATAGTTAGTCAGAAGTTTTATACGCTCGGGTAGGGATTAAAGACCAATGGGTCATCTGACGTTGAGGGCTTGATGCTCGTGGACGTTCGGAAAGGCCCCTCTCTGAGGGGCCTGAATGTCGTTTTACATCCGGCGACGTCCGGAATCTGAGATACACACCGATGAGGACCGCGCGCACGGCGCTACGTTCCTATGCTACTGACCCCGCCAAGGGTCATCAGCAAGCGACTGGCCGCCAAGCCGGTCGCCAAATCGAATCATTCGCTGCCACGCGCAATGATTCGCACCACCACTCCACCGTTTGCCTTGTCGCCGGCACAGCTCCGTGCAGGATTGACCCCGCACTTCATCGCCGAACCGGCCCGCTCATACGCTCTCGAGATTTGCGGGTGCGTTAAACCCGTCCCGCTGCGTGCCACCGCAGCGAGCTTCCGAGCGCATTTTGTTTCACTTAGACTATCGTCCTACGTTCACGTAGACCGCGACCGCCTCAATCTGGACAACGACACTACGGGCTTTTCCGTCTTTCGGAGGGTCGAACCGGGAAGCACCTCTCTTACTCGCACATGTCGCTTGATGTCCAAATTTTCCGGCATGTTCCAGGCACTGCAGGCCCTAAATCGCACTTTCGCTTTCCAGATAGCACCGTTTGAATAGGCGCATGTAGAGGTTTAAGCTATCAGCCCGCCCTTAAGCCTCCCGGACGCTACTCCGAGTCACTCTTAGGTCGGCCGACGGGTCTCTCGCACTTGCGAAATCCCGCCGAGGCATGCTTCACAGCATGCGATAACGCAGCCATCCTCTCTGGCATCGGTTACGCGGATTTCCCGCGTCCCCGAGTCGAGACTCGCACTCGATTTTTCAATAGTCAGGGACACCACGACATTTCCTTCGTGGACCCGTTTCGTGCTCGCACCCATTCGTATCAGCGATACATAAGATAAAGCAGTGGGGTTACTCCGGCCAAAACCGGGATTAGTCCACTGCCTCCCTTTCGCACCCGACGAGCTCCATTACGAGCATCAGGCGCCACAAGGCGTCGCGATTGGCGTCGCGGCAGTCACGGACTGCGGTGGAAAGAGGAGGGCGTTGGCGCGCCCCCATCCGAATAAAAGAGGGCGTTGGCGCGCCTTGGCCTGTGCTGACGATGTGTTTTTCGTCTGGCCTGTCACGTATAGGCACAAGCCGGTAGAGCCCTTCAACTTGAGTGGTGTCGGGTCGCAACGTTCTCGATAGGTATTGCTTGTCCGATGTCGAGGATGCGCCGGCTGAACCGGGGAAGCTTTTCTTCAGAATAGCCGCGTCCTGCCGTTAGCTAGGTGAGGGTGCGACTACGACTACGGAGCCCGGCAGGATGCGGAATGAATTTTGCGGTCTCAGGCGTGATGCCGTTTGTGGCCGCGCAACTGTGTGTTAACCACCACTGACCTGTACGGAAAAGTGCACTACATTAGTTTTGTGCCACAATGTGGCCGGATTTTGGTGGGCCTGCACTAGGTTGACTCTATCAAAACAATGGTGCGATAGATTTTCAGAATCGCGTTTCGCCGAGCGAGCCCAGGAGAGCCAGATGAAGCAGCACGACATTCAATCAGACCGTCTTCCCGAGATAGACGATTCCGTGAAGGAATGTGTCAATTTGGGCGAGTGGCTCCTGTTCAAATCTGAAGCTTCGGCCGGTCATCGAGCAGCCGCTTTTTACCTGAAGACCGGCACGAGCGTTTTTGAACTGAGCGACAGTGGAAAGGTGCTGCACAAGGTTGAAGACGGTGCGGACAAGCTCGAAATCGATGAGCTGTTCTATTTTTCGGACATTCGTAAGCCGACCTCTTTGAGCAACATGCGCGTCTAAGTACGTGCAGGTGGGCTCTTCAAAACGCCAAAAGAATAATGAGTCTAATTGGGGGCAACACCAGGTGGGTGCTGTTTCTGCCGGCGCGTGCGGACGCTGAGGCGCGGCACGTCCAGGACCTTGCGTTCGGCGTTATGTGTTTGGAGAAGGCAGGCGTAAGCATTGCCAATATCGACATTTATGTCGATGGGGCAGATAGAGTCTCAATCGAGAATTTCATAAAAAGCGGCACCACCTCGCCAGTCACGGTGAAGCAATCGCAGGATTTTTTTCTGGACCAGGCAAAGAACACCCACGAAAGCTTGGTCATGTTTGTGACGGGACACGGTGGTCTTGAGGGACTTGACGCGGCGCCACCGATAACACCGTATCGATTGCTAAATAGCATCAAATCGTCACCCAACCTGAAGCGGGCAATCGTTTATCTCGGGCAGTGCTACGCCGGCGTTTTCAACTATATTGGAGCCGGGAGTAAGCCAAATGGCGCTGGTGAGAGCGACCCGGAGGTTATATTCATCGGTGCCACAAATCTTCACGAGAGCCTAAGTCACCCCACGTCCGAGACTCTCGTAACTGGGCCGCAGAATTGGCCCGCGAATCTGTTCTTGTTGCTTGCGTTCAAGTGGTTTTCGAATCCGGTAGATGTAGATGGCGACGGAAAAATCACGGTCATCGATTCGTATAAATTCGCCGGTGTTGTCTCGAACGTGGTGAACAAGCAATTGAAGGTGCAGGCTTTTCCGAAGACCCTTGTGCTACAGAAGAATTGGTTGGAAGCGAAGGAGATAGACGATAAAAATTCGACGCCGTCCACTCAGGCAAGCTTGGACGCAGCGCATACGCTTTACAAGAACCACTTAGAGCTGCAGTACGTCCATCAAGAGTGTTGGATTCTCAACGCTATCCCGTCGCAACAAATCGAAGTCAAGTAATTGATGACGCTGCTCGGCAGTAATGCCCCGAGGCGCCTTTGCTTAAGGCCGGCACCGACCACGAACTGCTGAGCTCCGCACGTAAAGCAGCGGCAACCTCGCCTGCGTAGCTTTCTCTCCCAGTCCCATCTTTAGGTGACGATGTGCTTAAAGACCGCGCTGGCTCCGACTTCGCAAGCATTAGCAAAGCGCCTCGCTTCTGCTCACTGAAGGCGCTGCTTACTCGTTCCGTTTGACACAATCTCAGGCCCAAGCCAACCCGACGCTTGCAGCTTCTTTGTCGGTACGCAAAGGACACTTGCAAGGGGCGCTGCAATCTCTGACCATGCTCGCCTCAGATGGAAGCAATGCTAGCGTATTGATTTACAGGGAGAAACGGCCGTAGACAGGTTCAGCCAGCGGCGTAGACACAATTAATCGACGTCCACATGCGCGGCGTGAAATTTTGTTACCTAAGGGTCGCCTGTCCACGCTCTCAACTTGTTAACATCAAGGCACTGCTGCCATGGCGCCGGTCGCGCCGCATGGTGTTCGGACCAGCCGTGTGTCCCCAAGGCTCGACTTAAAACTAAAGAAAAAGTCCAACGATAGTGAAGCCACTCACGTGTTGTGTCGCGCTCGCCACCGCAATGCTGACCATGCCGGCCAGGGCGGATGTCAGCGGCAACGCAAGCAACGCCCTCTTCATCGCAGGTCAGTATTGCGATGACACATGGCGCGCGCTGTCAAAGGTCGCGATTGCTCCGGAAGACCCCGATGTCGAGCGGGCAGAGAGCATCGCGAACCGCTTGGCCGCTGCTTTGGGCAATGGTCCTTGGCGCGTCATTGTTTTTTCGTATCCGAATGTCGGCTGGCCCGTTATGGCGCTTTTGGGCAACCGCATCTTGGTCTCCAAGGATTTTATCGACGACAGCAATGACGACGAACTCGGATTTGTCTTTGCCCACGAGATGGGGCATGTCGTGCTTGGGCACCTGCCGCAGCGCTACGCAGCACTCATAGCCGACGCCGGTGGAGACGTTACGCGCTGGACGCAGGTGGTCCGTTACGCAAGCCAGGAATGGCCGCTATATCGGCGGGAGGAGTTCGAGGCTGACCGGTATGGTTTCGTGCTCGCGGCCAAGGCTGGGTTTGACGCCAGCGCTGGCGCCCACACCGCGCTCCTGCATCTCACGCCAGACCCGCAGCACCCGACAGCAGATGAGCGCCTGTCGGCGCTCGGGCTGAGCACGGTCCGCAACTAGACGCTCCGCACAGCTCAGTCAGCGTTTGGAGTCGGCCGTGTGAATGGGTCGATGTCCACGAGGTAGGAGAGACGGGCGGCTTGTGCGTGGTCCTGTCGCGCAACTGCCTTGATGTACCGGTACCAGACCGCAGGCATACCGCAGGTCATAAACTCGCAGAACCAGACAGGGTCTTCTAGGTATTTTTTAACGTACAGGCCATATCCATCCAGACGGAGCCACAGGGCATGCATGGCATCGGCATCCTCGAGCAAGTCGATGTCGTACCCGAATAGCCTGAAATAGGCGCGTGCCCGTTCGTGCTCGGCGACGTACCACAGGTACTCACGCCCGTCGTCATCGACCACGATGTCGTTCGGAAACTCAAAATCCAGCAGTTGGAGCACGGCCTCTCGCGTGCGGCTGCTAATCGCTGCTCCGGGTTTGAACCTCACGGGTCGCGAGAGTGCGTTCCACCGGTCGTCGGGCGATAGGGTGGTGGCAGATGGACGAGGTTTTGCAGTCTGTACGGACAACGGCCGCACAGCGTTGGGAGCCGTAGGAGGAAATGCCTTTACGCGTCTGAACGCAGCGAGTTCGATTACGGTGCCCATCTTGTTTCCTTGTTGTGTTTTTCGAGCGGGGGAGAGATTGTACGCATGTTCTGTCCCTTTGTCGATTTCTGTTGCGAGTGTCAGGCGGTCCGCCGGGGCGTCCAGGGAATAACGCCGCATACCCCGGTCCGAATAAAAATGGTCCCTATATTTTTCATCCCAACACTGAGATGAAAAACGCAATATGAAAAAAACGCAAACCCCGCCGCTCTGCGAAGCATTCGCCGATATTCCCGGCGCCCAGGCCGCGTGGCGGCTATTTGAAGCATGCCGGCATCAGGGGGGCAGCACCAGACCCATCGCCGCATTTCTGGTCAGTCTGCACAACGCCCAATTCGCGTGTCCTGATGCGTATCTGCTCTGCCGTCGAATCGACGATGCGCACTTCGACGATGTAATCGCTGTGATGCAGTGGTTCAGGCAGGGCCAGCCTCGCGGCTTTGACCTGTACTACATTTTTGGCTCAGCTGGCCCCGCACCCGTCTTGGACCTGATGGAGAGATTTGGCATGTTGCCGAGGCGACGGCCCAAGAAGGCCTAGTCGCGCCTCGCCCGAAGTCGGTGCCGGCGTGGGTCTGTGTTTCGAACCTTCGCCAGCTATTCCTATACATCATGTGGCCGGCTTTCTCCGCCGCCGCATTTCACTGGAGCAGTTATGGTCAAGTGGTCGTACACCGAAGTGGTGCTCGTTATCGTCCTCGCGTTTTTCGCCGGGTACACGGTGGGGCGTCTGCGCGCACTTTTCAAGGCATCGAGGCGGTGACTATACGTAATAAGCTGACCGGTTTTTTTCGGTCGCCGATAACCAGACAAGGACAATTAATCATGAACTCATATTTGGTAACCACGACACACGAGGACCCCGAGTACCGCGTGATTGGCGTTCACGCCGACTATCTCGATGACGCTATCGCGCGCCTTGAGCACATTCCTGAGCTCAAGGGCCATAAGGTTCGCATGGCGCTTGCTGTTCCATGCGAGGACCTGAGCAGGCTCCCTCATGTGGTCTGATGCGCTTCCGGCGAGTGTTCGATAACGAAGTGAATTCGCGGACGTGATGGAGATACGTCCGTGCGGCTCAACGCCGCCTTATTGCCTCCCTCCCCGGGAGGCAACTTTTTGGCTGGACGGCTTGCTGCAGCACGCGAGCACGCATATAGTCGACAAGAGCAATCAAAAAAACGAAAAAGGAGGTCGCCGTGAACATGCTGCGACGGGTCGCAATCGTGGCTGTCCCTGTCGGCGTGCTACCGCTGCTCGGTACGATATGCATTGCGTGGTTCAACGACCATCCGGCAACCCTTCCTGCTTTCGTCCAGTCGGTGCGTTATTGGCAGGCATTCCTGTGGGCTGGTAGTACCTTCATGGCGTATATGGTGACGTTCGCCTACCTCGTGAGAACCGGTCGCATTGTGGTCGTGGCGGGAGACGGTGACGAGATACCCGAGGTGGCGGGACATACAGTCGGGTCGGAAATTGGAATACATCCGGTGACCGGAAACATGACGGTCAATGGTATTGACGTCATGACGGGCTTCTCCGTAGCAGACTATCCGTCGTCGACGTTCGATTAGGTCGGTGGTCTGGTGGCCGTTAGCGGAGCATGGCTGCGGCATTTGCAGGGCCGCCGCCATTCTTGGTTGCTATTGGGCAGAGGCCGCAGCCACGTCCTTTGTTCCAGCTTGCGTCATATCGGCTGTAGCGTGATGGTTCTGTGCCGTTGGCTCTTGCGGATTCTCGGGTAGGGATGCAACCAGTTGATTAATTTGCTCGAGCCGGTGTTCGTCGAAGAGCAGGCCGTTATGTACTGCGCCGGCCTGTACTAGCCGCAGTTGCAGTTCAAGGCCAGTGCGGGGGTCCATGCCGAGCTTGCTCATCCGCTCGAATGCCCACTTGTCCGCCCGGTCAAAAACAGTCGAAGCGACCCAGTTGACCCCGTGCAGGGTGGCAGCGTTCGCCGTTGCTTTTGCAGTGGCCTGGGCAATAATGCCCGGAGCCTCGGCGGCGGCGATATGGGAGAATGCGCTGGCCAGCGAAGCGCCCGCCGCAGCGGCTGCGTTACCTGCTGCGCCGCCTGCGCCCATCGTTGCCCCCGAAAGAATGGACCCTGCCAACATCTTGGCCGCCTCCACCGTGTATGAGTAGGTCTTCATTCGGCCGCCGCCTTCTTCCGACAGACCCTGCGTCCAAAGGACAATCCACTCTGCCTCAGCCGGCGTCAGATTCACCGCACCGACTTCGTCAGGGAAAAGCACAACGTCCCAGTGGTAGTACTGGTCGTTCCCGTGCTTTCCAGGATTGAACAAAGACAGATGTCCGCGACACGCCTGGACGGGTGTAACGGTGACGCTTTCGCCGGCCGCCGTCTTCAGGTTGAACGGTTTCCCGTCTTCCCGAAGCTCGCTGAGCTCCCTAATCATCTTCATTGCGTTGTCGGATTTGTAGCCATCCAGCTCCGAAATGATTGCGCCGGGTTGAATCGGAAAGCCCGGCGTTGTTGCGATTACGCGCAGGTGCTCGTCAATGCCGGCGACGCGGACCAAGGCTACCCGCATGTTCGAATCGCTTTCGCCATACGACGTCGCGGCCTCGAACGGGACCTCCCATGTCTTTGAGCAATCCGGGTCGTGCAGCGCGGCCGAAGCGTTCACTGCCGGGCGCAGTGCCTGTTCGCCCACCACGTAGTTGCGCACCTGCGTCGTCAGGGCATCGTCCAGCTTACGCCCATCGTCGACTGTGTATGTTGTCGCGCAACCGGCGACCATTGCAGCCGATATGGTGCACGCGCCTAGCGCGAAGAACCTGTTTTTTATTTGCGTAGTGCGCGCGGCAGTCAGCGAATTCAGTTTCATGGAATTGTTCTAGTTGCGCATATTGTCTGATGGGCGACGGACAAGGACACGACCTTGGCACAGTTTACTTAGGGCCGCCGCGCTCGACCGTCCATCGTCGCGTGGTGCGGATTGTCGCCAGTGAGGCGTTATTCGCCGTAGACGAGGCGCTTGTCGAGCACCGGCCGTTGCGGCTGCCCGCCGAAGAATTCGGCGGATGCATAGCCGGGCGGATAGATGTACTCGATGGGTACCCACTGTGCGTTGCCGATACCTGGAAGCGCAACTGCCACTTCAACCGACGTGCCTCTGACCTCGAGAACACGGCCAAAATTCGTTTCGGAACCCGGGCGCAACGAGCGCCGCAGGGCAGCCGCCCTTTGCTCGATAAGGGCCTTGTTGGCGTTCATACGGGTCAATGCGATATCACGCGCTCGGGCGGTGTAACCCTTCGGGTCATACATTCCAGAGCTCAGGTAGCCGCCGTATAGCTGCACGAACGTGTCATAGCACTCGGTCGTATTTCGCTGTACGCAGGCGAGCCAGCGCGCTTCATATTCGCGTTCGCGCCGTGCGTTCTGGAAGTCCTGCCCACGACGCATTGCATCGAACAGGTCTGAATGGGCAACGAGGTCCCGGATGGCGTCTGGGTCAATCTCGTAGCGAATCGTACCCCCCGCGCCAGGCCGAGCAGCGGCGCCCAACGTCACGGTGTCCGCGACGGCGTCAGCGACATCTGCCCCGCGTGGGCGAACGAGTCGGCTTGCGCAGCCGTTGGTGACTCTGACGTTGCCCCTCCATATGGGGTTGCACATGCCGTTGCCAGTATGGTCAAAGCCGCCGAATGAACGCTGCTCGGCGATATTCTCGACGGCCGGATGTGCGAGCGAAATCTGCAATGGGCTTGAGGGGCCCGCCAGGCGGTGGACCCGCAGTACCTCCTGCCGGTCGTTCTGCGCATACAAGGGCGAGCCGTTCAAATCCTCGACCTTCCAGTTGCCTGCTGGCTGCTGCTCGAGCAGGACATAGAGGCCGTCGGTATGCGGCCAGAATGCGATGGCCTGAAATTTCTCGGTAGCACCGGACGACCCGACCGGAGCGCTGCCGGAACTGTTGACTGTGGAACAGCCCGCCAGTAAGGCGGCACCGTAAAAGATGATTGCCGCCGAAGGGCGAAGCCTGGTGAGAAGTGAAGTACTTTTCATTGATTTGACGGTGATTTTCTTGTTGATTGCTCGTTGCTCACGCCCCCGGACGCACGCCGAATGTTGCTGGAGCCACCGGGCGGCTATCAATGGTAGATATATCGGCTGTAGATGTAAAATCTGTAGATGTAATGGCTGTAGACGTTTGATGCTCAATTTCGGAGAGTGCCCGGCATGGCAATCTCTCCGAATACTGCGGCCGCCGTACGTGCGCGACTCGCTGCGAACCTGCGTGACCAACGGCAGCAGCGTGGGCTGTCGCAGGAGAAGCTCGCCGATGAGGCGGGCCTGCACCGGACGTATGTCAGCCAGGTCGAGCGGACCATCGTGAACATTTCATTGGACAACCTCACGAAGTTGGCCGATGCGCTCGAGACTGACGTTCACTTATTGCTGAAGCCGCGTTCCGCCGAGACTGAGGGTGGCTCAGTTAAGCCCCAAAAAGCTATGACCCCACGGAAGCGGGGTGCCCGCTGACGGCGGCCACCTATCCGCTGCTATCTGATATGGGTTTTGTCTCAGGTGCGACGGGACGAAGTGGGCTGAAGCTCTTGAGATTGTTGTTCACCCACTGCTGAAGCCACGTCCCGTGGAGACTGAGGGCGCCTCAGTCAAGCCCCAAAAAAAATTATGACCGCACGGAAGCGGAGTGCCCGCCGTCAGCGGGCACTTATCCGCTGCTATCTGATATGGGTTTTGTCTCAGATGCGACGGGCTACGTTGGCGGTGTGGCAGATAATTAAGATAGTGGTAACACTCAGACCTGCAGCAAGGGCCTGTATGCGGCTAGCCAAACGAAAGGCGATATTCTGTATGTTGAGGCCCGGTTGAACTGAGCCGAAGGCATGGAAGCATGCCGGACAGCATTTCTTTATCAGGCGGTGTCCACCTGAGCGACGGGAAAACCGATAGCTTCCGACAAGGAAAAACGAGCCTCAGCGAGGCCCGCTGAACCAATTTTTTTCAGAGGCAGATACCAGCGATTGGTTGACGACTAAAGAAAGTCCCAAACTGGAAGTCGACGACTCTCCTTCATGGCGCCAGAAACGTACCTCGCCCTGCATGCCGACAAGGATTACCTCCTTGGACCCGCCTTCAATGTACGCCCGGATTTTGCGGAACATCTCGAGGTGGTGATTGCACGGCGACAACACCTCTACACAAATGTTTGGCGAAAACGGCAGCGGGTCGTCGCCGCATTCAAGCGCTGCGCTTCAGCGGTCCTCCGGCATCCAGGCAACATCGGGAACAAGTATGCCCGCCGACGTCACGGCAGGAACTGACTGCACCGCCAACGGCCCCAACTGGCGGGACAACTGAAATGCAATGTTGCCGGCAATCGCCTGATGCCTGTTTGTCGGAGGTGGAGTGACAACGATGTCGCCCCGCTCGTTGAGCTAGTACCAGTTGGTTTCGATTGCCAGGTCGCCGTTCTGCAACGCCCTCCAGCGGGCGAGCAGTTCCGACGTCGGCAGGCGGTCCTCCGCATGCATGGGGCTTCCTCATTCTGCGTGCAAGAGCAGCCTCTAGCATAGCTCGAACTGGCCGGCGGTGGCTTTGAGCCGGCGATAGTACGTGGCGCGGCTGATTCCCGCTGTGACCCACGGCTGACCGTTCCGGGTTGTGGTGCGCGGTCGGCCGCCGCGCTGTCCGCGTGCTGCCTGGATGGCCGAGAATGCCTCGTCGGTGAAGCGCCGCCAGGTCCACCTGGCGATGCTGCGGGCGATGGATTTGACTTCGCTATACGGCAATGGCACCTCGAACGTATTCAGGCTCTCGGCCTTTCCTAATAAGGCCGTAGCCCATTCCGTCGGGGACGCGCCGTTGCGCTTGTATTCGCGAGTCCACTGATAAGCCCATGTGCGCACTTCATCGAAAAGCGTGCAGTTTCTGCCGAGTCCGACTAGCGGGGCGTCGAGCCGGACAGGGCTCTTTCGAAGATTGACGTATTCTGCCAGTTCGCCAAGTTCGTAAAGGCGATGATGCCAGATGGTCTGCCAGTGCGAGTGAAACGGATTCTTGGCTATAAGGTGACTGTATCCGAGGTCAGACGGAAGCTTGGCGCAAAAGGCGGCCTGCACCGCCGCCGCATATCGGAGAGGCGCATCCCTCGCGGCGGCGCTTTTCACGATTGGCGTGGTCAGCCCGTAGAAAAGGTGCGCGTGTCTGTTGACGCGATTGGTTACTGCTATCGTGGGGGCGGGCAGATTTCTCAACTCCCAGAGGTAGGCGGCGTCTTTCTTGTCGACGTCGAATACGAGCCACGTGATTTCGAGCGGTGCGTTCGGTTGAATGAACCGATGGGTGAGCGCCGTGGCTGCCGGTCGAACCACCAGGCCTTTGTCGAGCTCGTTCGTGCAATATGGACGGTGCGGCAGGCGGTCCAGGAAAATGGCGGATGTATCCATCGGGGCTATCGCCCCGGCAGTGCGTTATTTGATTGTCTGTTGCTGTCCTGGTCCTACGAAGTCGCCCGAAGTATGTCCTTGGCACGAGCCGGGGCGTCTCCTTTACTTTGAGAGGGCGCGAGCGTCCCGTTTAACGGGGTTCATGACCGCGACGGGCGCGGCGGAGTCGAGCATGAGCCGACCTCCAGGGTGCCGCTTTAGCCAGCAGCGTGGGCGCGGGGGAAGGTAATTTGTCTTGGCGAAGTCAAGCGCGACGTAAAGCGCGCGCTCTGACTCCGAGAGATGCCGGCTTTGGGCTGTCTTCTCGTCCATTCGCGACAGGTTGACTTGCCAGCGCGCACCGTCGACAAGAGCGGACGAACCGCGCGCTGCGTGCTGTGCGCTGGCGTCAGAGGCGGCGGATGAGCGGTTTGAATGGTGAAGTGCAAGGACAGCGGCGCCCGTAGCCGCTGCGAGCTGTTCCATGGCGACTACGAGCGCTGTCATCAGGCCGCTGTCGTTTTCGTCGCCATTGTGCATGCGCCGCAAAGGGTCCACGATGATGAGGCGGGCGCCGCCGCCAATTGCCTTCAATTCAGAAAATAAGCTGGTTGGCTTTCCGTCATCGAGCAGAAGGCAGGATTGACCGGCCATCGGAAGCAGAACGAGGTTGTCGTATAGACGCGGGTCGCTTTGTTCGTCGTGGCGAAGGTGATTGCGCAGGCGCTCGGCGAGCAGGCGCGGGCATTCCTCACCGGCCAGTACAACGACGCGACCCGGCTTTTGCGCAGGGAACAGGCCGCCCGCGACTGTCCTGCCAAGCGCGAGTGAAAGACCCATGTCGAGGGCAAGGTGTGATTTGCCGGTCGCGCCTGGCGCGACCAGCAAGCCAAGCGTCTCGGGAGGCAGGCCGGGAAGGACGAAATCGAGTGGTGGCAGTGCGGCGGTAAGCGCCCAGTTGAGGTCGAGCGGCGTCAGGCTCATAGGGTGTTCCTGTGTTGAGTGGAAACACCGTATAGGGACGAAAACTTAGCGCGATACAAATTGTTACAATTTGCGCGGACAGGTGACTCAGGTTCGGAGTGAATTGGCCGTTATGCCGTATCGGACATCGAGTAATCCCGCCGATTGCTGGAGAGGGGCGTTTGGGTTCCGCTATACTTCGTGCCGCCCGGTGTCGGCCTGTCTGGTATGTATGCCCGACTGTCGAAAGAGATGAGCCGTCCTGCCGACACCGCACCGAGGGGACAGAATGCGAACTATTGGAATACGCGTTGCGCCAAAACAGGTGACCTTCGTAGTCTACGACGCGTCAGAATCGGAAATCCTCAACGTCGAGGAAGTCACGGTTCCCAAAGCCATGGATACGCCGGAGCAGCTGAAGTTCGTGCGTAGCACTATCCTTGATGTTATCCGTGAGTACGACGTGACACGAGCTGGCATCCGGGTCAGTGAAGGAAATGCGCAGAATCCGTCCATTGAGCGAATCGAGCTCGAAGGCGTAATCCAGGAGGCGTTTGCAAGCAGCGACGTCGAAGGCTACTTTTGCGGCCGGATTGCAAATATTGCTGCCAAACTGGGCATGCCGCGCACGCAGCTTAAGTCCCATCTTGACGGGGATGCGGACTATCCGGCGGTAGAAAACTGGATGAAGCACAGCAAGGAAGAGCGTGAGGCTATCGTTGCAGCGATTGGGGCTGCACATGCTTAAGGCGGATACGCAGGCACAGTTGTGCTTCAAGCTCGGTGACGAGATTGGTTCCGAAGGCAAGAACTCGACCGTTTTTCGCGCGCACGATATTCAAATGGATGCCCAGCTCGCAATAAAGCGAATCACGAAGTCGTCGATTAAAGATGCGGCAGATTACTATCGTGAGGCGAGCATCCTCTACATGGGGGACCACGCCAACGTGGTGCCAATCCATTACGCGTGCGAGGACACGGACCATATCTACCTCGCGATGCCGTATTACCCGAACGGCTCGCTCAATGGGCTGCTCGAACAACGGTTCCTGACTGTCCGGGAAATCGTCAGGTACGGTATCCAGTTTCTCAGCGGGTTGCACAACATTCATTCGAAGAAGCTGATTCACTTCGATATCAAGCCCGACAACATTCTGCTATCGAGCCGCAACGAAGCGCTTCTGTCGGATTTCGGACTCGCGCAGCGGATGCGAGTGGACGGTAAGGCCGAGCCTCCGGTCAGTTACGTGAAGAACATTCCGCCAGAGGCGCTGGTCGAGTCGGAACATTCGGTCGCATTCGATATCTACCAGGTTGGTCTTACGCTATACAGAATGTGCTGTGGCAATGACGCCTTTTACGAACCGTTGAAGCAGTTCAAGTCGTTTGCGGACTTTTCCGCCGCAGTGCAGAAGGGAGCTTTTCCGGACCGGTCGACGTTTCCGGCGCACATCCCCAATCCACTTCGAACGCTTGTGAAGAAGTGCCTCAGCGTTGATGTCAATGCGCGATATGGCGCAATCATCGAGGTATCCAACGCCCTAGGGAGTATCGAAGGCAACGAACTGGACTGGCAGTACGAGGTCTACCCGGACGGCGGCCGGGAATGGACCAAGTCGGTCGATGGCCGGGAGTTCACATTGACAGTGACGGGTAGCGGAGAGTCGACTGCAACCAGACGCACGGAGAAGACGGTATCGAAGCTCAAAGATTTTTGTGCGGCGAAAATCGATGAAAAGACCATACGGAAGTTCTTGAAGGAGTACTGAATGACTACTGTCAAGAATCAAAGGTCGTCCTATCTCACTCGGGCGAAACTGGCGTCTCCGCAGACGCCGTCCGCTGCAAAAGTGGTCGCTCCCCGCGTTGAAGAGCGTCCGCATCGTGCGATTGAGTTCATCGATGCGGCCGGTTACGTGCACTGGAAGTTGCCCGCCAAACGGGCAAGCTGAAGGAAAGTACCCGAGACAAGCACCGCGCAGCCGCCTGGCCGCGTGGTGCCGCGAATTATCGAGAACCACGCCCTTCGTCGACGTTAGTCCCCAGCACCGAACCGGGCGTTTTTCCCGTCTTAATGGCTCGTTTCCTTACTTCTTGTCCTTCCTTCTAAGGCTGATGTAGGCGGCCTTCATCATTTCCTCCAGTGCGTCCTTTGAGCTATCGCTGAGGTTGGGGTCTGCTCGAAGATGAGCAGTTGCCAGCGCCAGCGGCTCGCCCTTAGGCGCTTTCGCGGCCAGCTTCACAAAGGTGGAGAGGTCTAGTCCGGCCCACGTTGCCAGTACGGCGAGGCTGGCGCCGTCGGGCTTACGGCCTTTCGCCATCCTCGTCAAAGTGGTCGGACTGACTCCCGTTTCCTGACTGGCCTGTTTCCACGTAATTTCGCGCGCGTCCACCGTGGCCGCCAAAGCACGATAGAACGCATCGTTATCGAACGACCGTTCGTTTTCTTCCGTCATGACATCCTCGAGAAATTGCTCAAAAGCAATTGACACGCCAAAGAGCAAGTCATATGATTGGTCCTGAAATTGCTCAAGAGCAATTTATAACAGTTTAGCAACTTCGCACGGAGTTACCATGAAACCTGCAGGTACGGTAGGGAAGAGCGACGAATTCCAGGGGGTGTCCCCGGCTATGGGTGGCGACGTCCACCGACAGTCTTCTGACTCCGGCGTCGTTCGCGAACTTGAGATTCGGGCTGAGGTGCCGCTCCCGGATGGCGGCGTCGAAATCATCGACGTAAAAATCGAGGAGGCGGAAGCGCCGAAGCATGCCGGGCACCAGCATCACAAGCATCCGCACGAAGGTGAACACGCGCACCTGGTCGAGGTCACCGTTGACAATCGCAAGGTGCGAGTGAAAGAAGGCGCCTACGTGGTCGCAGTGTTCAAGGCGGCGGTCGGCGTTGCGGCCGACCGTCTGCTCGACCGTGTGCTGGGGCCAGGAAAGTTTGAAGAGTTGGCGGATGACCAGACCATTCACGTGCATGCCGGAGAGGTCTTCGTCAGCCATGTCAAGCAGGGCAGCTCGTCATGAGCCTCGAACCTGCACGCGTGGCGGCCCTTCAAGCCGTCTATCCCGACGCCAGGGTCGTGGTCGACGGCACAAAGAAGTTCGTGATGTTGCCGGCCCTGCATATCGAGGTCGGAGAGCGCGAATATATCCTCGATGCGCTTTTATTGCCGGCGGGCGGGCCGGGGGGATATCCCACCCGCCTGTATCTGACACAGCAAATCGCCGAGCGGCACATGATTCGTGACAAGGCTGCAAACTGGACGTGCGAAATCATCGCTGGAAAGACCTGGTACACCTGGTCCTGGACTGGGGTGTCGTCAGACCTCCCGCTGATGGATATGCTGTTGGCTCACCTGCGAGCGCTGCGATGACGGCCAACATCACCATTCCGGAGGAACTGCTCAAACAGATTCACGAAGATTTGCACCGGACCCATCCATTTGCTGGGGAGCGGGTCGGCTTTATCACTTGTCGTTCGTCACGCGTCAACGACGCTTGGCAACTGACCGCGATGCAATACGAGGCGGTTGCCGACGGCGAGTACATCGACGACCCCACCGTAGGTGCGTCAGTTTCCGGAGCGGCCTTTCGGCGACTGATGATGCGCGCTCACGCGGAGCCGCTGAGCGTCTTTCACGTGCATCGACACGACCATCGGGGCACGCCGAATTTCAGCCCAGTTGACCGCAGGGAGAATGCGCGCTTTGTCCCTGACTTTCTCACCGTTCGTCCAGAGCTACCGCACGGCGCCGTCGTGCTGAGTTATGACGATGCGCGCGCGCATGTATGGGACCCGCTTGAATCCGAACAACCGACTGCTGCACGGCTCTGCATCGCTGCGGTTTCGAACAAACAAGGAGTACATCATGAGCAATCGACACAGCAGGCAGAGCTTTCTGGGTCAGGGGTCGGACGAGCGCCTGCAGGCGGCCTCCGCCGCCGTCATTGGGCTGTGCGGTGGTGGCTCGCATGTGTCGCAGCAGTTGGCGCATATTGGCATCGGTAACCTTCTACTCATCGACCCCGACCGTGCCGACGACACGAATACAAACCGCATGGTGGGGCTGACGGAGCAGGAGGCGGACGACGAAGAGTACAAGGTGCATGTTGTCGAGCGCAAACTGCGACCGGTCAACAGTAAGGTCGCCGTTCGTGGTTTCGCCAGGCCGTGGCAGGAAGTGCCGGACGAGCTGAAGCGATGCGACGTAATTTTCGGGTGCGTCGACTCCATAACGGCTCGCGAACAACTCGAGCGTTTCGCGAGACGCTATGCCATTCCGTACATCGACGTCGGGATGGATGTTCACGATGAGGAAGGCCGCTATTTCATAACCGGACAGGTCATCACTTCGTTGCCCTCTCGGCCATGCATGCGCTGCATGGGATTCGTCACCGAGGCGAAACTGGCGGCCGAGCAAGCGCGGTACGGCGCCGCCGGCGGCCGGCCGCAGGTCGTGTGGCCGAACGGCGTACTCGCCTCGACGTCGGTAGGCGTGTTCATGTCGCTGTATACGCCTTGGAACGCCGAAACGACGCCGGCAATCTATATCGAGTACGACGGGAACCGCAACGTTCTTGCCCCGAGCAACCGGCTCCAGTATCTCGAGGGCGTCCCGTGCGAACACTTTGTCGGCACCGAAGGTGTAGGCGACATCTTCTGAGTTGCAGACGGGAGGGGGTGCTGGCACTTGCGCTTTTGGTTCTCAACTCCCAGTTCATTCGTACGCCTGGACTGGTCTCTTATCGCATTGACATCGGTTGCTATACGGATAAACAACTCCGAGGAAGCAACCGATGTCAGACCTGGAAACGCTTGCGCGGGTACGAATCCCCCGAAACAACACGGCGGCGATGCAGCTAATGATGCTGTACGCTCAGTCCGGACACATAGCCTGGACCGGCGACGACGTGTTGCCTGAGCATCTGTTGCGTCTGGCAAGGAAACTCGACACGCACTTTCATGTGACCCGCCTGGCCCATCAGCGTGCGTACTACAAGGGGCGCGGGGAGGCGTCCGTACACATCATCGCGTTGCCTGGCGATGGGCAGATACGCTGGGTTCTCATGTCAACGCGTGGCAGGCATGGATTGCTCGACCGCGCTGCGGCGTTGCCCGGACCGGTGCGCGATGTGCGCACGCGCGGCGAAAACCTCAGGTGGGGCCGGTATGAGCTGTTCCGGATGCAAAAACGCTTTCATTTGGGCACAACGGAAACCGGTACCGACGAAACCTGGTCCTGGCGCCTCGCTCCTGCTGAATTCCGCGCGTACGAGGCAATTCTGGTTGAGCGCGCAAAAATGCGCGACAGGGCGGCACATGCCGCCCAACTGGAGCGCCTCCGCGCGCTGCCCATGTTCGCGGGTGTACGTGCGCAGGTTGCGCGCCTGACGTGGGAGGCCGCGAAGACCTGGAACAAATTTAACCCGTCGCTGCCGCAGCTGCCGTCGTCATCGTCGCTGCCCATCATGACGAGGATGCCGGTCTATGCGTCGCCGCCGCAGACCTTGCTGCACCTAATCGCCGCCCGGGACGGCCACGGATTTTCGAACGTTGGGACCAAGGTCGATGCGATGACTGATGAGGGCCCGCGCGCCTGAAGCTGATGCTCGCCCCGACCATTGCGGCGAGCCGGGCGTGCGGCAGTTGCATGAGTCAGCAAGGCATTTCGGCTGTTCACGTCGAGGCTGGTAATCATCACGGGTCGGGGCGTCTTCCCGCGTGACTATACAAAGGAGGCGGGCTGCAGGCAGCACGCTTTCAACCAATCATTCTGGAGGACAGGTCATGCTGGTGATGGATGCGGTAGAGGAGCTGATGTCGATGGACTGGGTCGTCGCGGCGGAGGTCAATGTGGCGGGCTATTTTGCCTTTACGCCGCGTGGCCTTTTTTTTCCTGTTGCCTACGCGACGGAGGATGAATGGGCCGGCGACCTGGGTTTGGACGAGGTGGAGGGGGGACGCCTTGTCGAGCCGCATGACTGGATGGCGCAGCAGGAGAGCAGCCTCGAGCTCGCACAGGGCAGCTACCCGCACACTCCGGGCGGCCTGAGATTCTGGCGAGAGGCATCGACCGGCCGATTTTTCATGACACTCGAGGTCAACGCCAGGGAATTTGCGATTGTGCGGCAAATGGCGGCGATGGCAAGGAGGCGGGGATTGCTGTCGCTGATTGCAGAGGAACAGACAAACCCGGCCGCGGGGTGCCCGTCGTCAATTGATTTGAAACTCGCGCTGGTGAAGCGCGAGTTTTCGTTTGGACACGACAGCATTAAAGGAGGCATCTACGGCTGATGTTGAGACGCCATGTCTGCGTGTGCCGCGAGTCGGCGAGCCCAGCTCTTCAGGGGTGCTCGGGGCCGGCCGATGCCAGACGAGGGCTCAATCGTGAGATTGCAGCCTTGTCTCCATCGATGCCTTAAGCGGCGGCAGCGAGTGCTACGACCGCTCCTGGCTGAGGTAAGTGCCGCTAGATGCGGTAAAAGTTGCAGTGACCGGGTGCGTGCGGGCGATTATCATTGAGCCTTTATTAGACGACCGGGCAACCATCGCGCCGCATGAATCAGGACCTCAAGAAAACCCTTTGGGCCGCCGCCGACAAGCTGCGCTCCTCAATGGATGCCGCCGAATACAAGCACATCGTGCTCGGCCTCATTTTTCTCAAATACATTTCGGATGCGTTCGACGAGCGCCGCGTACAGCTTGCCGCCGCGTTCGCTGACGGGAACGACGACCTTTATCTGCCCGACGCGGCCGACCATGCAGAGGCGCTCGAAGAGCGCGATTACTACACCATGGCCAACGTCTTCTGGGTGCCGGCATCGGCTCGCTGGGAGACGCTGCGGGCGCAGGCGAAACAGGCTGACATCGGCGCGCGCATCGATGCCGCGCTGGAAGCCATTGAGGCTGACAATCCACGGCTGAAGGGCATTCTCGACAAGCGTTTCGGACGTACTCAGCTCGAACCGGGCCGCCTTGGTGAACTGGTGGACCTGATTTCCACCGTCGGGTTCGGCGAGGGCCACCGTGCAAAAGACCTGCTCGGCGAGGTGTACGAGTATTTTCTGGGCCAGTTCGCCACCGCCGAGGGCAAGAAGGGCGGCCAGTTCTACACGCCGGCGTCCGTGGTGAAGGTGCTGGTCGAGGTTCTTGCGCCGCACCAGGGACGCGTCTATGACCCGTGCTGCGGTTCGGGCGGCATGTTCGTACAGAGTGAAAAGTTCATCGAGGCGCACGGCGGCAAGGCGGACGATATCAGTATTTACGGCCAGGAGGCGAATCCGACGACCTGGCGGCTGGTGGCAATGAACCTGGCCATCCGGGGCTTTGCGGCTGACCTCGGCAAGGAGCCGGCGGACACCTTTCACCGTGACCAACACCCGGACCTGCGCGCCGACTATGTGCTTGCGAATCCGCCATTCAACATTAGCGACTGGGGCGGGGAACGGCTGACCGAAGACCGCCGCTGGTCATATGGGTCGCCGCCGGCGGCCAATGCGAATTACGCCTGGTTGCAGCACATCGTCCACCACCTGAGCCCGCGCGGGCAGGCCGGCGTGGTGCTGGCCAACGGCAGCATGAGCACCAACCAGAACAGCGAGGGCGATATCCGCCGTGCGATGGTCGACGCCGACGTGGTGGACGTGATGGTGGCGCTACCGCCGCAACTTTTCTTCAACACTACAATTCCGGCGTGTTTGTGGTTCTTGGCCAAGGACAAGAGCGGCGGGGCGGTGCCAGGGGGCAAACGCGGGCGCGACCGGCGCAACGAAATGCTGTTTATTGACGCGCGCAAGCTCGGTCGGATGGAAACCCGCGTGGTTCGCGTGTTCGACGACGAAGACATTGCGCGTATTGCAGCGACTGTGCACCGCTGGCGGGCTGATGGCGAGGACAGTGCCGACGAACTGTATACCGATGTACCGGGCTTCTGCCGGGCCGTGAAGTTGGCCGAGATTGCTGAGCATGGGCATGTGCTGACGCCTGGTCGCTACGTCGGAGCCGAGGAAGCCGAGAATGATGACGAGGCGTTCAACGAGAAGATGGAGCGCTTGACCTCGGTGCTCGCCGAGCAGATGGCGAAGGGCACGGAGCTTGATGCGGTGATTCGGGAAAAGCTCGGAGGGATGGGTTATGCGGTCTGAGTTGCAGACTGATACAGACGGTGAAAGCTCTTGGCCGACTGTTGCACTTAAGTCTATCGCTATAAAGATTCGCTCCGGTGCGACTCCAAAAGGAGGCGCGGAAAGCTATCTCGAATCGAGGGCACGGTATGCGTTGGTCCGTAGCCAAAACGTCTTTGACCATCGTTTCGATGAAGCAGGTCTCGCGAACATCAGCGACCAGCAAGCCAAAGATTTGGCGGGTGCCGAGCTGCAGGATGGTGATGTTCTGTTGAATATCACCGGCGACGGGGTCACGTTCGGACGTGGGTGCCTTGTACCGTCACACGTGCTTCCGGCTTGTGTGAACCAGCACGTTATGCTGATTCGCACAGACAGTACGCTCTGTCATTCGGGGTACCTTGCGGCTTGGCTCGCTTTGCAAGACTCGAAGGCCTATATCGAATCGTTCAACGCAGGAGGCAGTCGCCGAGCAATAACGAAGGGGCACATAGAATCATTTAATGTTCCGCTTCCGCCTCTCGATATACAACAGGGCATAGCTGACCTCGCGGCGGCCTTAAATGGGCGCATTGAGCTCCTTCGCCAAACCAACGCCACCCTCGAATCTATTGCACAGGCGCTCTTCAAGAGCTGGTTCATCGATTTCGACCCGGTACGGGCAAAAGTAGGAGGTCGCGAGCCCGAATGCATGGACGCGGCTGTGGCGAAGCTGTTTCCTGCGGAATTTCATGAATCAGCGATGGGGCGGATTCCGAAGGGATGGAAAGTTGGTGACGTGTATGAGGTAGCTCAGGTGACCTACGGAGCTCCGTTCGCATCCAAGCTTTTCAACTCTGAAGGCGACGGACTACCGCTTGTCCGTATTCGGGACCTGAAAGATGAAGCGCCAGGCGTCTGGACACCAGAGGTTCACCCCAAGGGCTACAGGCTTCGGCCCGGAGACATTGTCGTGGGCATGGATGGCGAGTTCCGTGCGTACCTTTGGGGCGGCGAGGAGGCATGGATGAATCAGCGAATTTGCGTGTTCAAACCGGTGAACGGTCACTCGGCTGCGTTTGTGCGGTGTGCCATAGCTGCGCCGTTGGCTCATATCGAGGCGACTGAAACGGCAACGACCGTTATCCATCTCGGGAAGGGAGACATTGACCGGTTCAGAATTGTGGTCCCGCCACCCGATGTCGCATCCGCATTTTCTGCTATATCCGAGCCGCTGTACGAGCGAATCGTCGCGGGAAAGCAGAACGCACGAACACTCTCCAAGCTGCGCGACGCGCTTCTTCCTCGCCTCATCTCCGGCAAGCTTCGCTCCGCAGAAGCCGAGGCGCAATTGAACGAGACGTTCGCGTGAGAGGCATTTCCGAGGACGTCGTCGAGCAAGCCATGCTTGAGTGGCTGACCGACCTTGGCTGGCAGACCGTGCACGGCGCCGACATCTCGCCGCCGGACGGGAAAACGCCTGGCACCGAACGCGACAGTTACCGCGACGTGGTGCTGCGCCGCCGGCTCGCTGACGCCATCGCACGCCTCAATCCGGACATCCCGGCGGGGGCGCGCGACGATGCACTACGCCACGTCCTCAATTCCAACGTGCCGGGTCTCGTTAACGCGAACCGTCAGCTCTACCGCTGGCTGGTCGACGGCGTGCCGGTCGAGTTCCAGAAAGACGGCGAGACTCGTGGCGACCGGGTGCGTCTGGTCGATTTTTCGGACGTCGCCGGCAATGACTGGCTAGCCGTCAATCAGCTGTCGGTGCAGGGCGCCAAGCGGCCGCGCCGGCCGGACCTGGTGCTGTTCGTCAATGGCCTGCCGCTGGTCGTGGTCGAGCTGAAGAATCCAGGCGACCAGGACGCCGACATCTGGGCGGCCTGGAACCAGCTTCAGACCTACCAGCAGGACATCCCCGACCTGTTTTTCGCCAATGCGCTGCAGGTCATTTCCGATGGCACGAGCGCCCGCATGGGTTCGCTGACTGCAAGCCGCGAACGCTTCATGGCCTGGCGCACCATCGATGGCGTCACGACTGACCCGCTCGGCACGATGCGCGAGCTGGAAACGCTGACGCTGGGCCTCTTCCAGCGTGACCTGCTGCTCGACTACCTGCACCATTTCGTCCTGTTCGAGGACGAAGGCGAACTCGTGAAGAAGGTTGCCGGCTATCACCAGTTCCACGCGGTGCGCGCCGTCGTGGAGAGCGTACTGAAGGCCTCTGCACCGGGCGGTTCGCGCAAGGGCGGGGTGGTCTGGCACACCCAGGGGGCCGGCAAGAGTATCGAGATGACCTGTCTCGCCGGTGCGCTGATGGCGCACGAAGGCATGGGTAACCCGACGCTGCTGGTTGTCACCGACCGCAACGACCTCGACAACCAGCTCTTCGGCGTGTTTGCGGGTGCCAGCGAACTGCTGCGCGAAACGCCGGTGCAGGCCGACACCCGCCCCGAACTGCGACGCCTGCTGGCCAACCGGCCGTCCGGCGGCATTGTCTTCACCACCATCCAGAAATTTACGCCTGGCGCGGACGAGGATACGTTCCCTGTGCTGTCTGACCGGCGCAACATCGTGGTCATCTGCGACGAGGCGCACCGCAGCCAGTACGGCTTCGACGCGCGCCTGGTCGAAAACGACAAGGCCGGGCAGTCGGACCCGGCCGGCGCCACTGCCGTGCGCTATGGCTATGCCCAGTACCTGCGCGATGCACTGCCCGGTGCCACATTCGTGGCCTTTACCGGCACGCCGGTCTCGCTGGATGACCGCGACACACGCGCCGTGTTCGGCGATTATGTCCACATCTACGACATCGAACAGGCCGTGAAGGATGGCGCGACCGTGCCCATCTATTACGAGAGCCGGCTCGCCAGTCTGGAGCTGAAGGAGGTCGACGTCTCGTTGCTGGACAGCGAAGTGGAGGAACTGACCGAGGACGAGGAAACCGACGAAGCCCGGGTGGCGAAGCTCCGCCGCTGGGCCGCGCTGGAGCAGCTCGTCGGTGCACCGCCCCGCATCCAGAAGATTGCCGCCGATATCGTCGGGCACTTCGAGAGCCGGCAGTCCGTGATGGACGGGAAGGCCATGATTGTCGCGATGAGCCGCGACATCTGCGTGCATCTGTACAACGCCATCGTCGCGCTGCGGCCGGACTGGCACAGTGACGACCCGACGCAGGGGGCCGTCAAGATAGTGATGACGGGCTCTGCGTCCGACAAGGCGCTCCTGAAGCCGCACATCTATCCGAAGGAGGTGCGCAAGCGCCTCGAAACGCGTTACAAGAATCCGGCCGACCCGTTCAGGCTTGTCATCGTGCGCGACATGTGGCTGACCGGCTTCGATGCGCCTTGCATGCACACGATGTATGCGGACAAGCCGATGCGCGGCCACAACCTGATGCAGGCCATCGCGCGCGTGAACCGGGTCTTCAGGGACAAGCCCGGCGGGCTGGTGGTCGATTACATCGGTATCGCCAACGAGCTGAAGGCGGCGCTGGCCACCTACACCCAGGCTCACGGGCGGGGCAAGCCGACCATCGATGCGCATGATGCCCTGGCCGTTCTCCAGGAGCAGATGGACGTGCTGCACACCATGCTGCACGGCGTCGCCTACGACGAGTTCCGCTCCAGAGCCTGGCAACTGCTGCCCGCCGTGGCGGACCATGTGCTCGGTCTCGACGACGGCAAGAAGCGCTTTGCCGACACCGTGCTTGCAGCGAGCAAGGCCTTTGCGCTGTGCTGCACGCTCGATGAAGCGCTCCAGTATCGCGATGAGCTGGCCTTCCTGCAGGCCGTGAAGGCGGCGCTGACCAAGCACGGTGGCGCGGACAGGGCGCTGGCCGATGAGCAGAAGGAACACGCGCTGCGGCAGATTATCAGTCGCGCGGTGGTGAGTGCCGAAGTCATCGACATATTCGCAGCGGCAGGCCTGAAGCGGCCGGACATCGGCGTGCTGTCCGACGAGTTTCTCGAAGACGTGCGCCACATGAAGGAACGCAACCTCGCGGTCGAACTGCTGGAACGGCTGCTGAAGGGCGAAATCAAGGCGCGCTTCAAGACCAACGTCGTGCAGGGTGCGAAGTTCTCGGAGCTGCTGCAGCAAAGCCTGACACGCTACCGTAACCGGGCGGTCGAGACGGCGCAGGTCATCGAGGAGCTCATCGAAATGGCGAAGCAGTTCCAGGAGGCAGCCCAGCAGGGCATGCGCCTGGGTCTGAGCCCGGACGAGATGGCGTTCTACGACGCGCTCGCGACCAACGAGGCGGCGGTGCGCGAACTCGGCGACGAAACCCTGAAGAAAATCGCGGTCGAACTGGTGGTCCGGCTGCGCAGCTCGGTGACGGTGGACTGGGCGAAGCGGGAAACCGTGCGGGCGAAGCTGCGGGTGATGGTCAAGACGCTGCTTAAACGCTACAAGTACCCGCCCGACCGGCAGGAGGAAGCGACGGATACCGTGCTGCAGCAGGCCGAGTCGCTGTCCGCCGAGTGGGCCGTTGCCTGACCCGGCGGGTTCGGGCGAGATTCCGGTCAGGCAACCCTGCGGGTGAAGTCAATATGGACGACGTTCCCGATGGCGCTGGTCGGCATGGCTGGCGCAGGCCGAGGTGGCTGCTCCATCTGTGCGCCGCCCGTGTTGTCGCCGTCGAACTGACCCAGTGTCGCAGCTGCACCCTCGGCGATGACTTCCTGCAGCGTCACGCCGGCGCCTTTTTTGAGACGCCGGATGCCACGATGTGCAACATCTTCAGGCTTATCGCCAAAAGCCGCGTCGAGGCGTTTTGCCAGGCTCTGCGCACAGAGATGCGCGTAACGAAGCAGCATGCGGGTGTCGCGGTGGCCGCTGAATGCCTGAAGGTCTACGAGCGAAAATCCGCCGGGCGTGTTGCTTCCCGCTTCGGCGACCCGGGAAATGGCTTCATGCCGGAGGTCGTGGATGCGCAGGCCATCTTCCTTTCCGTCCAGGCCTGCCTTCTTGCAAATCCGCGACCACGCCTTGCGCAACCCGTCGACGCCAATCGGGAAGACCAGCTTGCCGTTTCGTGGCAGATTCCGGAGCATCTCGACAAGGTCGAGACGGAGAGGGAGTTTGCGGGGACGGCCGTTTTTCGTTTCGGGCAGAAACGCCGTCTGGGCGTCGAGGTCCACGTTGGCCCATGTCAGGGTAAGGGTTTCGCTGCGCCGCGCGCCGGTCATCAGCTGAAAGTTGATGAAGGTTTCCAGCTGAGGAACATGCTTGAAGGACTGTTCGGCCTCGCTCGCATGCAGCTTGCGTGCTTCCTTGATGGTCAGCTTGCGTCGATAGGTGGTGTGGGCTCGCTCCGCCTCGATGCGCACGTCAGACATCAGCTCCTGCAGGCGGGCTTCGATGGACCATCTGCGGTCTTCTTCGCGCGCGGCGGCAAGCAGTCGGGTTTCCTCGTCACCCTTCAGACGGCGGTCGCGCTCGTTGTAGTAGCGCGGACGGCGCACGCCGTCCATCGGGTTCTTTGCGACACGAATGCGCCAGGTTTCAATGGCGATATTACAGACGGCCGAGAAGATGTCGATTTCCCGGTCGACCGTGGCGGGTGACACTTCCTGGCAGCGCTCATCGATGTAGTCGGTGAAATCGTCCGGGATGACGGCAGCAAAGGACTTGCGGATGAACCTGCTGGTTTCGGAGGGCTTGCTCACACGGGTACCGGTTGCCTTCCGGAATTTCATGTCCCTGACCTTGGGGTGGGGGTTCGGGTGGGCGGCCACTATCGCCGCGAGGTCCTGCCGGGGCAGCCCGGCGTCCTCCAGCAGCATGTTGATTTTGTAGGCCTCGACCTCGAAACTCTTGTGGCGGGGGGCCTCCTTGTGGAGGTACCGAATCAGCAGGTCGGCAAGCGTATGCTGCTTGGCGCTGGCGTAGTCGGTGAACAGGTCATACGCCTGCTCGCTTTCGAGTTTGTTCTTGATACGGATGGCCTCGGCTTCGCTCCGGGCCGTGAAGGACTGGTTCTTGTGGCCGACGCTGCGTGAGCGGATGACGTAGTAGTCGTCCAGACTCGTGAGCTTGGGCTTGTAGCCCTGGTCGCGCAGCTTCTGGAGGTAAGCCTGGATGGCCGGGTCGGCCGTGCGGGCGAAGGATTTGGTGAGGTCGTCGTGCTTCTGGACGGTGACCTGGATTCGAGAGCGGTTCTCGATGGATGCCATGATTGGGATGCTCCGTTGTTATGGAACACCGTATAGGCACCAGGGGCCGAAAAACTTTAGTCAGCTGCAGCGTGAAGTGGCAGGCGGTTGCCACTGATTTGCCACTGCAGGTCCCTGAAACAAAAACAGCGGCTGTCTAAGCCGCTGTTTCGTAAGGAAAATTCTGGTCGGGGTGAGAGGATTCGAACCTCCGGCCTCTACGTCCCGAACGTAGCGCTCTACCAGGCTAAGCTACACCCCGATTTGGACTCTTTCGTCGCTTCAGTCTAGATCAAGACTGACGTGACGTCGAGTAAGAGCATAATTCTAGCAGGCTCTCTTTGAAAATGGAAGAGGGGAATGAAGAAATTGCTGCGGCGGCTGCCTGAGCCTCTTGGCGGGCGCATTCGAGCGTGTGATCGAGCGCGCCCGAACGCGTGATTGCGTCGAAGATCGTGTCGAAGCGGTCGGTGCCGCCTTGCTCGATCGCTTCGCGCGCGAGCGCCGACTGCTCGGGCGTGCCGCGTTCGATCAGATAGATGAGCGGCAGCGTCGGCTTGCCTTCGCGCAGGTCATCGCCGGCGTTCTTGCCCATCGACGCGGCGGTGCCCGCGTAGTCGAGCCAGTCATCCATGATCTGGAACGCAGTGCCGATCCGGCGGCCGTATTCGGCGGCGGCGGCCTCGGTCGGCGCGTCGGCGCCCGCCAGCACCGCGCCGAGGCGCGCCGAGGCCTCGAACAGCTTCGCGGTCTTGTAGCGGATCACCTGCATGTAGCGGGTTTCGTCGACGTCGGCGTCGTGCATGTTCAGGAGCTGCAGCACCTCGCCCTCGGAGATGATCGTCGTCGCTTCCGACAGAATCTCCATCACGCGCATCTTGCCGACGCCCACCATCATCTCGAACGAGCGCGAGTAGAGGTAATCGCCGACGAGCACGCTCGCCGCGTTGCCGAACAGCGCGTTCGCGGTCTTGCGGCCGCGCCGCAGCTCCGATTCGTCGACGACGTCGTCGTGCAGCAGCGTCGCCGTATGGATGAATTCGACGACGGCCGCGAGCACGTGCTTCTGGCTTGTGTTTTCGCCGAGCGCGCCCGCGACGAGAAGGAGAAGCGCCGGTCGCAGCCGCTTGCCGCCCGCGCCGATGATGTACTCGGCGATCTGGTTGATCAGCAGCACGTCGGACGCGAGGCTTTGCCGAATGACGCGATTCACCTGCTCCATATCGCTTGCGATCGGGGCGAGCAGGTGGGCGGCGCTGAGGGAGGGGGTGGCAGTCGACGACATGATCATGGAAATGGGTAGTGCCGCGGATTATAAGGCGAATCGCCCGCGAGCCGGGCCGTCGTGCGACTTCTTCACGCGTTTTTCGGCCGTTCGGCCGATGTCCGCGCCACGGTCGGGCGCGGGAGACGCGGATGATCTTTGACCGAAGCGCTAACTCTATGTATAATCACGTGTTTTCCGCGCACGGTGCACGGAAAAATGGATCCAGAGTGAGGTTCTCAATGTACGCGGTCATAAAAACCGGCGGCAAGCAGTACAAGGTTGCCGTTGGCGAAAAACTGAAAGTAGAACAGATGCCGGCAGACATTGACGCAGAAATCACGCTCGACCAGGTTCTCGCAGTGGGCGAAGGCGAATCGATTAAGTTCGGTACGCCGCTGGTCAGTGGGGCTTCCGTCAAGGCCACCGTCGTATCGCACGGTCGTCATGCCAAGGTCACCATCTTCAAGATGCGTCGCCGGAAGCACTACCAAAAGCACGGCGGCCACCGCCAGAACTACACCGAGCTGCGCATCGACGCGATCAACGCGTAAGCGCCTCCCTCGGTAAAGGAGCAATCAGATGGCACACAAAAAAGCAGGCGGCTCGTCCCGGAACGGCCGCGACTCTGAGTCGAAGCGTCTCGGCGTCAAGGTGTACGGCGGCCAGGCGATCAACGCGGGCGGCATCATCGTGCGTCAACGCGGCACGCGCATGCACGCAGGCGAAAACGTCGGCATGGGCAAGGACCACACGCTCTTCGCGCTGGTCGACGGCCATGTGAAGTTCACGACGAAGGGCGCCGCCAAGAAGCACACGGTCGTCGTCGTCCCGGCCGCTGCCTGAGTCAGGCGCGACGGGCTTCGTAGCCAAGAAAAGGCCCCGCGGTAACAGCGGGGCCTTTTTTATTTTGTGCGCGAATTTTGCGCGCAGGCATCCGGCGCGCGCATCGGCCGTTCGGCCGATTGGTCAAGCGCGGCGCCGCACGGCACAATAGCGGGAATGGCAGTAATACTGGACGGAGTGACGGATGAAGTTCATTGACGAAGCGCGAATCGAAGTCATCGCCGGCGACGGGGGCGATGGCAGCGCGTCGATGCGCCGCGAGAAATTCGTTCCGTTCGGCGGACCGGACGGCGGCGACGGCGGTCGCGGCGGCAGCGTATACGTGATCGCGGATCGCAACATCAACACGCTGATCGACTACCGATACGCGAAGAAGCACTTGGCGCGCAACGGCGAGAACGGCCGTGGCTCCGATTGCTACGGCAAGGGCGGCGACGACATCACGCTGCGCATGCCGGTCGGCACCATCATCAACGACATGGACACGGGCGAGCTGATCGCCGATCTGACCGAGCACGATCAGAAGGTGCTCGTCGCGAAGGGCGGCGCGGGCGGCCTCGGCAACCTGCATTTCAAGTCGAGCACGAACCGCGCGCCGCGCCAGAAGACGGACGGCAAGCCGGGCGAGCGGCGCATGCTGAAGCTCGAGTTGAAGGTGCTTGCGGACGTCGGCCTCCTCGGGATGCCGAACGCGGGCAAGTCGACGTTCATCTCGTCGGTGTCGAACGCGAAGCCGAAGATCGCCGACTATCCGTTCACGACGCTCGCGCCGAATCTCGGCGTCGTGCGCGTCGGGCCGGGCAAGAGCTTCGTGATTGCCGACATTCCGGGTCTGATCGAAGGCGCGGCGGAAGGCGCGGGGCTCGGCCATCAGTTCCTGCGGCATTTGCAGCGCACCGGTCTCCTGCTGCATCTCGTCGATCTCGCGCCGTTCGACGAAAACGTCGATCCCGTCGCGGAGGCGAAGGCGATCGTCGGCGAGCTGCGCAAGTACGACGAATCGCTGCACGAGAAGCCGCGCTGGCTCGTCCTGAACAAGCTCGACATGGTGCCGGAGGACGAGCGCGGCGCGCGTGTCGCCGATTTCATCGAGCGCTTCGGCTGGACTGGCCCCGTATTCGAGATTTCCGCGCTGACGGGGCAGGGTTGCGAAGGCCTCGTCTACGCGATTTACGACTATCTCTCCGCGCATTCGGACGCGCATCGCGCCGAGGTCGCCGAAGATCTGGCGTCGGACGTGCGCTTCCGCGACGTGCCGTCCGCCGCCGGCGAACCGCACGAGCGCGAAGCCGACGCGCCGTAAGCGCCGCCGCGGCCGCAAACTGCGCCGCGCGGTCCGCACGGCGCGCGGGATTCATTTGCGCATCACTCACAGGAGACAGCGCACGATGCGTTCGATCATCGCCGATTCGAAACGCTTGGTAGTGAAGGTCGGCTCGAGCCTCGTCACCAACGACGGCCGCGGGCTCGACCATGACGCTATCGGCCGATGGGCTGCCCAGATCGCCGCGCTGCGCGGCGCGGGCAAGGAAGTGGTGCTCGTCAGTTCGGGCGCGATCGCGGAAGGGATGCAGCGCCTCGGCTGGAGCAAGCGGCCGCGCGAAATCGACGAACTGCAGGCGGCCGCGGCCGTCGGGCAGATGGGGCTCGCGCAGGTGTACGAGAGTCGCTTCGCCGAGCACGGCATCCGCACCGCGCAGATTCTTCTCACGCACGCGGACCTCGCCGACCGCGAACGCTACCTGAACGCGCGTTCGACGCTTCTCACGCTGCTGCGGCTCGGCGTCGTGCCGATCATCAACGAGAACGACACCGTCGTCACCGACGAAATCAAGTTCGGCGACAACGACACGCTCGGTGCGCTCGTCGCGAACCTGATCGAAGGCGACGCGCTCATCATCCTCACTGATCAGAAGGGGCTCTTTACGGCCGATCCGCGCAAGGATCCGAGTGCGACGCTCGTCGGCGAGGCGAGCGCCGGCGCGCCCGAGCTCGAGGCGATGGCGGGCGGCGCGGGGTCGAGCATCGGCCGCGGCGGCATGCTGACGAAGATTCTCGCAGCGAAGCGCGCCGCGCACAGCGGCGCGAACACCGTGATCGCGAGCGGCCGCGAGCATGAAGTGCTCGTGCGGCTCGCGTCGGGCGAGGCGATCGGCACGCAGCTGATCGCACGCACCGCGAGAGTGGCGGCGCGCAAGCAGTGGATGGCGGACCACTTGCAGGTGCGTGGCCACGTCGTCATCGACGCGGGCGCGGTCGACAAGCTGACGGCGGGCGGCAAGAGCCTGCTGCCGATCGGCGTCGTCGCGGTGCAGGGCGTATTCGCGCGCGGCGAAGTGATCGCGTGCGTCGACGACACGGGCCGCGCAGTCGCACGCGGCATTACCAATTACAGCAGCGCCGAGGCGAAGCTGATTCAGCGCAAGCCGAGCGGCGAGATCGAAGCGGTGCTCGGCTACATGCTGGAGCCCGAACTGATCCATCGGGACAACCTCGTGCTCGTCTGACGCGGCGCCGTCGTCCTGTCCGACCGCGGCCGTGCGGCCCGCGCAGCCGATTGCATCGGCGCGTTGGTGCGCCGGCGCGCCGCGATCGCTTGCGCCGGCTCAGCGGATTTGATTGAGCGTCGTCCGGTTGTAGCGAATGTTCTCGATGATCGCCGAGCGCTTGCCCGTCGGCATCTTGTTCGCGCAGAAGAAATCCTGATAGAGCGCCGCGTGGTACGCGTTCAGCTCGCCGTTTTCGATCCGCTGCCAGTCGGTTGCGACCGTGCGGTCCCAGCCGTCGTGATCCGCGTTCAGCACCGCGTACTGGCGCCATTCGTACGTGTCGCAGCGAATTCCTTCGTAGTTGACGTTGCGCGCGCCCGCGGGGCTCGTGACGACGACGACGTAGCGGACGACGCCGTCCGTGCCGACGTCGAGCGACTTCGAATCGACGGAGAACTTGAGCGGCGTGTTCTGCGACACGTTGAACGGCAGCAGATCGCTCGTCTGCGGCAGCGGCGGCAGCGTCTCGACCTTGTTTTCAGTCCATTGCGGCTGACGGTCGAGCAGGTAGGTGAATGCGCTGTCGTCCTTGTTGGTCGGGGTGTTCGAATGGGCACAGCCGGCCAGCGCGGCGGCCGCGACGATCGACGCAGCGGCAAGAGCAATCGCTTTCAATATGCGTACCTCGTAAAAAAAGCGCGGCATCCTTCAATGCCGCGCCCGGTCATGCGTTTTTCATTCCCGTCGGACGAACTCGTGCGTCAATCGCGCAAGGTCAGGCGGGGAGGGTTTTCGTCGAGCGTGCTCGCGCCCGGCTCGACTTCCGAACAGACTGCCGACGTGTCGATCGCTGCCGGTGTTTCCGCGGTCGCGTGTCCGTTCGCAACGCGCGGAAAGCGCGACGCGCGCGGACCGCGCAACTTGTCGGAACGCTGCGCCGGGCGGCGCAGGAAACGCGACAGTTCGGTCAACGCCAACTGATACACATCCCGCTTGAACTCGATCACCGCGTCGAGTGGCACCCAGTATTCGTTCCAGCGCCATGCGTCGAACTCCGGATGATCCGTCGCGCGCAGGCAGATGTCGCAATCGCGCCCGACCATTCGCAGCAGGAACCAGATCTGCTTCTGGCCGCGATAATGTCCGCGCACTTCGCGCTTGATGAACTTGTCTGGCACCTCATAACGCAACCAGTCGCGAGTGCGGCCGATGATCTTGACGTGTTCCGGCAGCAGCCCGGTTTCCTCGTGCAGCTCCCGGTACATTGCCTGCATCGGGGTCTCGCCGTACTTGATGCCCCCTTGCGGAAACTGCCAGGAATGCTCGCGGAGCCGCTTGCCCCAAAACACTTCGTTGCGCGCGTTCAAGAGGATGATGCCGACGTTCGGGCGAAAGCCTTCACGATCCAGCATACAACCACCTTCGAATCCTTTAAAATTGCTTTGATTATAAACAGATAACGGGCGCCGCGCACCGGAACGGAGCGAATCCGGGCGAGGTGCGTCATCTACACTGTCCCCGATTTGTCTGGTATGTCACCTGCGCCGCACGCCACGCGCGCAGCCGTTAATTCACCTTTAGACTTTTTTCGGGCGGCCCGCGTTGGCCGCCGCTAATGGAACCGTTCGCATGAAAGCCTCTCGTTTCTTTATCGGCACCCTGAAGGAAGCACCCGCCGACGCCGAGATCGTCAGTCACAAGCTGATGGTGCGAGCCGGCATGATCCGCCGCGTCGCCGGCGGCATCTATAACTATCTGCCGATCGGCTTGCGCTCGATCCGCAAGGTCGAGGCGATCGTGCGCGAAGAGATGAACCGGGCGGGCGCGATCGAGCTGCTGATGCCCGCCGTGCAGCCCGCCGAGCTGTGGCAGGAGTCGGGGCGCTGGGAGCAGTACGGCCCCGAGCTGCTGCGCTTCAAGGATCGCAAGCAGAACGACTTCGTGATCGGGCCGACTCACGAAGAGGTGATCACCGACATCGCGCGCAACCAGATCAAAAGCTATCGGCAGATGCCGGTGAACTTCTATCAGATCCAGACGAAGTTCCGCGACGAAATCCGGCCGCGCTTCGGCGTGATGCGCGGCCGCGAGTTCCTCATGAAGGACGCGTATTCGTTCGACAGGGATCACGAAGGCCTCAAGGAGTCGTACAAGAAAATGTACGACGCATACGTGCGGGTCTTCACGCGGATCGGTCTCGAGTTCCGTCCGGTCGCGGCCGACAACGGCTCGATCGGCGGCAGCGGTTCGCACGAATTCCACGTGATCGCCGACACCGGCGAGGACGCGATCGCCTACTGCCCGACGTCCGACTTCGCGGCGAACGTCGAGGCGGCCGAGGCGCTGCCGCTGCTCGCGAGCCGCGCGGCGCCCGCCGAGGCGATGCAGAAGGTCGCGACGCCCGGCAAGGCGAAGTGCGAGGCGGTTGCCGAGCTGCTGGGCATCCCGCTCGAGCGCACGATCAAGTCGATCGTGCTCGCGACCGACAACGACGGCGCCGAGCCGACGATCTGGCTGCTGATGCTGCGCGGCGACCACGATCTGAACGAGATCAAGACGGCGAAGCTGCCGGGCTTGGCCGGCTATCGCTTCGCGACCGAGACGGAAATCGTCGACTGGTTCGGCACGCCTCCCGGCTACCTCGGCCCGATCGGCACGAAGAAGCCGGTGCGCGTGATCGCCGATCGCACGGTCGCGAACATGAGCGACTTCGTCGTCGGCGCGAACGAAGTCGATTACCACGTCGCCGGCGTGAACTGGGGCCGCGACTTGCCGGAGCCCGTGATCGCCGACATCCGCAACGTGAAGGCGGGCGATCCGTCGCCGGACGGCAAGGGCGCGCTCGACATCTGCCGCGGCATCGAAGTTGGCCACGTGTTCCAGCTCGGCACGAAGTATTCGGAAGCGATGGGTGCGACGTTCATCGACGAGTCGGGCAAGGCGCAGCCGATGGTGATGGGTTGCTACGGGATCGGCATTACGCGGATCCTCGGCGCGGCGATCGAGCAGAACTTCGACGACAAGGGGATCATCTGGCCCGAGGCGATCGCGCCGTTCGAGGTCGTGCTGTGCCCGATGGGCTATGACCGCAGCGACGCGGTGCGCGAAGCGGCCGACCAGCTTTACGCGGCTCTCGCCGCGGCGGGCGTCGACGTGATCCTCGATGATCGCGGCGAGCGTCCGGGCGTGATGTTCGCGGACTGGGAACTGATCGGCGTGCCGCATCGCCTCGTGATCGGCGAGCGCGGCCTGAAGGACGGCAAGGTCGAGTACCAGGGCCGCCGCGACGCCGAGGCGACGCTGCTGCCCGCCGATTCGGCCGCGGCGGTGATCGTCGAGAAAGTTCGCGCGGCGCTCGGCCGCTGATCGTCGGCGAAACGGGGGAGCGCGTTGGAGTCGAATTTCCTGTCGGCGACGGTGCTCCTCATCCTCATTACCGATCCGCTCGGCAACATCCCGCTCGTCATCGCGGCGCTGCGGGACGTGCCGGGCGAGCGGCGCGTGAAGGTGATCCTGCGCGAAGTGGCGATCGCGTTCGTGATCCTGCTGTTCTTCATGGTCGTCGGCGACCGCTTCCTGCGGATGATGAGCCTGACCGATGTGTCGCTGCGGATCGGCGGCGGAATCGTGCTGTTCCTGATCGCGCTCCGGATGATCTTCCCGCATCCGGACGGCGCGCTCGGCAGCGATCCGCGCGCGGGCGGCGAGCCGTTCATCGTGCCGCTCGCGATTCCGGCGCTCGCCGGGCCGTCGGCGCTCGCGACGGTGATGCTGCTCACGTCGCAGGCGCCCGGCAAGATGTTCGAATGGGTGGGCGCGCTGACGGTGACGATGCTTGTGTGCGCGGTGACGCTCGTGCTCGCCGAACGGATTCAGCAGTGGCTCGGCGAGCGCACGGTGCTCGCGTTCGAGCGTCTGATGGGGCTCGTGCTCGTCGCGATCTCGGTCGAGATGATGATGGCGGGCATTCGCGCGTTCGTTCACCAGTTGTGATGGGCTGACGGACTGCGACGGTGCGGTACCTTCGATCGCCGAACAAGGAAAAGCGGCTCGCGCATCACACGCGAGCCGCTTTTCCTTGGTGTCTTCGGTGCGACGCGCGAGTGCCGCCGCGCCGGCGTCAGACGTCCGCCGTCAGTGCGCGGATCGTCGGCAGGTTGCGCCAGTAGCCCTTCGCATCCATCCCGCAGCCGAACACGTAGCGGTCCGGCACCGCGAACCCGCAGAAGTCCGGATGCAGCGGCTTCGCCTTCGCGAGCGTCTTCTCGCACAGCACCGCGGACAGGAAGCGCTTCGCGCCCATCTCGAGAATGCGGTCGCGGATCGCGGCCATCGTTTCGCCTTCGTCGAGGATGTCGTCGAGCACGAGCACGATGCGGTCCTTCACCGATTCGCGCGGCGCGACGCGCCAATGCATCTCGGGGCTGCCCTTCGTCGTGTTGCGATAGCGGGTCAGGTGGATGTAGTCGAACTCGAGCGGGAAATCGAGGTGCGGCAGCAGCATGCCGGTGAACACCGCCGCGCCGCCCATCACCGACAGCACGAGCGGGAACTCCTCGCCGATCTGGCCGCGGATCTCCGCAGCCATCCGGCCGATCGACGCGTTGACCTCGTCGTCGGAGACGATCTCTTCGGAGTGTTGGAAAATGTGGAGGGCTTCTTCTCGATTCATGAGGTCTGGCGAGCGGTCTCGTCTGGGATACTAATAAGAATGAAACAATGCGGCGCCACGCGCTACAGCATATACCCGTGCGCGGCGCCGCGGCGAATCAGCGCATGCCGGGCATCATGCCCTTAATGCCGCGCATCATCTTCTGCAGGTTGCCGCCCTTCAGCTTCTTCATCATCGTGCGCATCTGGTCGTACTGATTCAGCATCCGGTTGACTTCCTGCACCGGCACGCCCGCGCCCGCCGCAATCCGGCGCTTGCGCGTCGCCTTGATGATCTCGGGCTTCGCGCGCTCCGTGGGCGTCATCGAATTGATGATGCCTTCCATCCGGCGGATCTGCTTTTCGGCCTGGCTCATGTCGGCGCCCGCGGCGGCTTGCTGGAATTGCGCGGGCAGCTTGTCCATCAGCGACGACAGCCCGCCCATGTTCTTCATCTGCGAGATCTGCGCGCGGAAATCGTTCAGATCGAAGTCGCCGCCTTTCTTGACCTTGTCGGCGAGCTTTTCCGCGGCCTTGATGTCGACGCCGCGCTGCGCTTCCTCGACGAGCGCGAGGATGTCGCCCATCCCGAGGATCCGGTTTGCCATCCGGTCCGGGTGGAAGATCTCGAGGCCGTCGAGCTTCTCGGCGACGCCGACGAACTTGATCGGCTTGCCCGTCACGTGGCGCACCGACAGCGCGGCGCCGCCGCGCGAGTCGCCGTCGAGCTTCGTCAGCACGACGCCCGTGAGCGGCAGCGCGTCGTTAAACGCCTTCGCGGTGTTGACGGCGTCCTGGCCGAGCATCGCATCGACGACGAAGAGCGTCTCGACCGGCTTGAGCGCCGCGTGCAGCGCGGTGATCTCCTGCATCATCGCTTCGTCGATGCCGAGGCGGCCTGCGGTATCGACGAGCAGCACGTCGTGATAGTGGCGCTTCGCCCAGTCGACGGCCGCGTTCGCGATGTCGACGGGCTTCTGGTCGGGCGTAGACGGGAAGAAGTCGGCGCCGACCTGCTCGCTCACCGTTTTCAGCTGCGCGATCGCGGCGGGGCGGTAGACGTCGCACGAGACGGTGAGCACCTTCTTCTTGTACTTCTCGCGCAGCAACTTCGCGAGCTTGCCGACGGTCGTCGTCTTGCCGGCGCCCTGCAGGCCGGCCATCAGGATGATCGCGGGCGGCGTGACGGCGAGATTCAGCTCGACCGCCTTGCCTTCATAGTCGCCGCCGATCACGGCGGTCAGTTCCTTCTGGACCACGCCGACGAGCGCCTGACCGGGCGACAGACTGCCGACCACATCCTCGCCGAGCGCTTTTTCCTTGACCTTCGCGATGAAATCGCGGACGACGGGCAGCGCGACGTCGGCTTCGAGGAGCGCGAGCCGCACCTCGCGGAGCATCTCCTGGGTGTTCGCCTCGGTGAGCCGGGCCTCGCCGCGCAGCGTCTTGACGACGCGCGCCATCCGTTGGGTGAGATTGTCGAGCATGGGGAGCGATGGACAGTGAAGCCCGCAGGCGCGAGTGGGACAAAAAGCCGGCCGTCGCGGGTAGGGGGCCTAGTGTAAACTTCGAACATGGATATTGTACTGTATGCCCTCACCGCGCTCTTATATGGCGGCCTCGCCGTCGCCAGCTGGCGCACGCGCCGCGTCGGCGCGGCGCGGCCGCTCGTCGCGAGCGTGCCGGCCGTCCCGCACACGCGCGAACCCGCCTCGGCCGGGATGGGCGGGCTCGGGCGCACGATCCTCTGCGCCGCGCTGCTCGCGCATGGGGTGCTGCTGCACATGACGATCTTCCCGCACGACGCGATGGTGTTCGGCTTCGCGTTCGCGCTGTCGGCGATGTTCTGGCTCGGCGCCGGCATCTACTGGATCGAGAGCTTCTTCTTTCCGCTCGACGGCATGCGGCTCCTCGTGTTGCCGCTAGCGTGCGTCGCGTCGCTCCTGCCGCTGGCGTTCGGCGGCGTGCACGTGCTGCCGTATGCGGCCGCGCCGCTCTTCAAGTTGCACTTCCTGATCGCGAACATCGCGTACGGGCTCTTCGCGATCGCGGCGCTGCACGCGGTGCTGATGCTGATGGTCGAGCGGCGTCTGCACGCGCTGCGGCACGACGGGCTGCGCGAGTCGTCGAGCTGGATCGCCGGCTTGCTCGATACGCTGCCGCCGCTCCTCACGCTCGAGAAGCTGCTGTTCCGCCTGATCGGCGCGGGCTTCGTGCTGCTCACGCTGACGCTCGCGACGGGCATCCTGTTCAGCGAGCAGATCGACGCGCGCGCGCTCAAGCTCGATCACAAGACCGTGTTCGCGATCCTGTCCTGGCTGATGTTCGGCGGGCTCCTGGTCGCGCACAAGGCGTCCGGCTGGCGCGGCCGCGGCGTCGCGCGCTGGGTGCTCGCGTCGTTCGTCGCGCTGCTGCTCGCGTACGTCGGCAGCCGCTTCGTTCTCGAGGTGCTGCTGCACCGCTCCGTGGTTTGAACACCTGATCTCGATGCGACAAATCCTTCTCCTTATCGTGTTGTTCTTCGCGAGCTCGTGGCTCGCGAGAAAGATTCGCCGGGCGCAGGCGCGCGGCGACGGGCCGTTTGCCGGCGGCGAAGCGGGCCGCAACGCAGGCCCCGCGGCCGACCAGGGCGGTGCGGGCCGCGCGGGCGACGGCGGCGCGCTGCCCGAGCCGATGGTCCGCTGCGCGGAGTGCGGCGTGCATGCGCCGAAGAGCGATGCGATCGCGGCGGGCAGCGAGTATTTCTGCAGTCCGGAGCATGCGGCGCGTCACGCCGCGCATTCGGGCGGCCGCAGCGAGCGATGAGCGGCGCGAGGCGCTTCACCGTCGATGCCGGCGGCTGGGTCGACGGCGCGCTGCGCGAGCCGTCGCCGAATTTCGAAGCGCGGCCAGAAGGCGTCGCTCCTTCGCTCGTCGTGATCCACAACATCAGCCTGCCGCCCGGCGAGTTCGGCGGCGATGCGATCGTCGAGCTGTTCCAGAATCGACTCGATTGCGACGCGCATCCGTTCTACGACGCGCACCTGCGCGGCGTGCGGGTATCCGCGCACTTCCTGATCCGGCGCGACGGCGCGCTGATCCAGTTCGTGTCGTGCGACGCGCGCGCTTGGCACGCGGGCGCGTCGAGCTTCTTCGGCCGCGAGCGCTGCAACGATTTCTCGATCGGCATCGAGCTCGAAGGCGCGGACGACGTCGCATTCGACGCGCCGCAATATGCGACGCTCGCCGCGCTCGCGCGCGCGCTCGCCGCGCATTACCCGATCGATGCGTTCGCGGGCCACGAGCACGTCGCGCCCGGACGCAAGACCGATCCCGGTCCGCACTTCGATTGGCAACGTCTCTCTGACGATGCCGGTTTTCCGGCTCGATACTTTCCCTACCGGAAGCACTGAGCGCGAGGTCTTTTTGACGCGCATCGCAGTGTTTCGCCGGGCGTGCCTTGTCGTGTCGGCGTATCGCGCTTGTCAATAGACTTCGAGCAAATTTTTCCTTTGGCGCTTCCGCGAGGCTCCACTATACTTGGGGCCAATCGAGCAGTTCGGCACTACATATAGTGTGTCGATCGGGGGCATTTTCCGTTCCCGAACGCGGTTCCGGCGTCATCGCCGGAGCGCGACATTCTCAGTGCGGCGCATCCGGCCAGCGGTCCGGCGCGCTGCGACCCGCGTGGAAAAGTGTAGCCAGGGGCGCGATGCGCATGATGAAGGCCAATGTCGAATCGAGCGCGTCGCGTGGGCCCAACCGGCACGGCAGCCGCTTCTTCCGCGTCTTACCGCTCGCGCACCTCGTGGCGCACCGTCCGTATTAATCCGCGGTCCCTTCCGCATCACCCAACACCAGGAGTTTTGCCCATGCAAACCACCGACAATGCGACGTCCCAATTCGAGAGCGCGGCGAGCCGCCCTCTCGCCGGTGGCGCACAAGGCGCGCCGGCACTTGCGTCGCAGACGACGTACGCCGACTACAAGGTGATCCGCCGCAACGGCAGCGTGGTGTCGTTCGAACCGTCGAAGATCGCGATCGCGGTGACGAAGGCGTTCCTGGCCGTCAACGGCGGCCAGGGCGCCGCGTCGGCACGCGTGCGCGAGCTCGTCGAGCAACTGACGCAGAGCGTCGTGCGCGCGCTGTTGCGCAGCCGCCCGAACGGCGGCACGTTCCATATTGAAGACATTCAGGATCAGGTCGAGCTCGCGCTGATGCGCGGCGGCGAGCACAACGTCGCGCGCGCGTACGTGCTGTACCGCGAGAAGCGTCACCTCGAGCGCGTCCACGCGGGCGAGGCGGCGGACGTCGAGACGTCGGCGGCCGGCGGCATCAACGTGACGGACAACGGCGTCACGCGCCCGCTCGACATGAGCGCGCTGCACGCGCTGATCGTGTCGGCATGCGAAGGGCTCGGCGACGCGGTGAGCCCGGAGCCGATCGTCTCGGAAACGGTGAAGAACCTGTACGACGGCGTGCCGATGACCCAGGTCTACGATTCGGCGATCCTGGCCGCGCGCACGATGATCGAGAAGGACCCGGCGTACAGCCAGGTCACGGCGCGCATCCTGCTGCACACGATCCGCCGCGAGATCCTCGGCGAGGAAGTGACGCAGGCGGAAATGTCGATGCGCTACGCCGAATACTTCCCGCAGTTCCTGAAGCGCGGCGTCGAAGCCGAACTGCTCGACGACAAGCTGCTGCAGTTCGACCTGAAGCGCCTGGGCGATGCGCTCGACGCGAGCCGCGACCTGCAGTTCGGCTACCTCGGCCTGCAGACGCTGTACGACCGCTACTTCCTGCACGTCGACGGCACCCGCATCGAGATGCCGCAGGCGTTCTTCATGCGCGTCGCGATGGGCCTCGCGCTGAACGAGATCGACCGCGAAGCGCGCGCGATCGAGTTTTACAACGTGCTGTCGAGCTTCGACTTCATGAGCTCGACGCCGACGCTCTTCAACTCGGGCACGCGCCGCTCGCAGCTGTCGTCGTGCTACCTGACGACGGTCGCGGACGACCTCGACGGCATCTATGAAGCGCTGAAGGACAACGCGCTGCTGTCGAAATTCGCCGGCGGCCTCGGCAACGACTGGACCCGCGTGCGCGCGCTCGGCTCGCATATCAAGGGTACGAACGGCAAGTCGCAAGGCGTGGTCCCGTTCCTGAAGGTCGTCAACGACACGGCGGTCGCGGTGAACCAGGGCGGCAAGCGCAAGGGCGCGGTGTGCGCGTACCTGGAGTCGTGGCACCTCGACATCGAGGAATTCCTCGAGCTGCGCAAGAACACGGGCGACGACCGTCGCCGCACCCACGACATGAACACGGCGAACTGGATTCCCGACCTGTTCATGAAGCGCGTGATGGAAGGCGCCGACTGGACGCTGTTCTCGCCGTCGACCTGCCCGGACCTGCACGACAAGTTCGGCGCCGAGTTCGAGGCGGCGTACGTCGGCTACGAAGAGAAGGTCGCGCGCGGCGAGATCAAGCTGTTCAAGAAGATTCCGGCGCAGCAGCTCTGGCGCAAGATGCTCGGCATGCTGTTCGAGACCGGCCACCCGTGGATCACGTTCAAGGATCCGTGCAATGTGCGCTCGCCGCAACAGCACGTCGGCGTCGTCCACTCGTCGAACCTGTGCACGGAAATCACGCTGAACACGAGCGATACCGAGATCGCCGTCTGCAACCTGGGCTCGGTGAACCTCGTCGCGCACCTCGCGAAGCAGGCCGACGGCAGCTACGCGCTCGACCAGGAGAAGCTGAAGCGCACGGTCGGCGTCGCGATGCGGATGCTCGACAACGTCATCGACATCAACTACTACGCGGTCGCGAAGGCGCGTAACTCGAACCTGAAGCACCGTCCGGTCGGCCTCGGCATCATGGGTTTCCAGGACTGCCTGCACCTGCTGCGCACGCCGTACGCGTCGGAGGCGGCGGTCGAGTTCGCCGATCGCTCGATGGAGGCGGTCTGCTACTACGCGTACTACGCGTCGACCGAGCTCGCCGAAGAGCGCGGCCGCTATTCGAGCTACCGCGGCTCGCTGTGGGATCGCGGCATCCTCCCGCAGGACACGCTGAAGCTGCTGACGGAAGCCCGCGGCGGCTACGTCGAGGTCGACACGAGCGCGACGCTCGACTGGCCGGTGCTGCGCGCGCGGATCGACTCGTTCGGCATGCGCAACTCGAACTGCGTCGCGATCGCGCCGACGGCGACGATCTCGAACATCATCGGCGTGTCGGCGTGCATCGAGCCGACCTTCCAGAACCTGTACGTGAAGTCGAACCTGTCGGGCGAATTCACGGTCGTCAACGAGTACCTGGTGCGCGACCTGAAGGAGCGCGGCCTGTGGGACGAGGTGATGGTCGCCGACCTGAAGTACTTCGACGGCATGCTCTCGCGCATCGACCGCGTCCCGGCCGACCTGCGCGCGATCTACGCGACCGCGTTCGAAGTCGATCCGAAGTGGCTCGTCGAGGCGGCGTCGCGTCGTCAGAAGTGGATCGACCAGGCGCAGTCGCTGAACATCTACATGGGCGGCGCGTCGGGCAAGAAGCTCGACGAGGTCTACAAGCTCGCGTGGCTGCGCGGCCTGAAGACGACCTACTACCTGCGCACGATGGCGGCGACGCACGTCGAGAAGTCGACGGTCGCGCACGGCGCGCTGAACGCGGTGCCGACGTCCGGCGGCTCGAGCGGCGGTGCGGCGGGCGGCGCGCAGGGCGCGGCAGGCGGCTTCGGCGCGGCGGGCGGCGATGCGCAGTCGGGCGCGCTGAACGCGGCGCCGATCGAGGCGGACGGTCCGGTGTGCACGATGCGTCCGGGCGATCCGGGCTTCGAAGAGTGCGAAGCGTGCCAGTGATGCGGCGCGCGTAGCGCTCGATGAGTGCGAGCGGCGTGCGACGAAGACCGATAAAGGTTGAAGTGCGCGCCGCTCTCTACTAAAAAAATGATAAGGAATCTGTAACGCAGCAAGCGCGTTGCAGGCAGCAGGAAGAGTGATCGAAACATCCCCGACGACGTCGCGTTTCGATCCGCGTTCGATGCGTCGAGCGCACCTCGCGAATCACGCGCGGCACACATCGCGCTCTGCATGAATGACGATGCGTTGCTCAAAGTGTTGTATCGAGGTCGCAACGCGAATCGAAAAAAGGATTTTTCATGAGCGAACCCTTTTATCGCTCAGGAAAAGATGGTACAAACCGATCTAAATTGATGGTGAGAATTTATGCTCAACTGGGATGACGAGAAGACTGCCGCAACTCCCGCGAGCGGTGCGCAGCAAAACGCGATGCGCGACCCCGCAGGAATGGCTGTCGGATTGCAGGCTGCGATGCCTGCCGTTCATCAAGCTTCGTCGGCGCGCGACATCTTCGCAGGCGATTTCGCCGTGGCGCCGCATGCGTCCGCAGCCGTCGCGTCGGAAGCGCGGGTCAACGTCGCCGACAAGCGCATCATCAACGGCCAGACCGACGTCAACCAGCTCGTCCCGTTCAAGTACAAGTGGGCGTGGGAGAAGTACCTGGCCGGTTGCGCGAATCACTGGATGCCGCAGGAAATCAACATGTCCCGCGACATCGCGCTGTGGAAGGACCCGAACGGCCTGACCGAGGACGAGCGCCGGATCGTCAAGCGCAACCTCGGCTTCTTCGTGACCGCCGATTCGCTCGCGGCGAACAACATCGTGCTCGGCACCTACCGCCACATCACGGCGCCGGAGTGCCGGCAGTTCCTGCTGCGCCAGGCGTTCGAAGAGGCGATCCACACGCACGCGTATCAATATATTGTCGAATCGCTCGGCCTGGACGAAGGCGAGATCTTCAACGCGTATCACGAGGTGTCGTCGATCCGCGCGAAGGACGAGTTCCTGATTCCGTTCATCCATACGCTGACCGACCCAGCCTTCAAGACGGGCACGCTGGTGGCCGATCAGAAGCTGCTGAAGTCGCTGATCGTGTTCGCGTGCATCATGGAAGGCCTGTTCTTCTACGTCGGCTTCACGCAGATTCTCGCGCTCGGCCGGCAGAACAAGATGACGGGCGCGGCGGAGCAATACCAGTACATCCTTCGCGACGAGTCGATGCACTGCAACTTCGGGATCGACCTGATCAACCAGATCAAGCTCGAGAACCCGCACCTGTGGACGGCCGAGTTCCGCGCCGAGATCCGCGAGCTGTTCAAGCACGCCGTCGATCTCGAGTACCGCTACGCGGAGGACACGATGCCGCGCGGCGTGCTGGGCCTGAACGCGTCGATGTTCAAGAGCTACCTGCGCTTCATCAGCAATCGCCGCTGCCAGCAGATCGGCCTCGATCCGCTGTTCCCGAACGAGGAAAACCCGTTCCCGTGGATGAGCGAGATGATCGACTTGAAGAAGGAGCGCAACTTCTTCGAGACGCGGGTAATCGAGTATCAGACGGGCGGCGCGCTGTCGTGGGAATGACCCGACGCGCAGTCGACGAGTAACGATGTTCATGCCGGGCACTGCGCCCGGCGCAAGGTTTAGGAGCAAGAACGCCTGATGCAAAGCATGTCCGGTGCCTCAAGGGCCCAAGTACACGACAGGCACTTTGCGAACCCTTCAGTGGGATGGGCAAACTTCCCTCCGGAAAAGGCGGGCGGCCGAACGGCCGCCGGCTCGATCAAGCGATTAGGGGCGGCGGCGCAGGGCGCGCCGGCCGCCGACTTGATTTGGCGCGCGGTGCCAAGGGGCACGGCGCGCCATACCGTATTCATTAGCGTAAGCAAGCGTCATCCGCGTACGCCGATGAATAGCCCGCTTCGCAGCGCACGTCCTGATAAACGTCCGCGGGAAGCGGGTTTTGACGAAGGGTGTAGTTTGAACTGACTCTCATCTGAACCTGAAGGAGAAAATGATGGCACTTGCCAAGAAGAAACCGGCTGCCAAGAAGGTCGCCGCGAAGAAGGTCGCTGCCAAGAAGGCCGCACCGGCGAAGAAGGCAGCGGTGAAGAAGGTTGCTGCGAAGAAGGTCGCCGTGAAGAAGGTCGCTGCCAAGAAGGCGGCGCCGGCGAAGAAGGTCGCAGCGAAGAAGGTTGCCGCCAAGAAGGTCGCGGCGAAGAAGGTCGCGGCAAAGAAGGTTGCTGCGAAGAAAGTCGCCGTGAAGAAGGTTGCGGCGAAGAAGGTTGCCGCGAAGAAGGCGCCGGCGAAGAAGGCCGCTGCGAAGAAAGTCGCCGTGAAGAAGGTTGCGGCGAAGAAGGCCGCTGCGAAGAAGGCGCCGGCGAAGAAGGCTGCCGCGAAGAAGGCCGCACCGGCGAAGAAGGCTGCTGCGAAGAAGGCCGCGCCTGCGAAGAAGGCTGCGCCCGCGAAGAAAGCGGCTGCGCCGAAGAAGGCGGTCGTGAAGAAGGCTGCGCCGGCGACGACGGCGTCGACGGCATCGGTTGCTCCGGCATCGGGCGCGAAGACCGCGCTCAACCCGGCAGCGGCATGGCCGTTCCCGACCGGCAGCCGTCCGTAGAGACTCGCTGCGCCAAGACGGACACATTCGCTGTGTCCTGAATCGAGTAGTTCTACTCGATCGAGATCCCGTCATCGGCTTGCCGGTGGCGGGATTTTTTCATTGCCGGCCGCGGCGTGGGGCTTGCTCTCGGGTGAAGCGCACAAAAAAAACGCATGCGCGAGATGCGCATGCGTTTTCGATCGTGCGGCTCGCGCCGCGTCGTGCCCCAGTGCGCCGGACGTGCTTGCCGGCGCGCCGATGTCGATCAGTGCGTGACGCGGGTCACGCCGCCGCTCGACAGCAGCCGCACGCGCTCGCCCGCGCGGAACACTTCGGGCGTCGCCGCCTGCGTGATCGAGCGCAGGTCGCCGTTGTCGAGGCGCACGGTGATTTCGACGCCGTTCGCCGAACTGAGGCCCTGGCCGACTGCATTGCCGGCGACCGCACCGGCGATGCCGCCCGCGATCGCGGTCAGCACCGAGCCGCGGCCGCCGCCAATCGCACTGCCGGCAACTGCGCCGAGCGCGCCGCCGCCGAGCGTGCCGAGCGCGCCGCCGCCGCCGTCGCCCTGAATCCGCACTGCGCGGACGCTCTCGACCGTGCCCATCCGCACGGTCTGTTCGCGCTGCGCCTGGCCGACGCTATAGACGTCGGCGGAACCCGGCGGCGTGAAGCAGCCGGCGAGCGTCACCGTCGCGGTCAGCATCGCGGCCAGCGTGAGGGTTTTCCTGGTCAACATGTTTCATCTTCTCCAAACAAGATTCACTTCGGACTGTAGCCGAACGCGGTCTCGAAGCGAGCATCGATTTCCGCGCGGGTCGGCGCGTAAGTCTGCGGACCCTGGTGCGCGATCTTCAGCGAACCCATCAGGCTCGCGAGGCGCCCCGTCGTCGCCCAGTCGAAGCCGTGCTCGATCCCGTACAGCAAGCCGCCGCGGAACGCGTCGCCGCAGCCGGTCGGATCGATGATCCGCTCCGCCCGCACGGCCGGAATCTGTTCCTCGCCGTCACGATGGCGGATCGTCGCACCATGCTCGCCGCGCGTGATGATGAGCGCCTGAACCCGGCTGGCGATTTCGTCTTCGGACCAACCCGTCTTGTCGCACACCAGCTTGGCTTCGTAGTCGTTGACAGCAATGTAAGTCGCAAGTTCAATGCTGCGGCGCAAGGTGGCGCCGTCGAAGAGGGGCAAACCCTGGCCCGGATCGAAGATGAACGGCACGCCCGCCTGCGCGAGCTCCTCGGTGTGCTGGACCATCCCCTGGAAGCCGTCCGGCGCGACGATCGCGAGCTTGACGCCCTGCGCTTCGCCCGCGTGGTTCACGTGCGACTGCATCATCGCGCCCGGGTGGAATGCGGCGATCTGGTTGTTGTCCAGATCGGTCGTGATCATCGCCTGCGCCGAGTACGTGTCGGGCAGCACGCGAACGTATTCACGCGAAAGCCCCAGTGCATCGAGGCGGTCGAGGTACGGCTGCGCGTCGATCGCGCCGAGCGTGCCCATCATTCGCGCGTCGCCGCCCAGCAGCTTCAGTGCATACGCGATGTTGCCCGCGCAGCCGCCGAATTCGCGGCGCATCGTCGGCACGAGGAAGCTCAGATTGATGAGGTGCACCTGGTCGGGCAGGATGTGCTCGCGAAAGCGCCCTTCGAAGGTCATGATGTTGTCGTAGGCGATCGAACCGCAAATCAGCGTAGCCAAGGTGTGCGTTCCTGTAGAGAAGTTGAGAGGGCGGCCGCGCCGCGCGTGCGCCCGCCGCGCGGCAGGCAGGCGGCGCGCGGCGCGGCCGTTCGGTGCGGCTTACTTCAGTGCGGCGAGGGCGGCATCGTAGTTCGGCTCGTCCTTGATTTCGCCGACGAGCTCGGTGTGCGTGACCTTGTCGTTCTCGTCGATCACGACGACCGCGCGCGCGGTCAGGCCGTCGAGTGGACCGCTCGTCACGTTCACGCCGTATGCGTCGGCGAACGCGCGGCCGCTGCGGAACGTCGATGCGGTGACGACGTTCGCGAGGCCTTCCGTCGTGCAGAAGCGGGTTGCCGCGAACGGCAGGTCGGCCGACACGACGATGACGACCGTGTTGTCGAGCTTGCTCGCCGCTTCGTTGAACTTACGAGTCGACGTCGCGCAGGTCGGCGTGTCGAGGCTCGGGACGATGTTCAGCACCTTGCGCTTGCCGGCGAAGCTCGCCAGCGAGAGGTCGGCGAGGTCCTTGCCGACCAGCTTGAAGTCGGGAGCTTGCGAGCCGATGATCGGGAACGTGCCGGCGATTTCGATCGGGTTGCCACCCAGCGTGACTTTGCTCATGTTCGTGCTCCAAATGTGTGCGCCTATGCGGCGCACGGGTTGAGGCCACGCGCCGCATCGCGGCGCGTTACGGATAAAAGATCTGGACGCGGAAATTCGACGCGGCGATGCCGTCGGTCTCGATTCTGACGGTCATCGTCTGCGTCGCGCCGGCGGGCATGCCCGCTTCGACGCGCGCGCCGGGGCGCACGTAGTCGCGCGGCGCGAGCACGCGGCGCGCGGTGATGTTGTTGGCTTCGTCGAGCAGCGTGAGCTCGATCGACGGATATGCGAGCGCGACGCGATAGCGGTTCGTGAGCGGCACCTTCAGCTCGAGGAGGCGCGGACCGTCGAGCTGGCGCAGATCCGATGCGTCGAGCCGCAGGCCGTCGATCGCGCGTGGCGGCGTGACCATGCAGCCGAGCTTCGCGCACGCCTGCTTGAAAAGCGGCTCCGTCGACGGCCAGTAGATCGTGATCGTCTCTCGCTGCCACCACGCGAGCTGCGCGGCGAGAAGCGCCGCGAGCGCCAGCGCGACGAGCACGCCGAGCGCACGCGCGAAGCCGCCGCCCGCCGCGCTCGTCCGCGTTTCGCGGGTCATCGCGAAATGTTCGCGATTGTCGGGTTCGGGCGACGTCGCGAACGGCTCGGCGTCGGTTCGGGGCGACGCCGCAGCGCCGAAGCGCGGCTCGTGGTCGTGGGCGGCATCGGCGAGCGCAGCGGTTGCGGCCGCGGGCGACGCGAGCACGGGTTCGGCCGCATCGTGCGTCCGGGAGCCGGGCGCAGGGGGGCGCGCGGCTTCGGGCTCGCGCCTGGCATCCGTGCGAGCGATATCGAGCGTCGGGCTAGGCGGCGGGGGAAAGTGCCGGATGCCGACGGCGGGCATGTCCGCGTCGGACGTTTGGGCGGCATGCGCGGCGGTGTCGGACGCAGGCGGCGTGCGAGCCGCTTGTTCGGCGAGCGCGGGCGTTTCTGCCAGATGCGCTCGGGGCGTTTCGGGGGGGGCGGGCACTTCGTGCGTCGACGCGTCGGATGCAATTTCGCGCGATTCGTCTGCGGGAACGCGTGTCGCGGCCGCGCCGTTCGCCGCGGCGCCGACGCTCGCGCCCGTCATCTGCAGCTTCGGATCGACGGTGCCGTCGAGCCAGGGCGCCCACATGTCCCATGCGCCCGGCGCGAAATCGCGGTGGCCGGCTTCGAGCGGACGAAGATCGGGCGACGTCGCGTCGAACAGACGCTGCGGCGCCGGCTGCTGCTGTGGCGCGTGCGGCGCTGCTTGCGCAGCGGCCGCGTCCGGCTCGGCGGGCACGAGCGTGCGCGCCGCGTCGAACACCAGCTGGCAGTGGCCGCAGCGCACGAGACCGTCGTGCAGCGCGAGCTGTTCCTGTTGCAGTCGGAAGACGGTTTCACAATGAGGGCAGCGCGTCGCAAGGAGCATGGTCAGCCGGGCAGCCAGCGGGGCCTGAGTGAAGGACAGCGCTTATTCTAATGGCTTTCCCGCCGCGTTCCGGCGAGGCATACCCAACCTTCGTGTTCGCGCCAGACGGCGATATCGATATAGCGGGCGTAGACGCTCGCGACTTCGTCCGCCTGCCGCGCGAGCACGCCCGACAGCGCGATGCGCCCGCCCGGCTTCACTTTCGATGCGAGCATCGATGCCATCAGCTTCAGCGGATTCGACAGGATGTTCGCGACGACGATGTCGAATTCGCCGTCGGGGCAGTCGTCGGGCAGGCCGTACGCGACGTCCGCGCGATTGCGCTCGCTGTTCTGGCGCGCCGCTTCGACCGCTTGCGGATCGATGTCGATGCCGGTCACGCTGCCCGCGCCGCACTTCTTCGCGAGGATCGCGAGGATGCCGGAGCCGCAGCCGTAGTCGAGCACCGTCTGGCCGGGCTGCACGGTCTGCTCGAGCCATTCCATGCAAAGGCGCGTCGTCGGGTGGCTGCCCGTGCCGAACGCGAGGCCCGGATCGAGCTCGAGCACGAGCGCGTCGGGCTCCGGCGCGTCGTGCCACGACGGCACGACCCAGATCTTCTCGCCGATGTGGATCGGGTCGAATTGCGATTGCGTGAGCCGCACCCAGTCCTGCTCCTCGACTTCGCGCAGCTCGAAGCGCGGCGTTTCGGCAAGGCCGGCTTCGTTCGCGGCGGCGGCGAGCAGCACCGCGGGATCCTGCGTCGCGTCGACGAGCGCGATCACGCGCGAATGCTGCCACGCGGTGCGCTCGGGCGTCAGACCCGGTTCGCCGAAGAGCGGCTGCTCGTCCGGCGTGTCGGCATCGGCGTCCTCGACGGACACCGACAATGCGCCCAGCTCGACGAGCGCGTCGGACAGTGCCTCCGCGTGCTCGCGCGGCAGTTCGGCGACGAGTTCCCGATAGCTCATGATTACGCTTCTTCCGGCGCGGCCTGCTGTTTCTGCGCGAGCCGGTTTTCGAGGTAGTGGATGCTCGTGCCGCCTTCGACGAACTTCGAATCGAGCATCAGCTCGCGATGCAGCGGAATGTTGGTCAGAATGCCTTCGACCACCATTTCCGACAGCGCGATGCGCATCCGGCTGATCGCCTGCTCGCGCGTCGCGCCGTAGGCGATCAGCTTGCCGATCATCGAATCGTAGTTGGGCGGGACGAAATAACCATTGTACGCGTGCGAATCGACGCGGATGCCCGGGCCGCCCGGCGTGTGCCACGACGTGATCCGGCCCGGCGACGGCGTGAACTTGAACGGATCTTCGGCGTTGATCCGGCATTCGATCGCGTGGCCGCGGAACTGGATGTCGCGCTGGCGGAACGACAGCTTCTCGCCCGCGGCGATCCTGATCTGTTCCTGGACGATGTCGACGCCCGTGATCAGCTCCGTCACCGGATGCTCGACCTGGACGCGCGTGTTCATCTCGATGAAGTAGAACTCGTTGTTCTCGTACAGGAACTCGAACGTGCCCGCGCCGAGGTAGCCCATCTTCTTGCACGCGTCCGCGCAGCGATCGCCGATCCGGTCGATCAGGCGGCGTGCGATGCCGGGCGCGGGCGCTTCCTCGATCACCTTCTGGTGACGGCGCTGCATCGAACAGTCGCGCTCGCCGAGCCAGACCGCGTTCTTGTGCGAGTCGGCAAGCACCTGGATCTCGATGTGGCGCGGATTCTCGAGGAACTTCTCCATGTAGACCTGCGGATTGCCGAACGCGCGGCCCGCTTCCTCGCGTGTCATGTTGACCGCGTTCACGAGCGCCGCCTCGGTATGGACGACGCGCATTCCGCGTCCGCCGCCGCCGCCGGCCGCCTTGATGATCACCGGATAGCCGACCGAGCGCGCAATTTTCACGATCTCCTTCGGATCGTCCGGCAACGCGCCGTCCGAACCCGGCACGCAGGGCACGCCGGTGCGGATCATCGTCTGCTTCGCGGTGACTTTGTCGCCCATCATGCGGATCGTGTCCGGACGCGGGCCGATGAACGTGAAGCCCGATTGCTCGACGCGCTCGGCGAAATCGGCGTTTTCCGACAGGAAGCCGTAGCCCGGGTGGATCGCTTCGGCGTCGGTGACTTCGGCCGCGCTGATGAGGGCCGGCATGTTCAGGTAGCTCAGATTCGACGGAGCCGGGCCGATGCAGACTGCTTCGTCGGCCAACTTCACATACTTGGCTTCCTTGTCGGCCTCGGAATAGACGACCACCGTCTTGACGCCGAGCTCGCGGCACGCGCGCTGAATGCGCAGCGCGATTTCCCCGCGATTGGCAATGAGGATTTTTTCAAACATAGCGAGTATTCGTCTCTTCGATGGGCGCGCGAGCGCGCGCCTTGAGAGGAGCGGCGTCGCTGACGGGCGCGCCGCGCGGCGGGTCTTAGCCGATCACGAAAAGCGGCTGGCCGTATTCGACGGCCTGGCCGTTTTCGGCGAGGATTTCCTTGATGACGCCTGCCTTGTCGGACTCGATTTCGTTCAGGAGCTTCATCGCTTCGATGATGCAAAGCGTCTGGCCTTCCTTCACGGTGTCGCCGACCTGGACGAACGGATCGGCGCCCGGCGACGGCGCGCGGTAGAAGGTGCCCACCATCGGCGACGTCACGACGTGGCCTTGCGGCGCGCTCACGGCGGGCGCGGCGGCGGGTGCCGGGGCGCTCGCGCCTTCGGCCTGCAGCGTCATGGCGGGAGGGGGGGCGCTCACCTGCGGCGCGTAGCCGCCCGGCTGCTGCACATAGACCGGCGGCGCGTTCTTGACGATGCGCACCTTGCCTTCGCCTTCGGTGACTTCCAGCTCGGAGATGCCGGATTCGGAGACGAGGTCGATCAGAGTTTTCAGCTTGCGAAGGTCCATCGGGAGTTCCCCTTTCAATACGTGAAACGCCGGTTCGGGACCGGCGCTGAATCGAGTTCTTGAAAATCAGCCGCGCGACGCGCCTTGCAGTTTGTCGAGCGCGTATTCGAGCGCGTACAGATAAGCTTTCCAGCCGAGGCCGCAGATCACGCCTTCGGCCTGATCGGAGAAATAAGAGTGATGCCTGAACGGCTCGCGGCGGTGCACGTTCGACAGATGAATCTCGACGAACGGAATGCCGACGCCCGCGAGCGCATCCCGGATCGCGACGCTCGTATGCGTATACGCAGCCGGATTGATCAGGATGAACTCGGTGCCGTCGTTTCTCGCAGCCTGGACGCGGTCGACGAGCGCGCCCTCGTGGTTGCTCTGGAACGACTCGAGCTCGACGCCCGCCTCCTGCGCCCGTGCGGCCAGCGCCTGATCGATCTGCGCGAGGGTCACGCGGCCGTACACCTCCGGTTCCCGGGTGCCGAGAAGGTTCAGGTTGGGGCCGTGCAGTACCAGCAATCGTGTCATGGTCGCTTCTTTTTCTGCGGAATTGCGCGAACTTTATCGCCAATTAGAGAAATTTGTCTAGTTTTGCCGAATGGACTATTGCTTCGGCAAGCGCGAATCCGCGCGCCGGCGCAGTCAGAATCGGTCAACTCCGCGTAAGTTGACGCTAATCGATCCCAAATATCGGCAACGCGCCGGTAGCAGGGCGGCTCGGATCAGAGCATGTCGAGCGTGCGTTTCAGCTCGTCCGGATGGATTTGCCCCAATTTTGTTTCGCGAACCTTGCCGGTTTCGTCGATGACGACGGTAAAAGGCAACGCGCCGGCTGTGTTTCCGAAATTCCGGGCTAGATCGGCACCGGCATAGCCGCTGACGACGATCGGATAGTCGACCGGCACTTTCTTCAGGAAATTCTTCACGTTCTGCTCGGAATCGACGCCGATCCCGACGAAACGCACACCTTTCTTCTCATATTCGCGCGACAGCTTCACGAGCGCCGGCATCTCTTCGACGCATGGGCCGCACCAGGACGCCCAGAAATTGACGACCACTTTCTGGCCCTTGAAGGCAGCGAGCCCTTGCGGCTTGCCGTCGACGCCCGGATACGACGCCGCCCACAGCGCGTCGACCGCGTTGCCCGCGGCGGGCGCGCTCGCCGGCGCGCTGCCGCCGGCCGAACTGCCGCCGCGCACCCAGTGGCCGGCGGCGAGCCCGCCGGCGACCGCGACGGCCGCGATCACGATGCCTGCGAAAATACCTTTGCTGTTCATCGGTTCAAGATTCGGTTGGTGAGGAGGGCGGCGCTTCGACGAGCGCGCGCAGCGCTTGCGCGTCGGCTCGCGACAGGCGTCCGCGGGCGTCCGCCTTCACGGCGCCGCGCAGATCGTCGCTCGTATACAGTGCGACGTGGATGCCGACGGGTTCGGCGCCGCGCGCTTCGCGCCACAGGAAGCTGAGCGTCTCGACGTCGCCGCGTCCCGCGAAGTGGCGGGTCTCGGATACGTCGTACTGGATGTTCTGGTTCAACAGATAGATCGCGACGTCCTTCTGGTTGTCGCAGAAGGCTTGCAGGTGGACGTCCGAATGCGCGTTCGCCGTGCCGTTCAGCACCGCGCCCGCGATGTACGGATTGAACGGCGCAAGCCGCTCCATCCACGCGAGCGCGACGAGACGCAGCCGGCGCAGTTCGGCGGGCTGCGTCTCGCCTTGGAACAGCGCGAGGTATTCGTGCAGTTCTTCTTCGATCTGATCGTTATCCGGCAACCATTCGCCGGCAATTCGGCTGTCGCCGAGCACTTGGCGCGCGGCTTTGCGCTTCGCGCCGGCGTAGTCGAGCCCGTCTTCGGCGATCAGGCGTGCCGCGGCGAGCGCGATTTCGTCGCGTACGCGCCGCGGGTCGAGTAGGGTTTTGCGAGACATGATCCGGCAATCATACTAGATCGGTGCCGAGCGGCCCGGCGGTTGCGTCAACCGTCGTTCGCGTCGGGGCCGTCAGTTACAATAGCCCCCTTTGCGCGGCGGCGCGAGCGCCACGTCGCACGTGTTTCCCCGGCAACCGGCGTGAGGCGCGGCCAGCCTCCGATTCGACTACGCCCACGCGGCGCGAAGCTTTATGCATATCCATATTCTCGGCATCTGCGGCACCTTCATGGGCGGTCTCGCCGTGCTCGCCCGCGCGGCGGGCCACACCGTGACCGGCTGCGACGCGGGCGTCTATCCGCCGATGAGCACGCAGCTCGAGGCGCAGGGCATTCAGCTGATCGAAGGCTACGGCGCCGAACAGATCGACCTGAAGCCCGATCTGTTCGTGATCGGCAACGTGGTGTCGCGCGGCAATCCGCTGATGGAGGCGATCCTCGATCGCGGGTTGCCGTACGTGTCCGGTCCGCAGTGGCTCGGCGAGCACGTGCTTGCGGGCAAGTGGGTGCTCGCTGTCGCCGGCACGCACGGCAAGACGACGACGAGCTCGATGCTCGCGTGGATCCTGGAAGACGCGGGCCTGAATCCCGGCTTCCTGATCGGCGGCGTGCCGCTGAACTTCGGCGTGTCCGCGCGCCTCACCGATTCGAGCTTCTTCGTGATCGAAGCGGACGAATACGACACCGCGTTCTTCGACAAGCGCTCGAAATTCGTCCACTACCGGCCGCGCACCGCGATCCTGAACAATCTCGAGTTCGATCATGCCGACATCTTCCCGGATCTCGCCGCGATCGAAACGCAATTCCATCACCTGGTGCGTACGGTGCCGGGCGTCGGCCGGCTCGTGACGAACGGCCGCGAGGACGCGCTCGAACGCGTGCTGTCGCGCGGCTGCTGGAGCGACGTCGAGCGCTTCGGCGTCGATGGCGGCTGGCAGGCGCTGCCCGCCGAGGATGGCGTGCCGGTCGACGAGCGCTTCGCCGTGTATTGGCGCAGCGAGCGCGTCGGCGCCGTCGATTGGCAGGTGCAGGGCGAGCACAACCGGATGAACGCGCTCGCCGCGATCGCGGCCGCGCGCCATGTCGGCGTGCCGCCTGCGCAGGCGGCCGCCGCGCTGGCGGCGTTCCGCAACGTGAAGCGTCGGATGGAAGTGCGCGGCAGCGTCGACGGCGTGACCGTCTACGACGATTTCGCCCATCATCCGACCGCGATCGAAACGACGATCGCCGGTCTTCGTGCCCGCATCGGCGGCGAAAACAGCCGAATTCTCGCGGTGCTGGAGCCGCGTTCGAACACGATGAAGCTCGGTACGATGAAGGCGCAGCTGCCGGCGAGTCTCGCCGACGCCGATCTCGTGTTCGGCTACGGCGCGTCGACGGGCCGCGACGCGCTCGGCTGGAGCCTCCCCGATGCCCTCGCACCGCTCGGCGACAAGGCGCACGCGTTCGACGACCTGCACGCGCTCGTGAAGGCGGTGACGGCGGCGGCGCGACCGGGCGACCACGTGCTCGTGATGAGCAACGGCGGCTTCGGCGGCGTGCATCAGAAGCTGCTCGACGCGCTGTCGGCGCGCGGCGACGCGGCGTCGGCCCGGAGCGGCGCGTGATCCTGTATCTGCACGGCTTCCGCTCGTCGCCGCAGTCGTTCAAGGCGCGCGCGCTTGCCGCCCGGCTCGCCGATCTCGGACGCGCGGACGAGTGGCGCTGCCCGGCGTTGTCGGTGGCGCCGCTCGACGCGATCGCGGCGGCCGAGGCGGAAGTCGCCGGCATGCCTGCGCGCGACGTCACCGTGATCGGCAGCTCGCTCGGCGGCTACTATGCGACCTGGCTCGCGGAAAGGCACGGCTGGCGCGCGGTGCTGCTCAATCCGGCGACGCAGCCGCAGCGCGACCTGCGTCGCTATCTCGGCGAGCAGCCGCTCTGGCACGGCGGCGGCACGATCGTCGTCGAGCCGCATCATCTGGACGAGCTGGACGCGTTGCGCGTCGCGGCGGTCACGCGGCCCGAGCGCTACTATTTGTTCGCGGCGACGGGCGATGAAGTGCTCGACTACCGCGAGATGCTCGCACGCTATCCGGGCGCGCGAACCCGCGTCATCGAAGGCAGCGATCACGGGATCAGCGAGTTTGCCGACTACATCGACGACGTTCTCGCATTTTGTGACGCCGGATAGGTCGGCGCCGGATGCGAGGTCCGGCGCATGGCGCCTTACACACCACACGCGGCGTCGCCTGCTTCCGAAGCGAAGCGCGGCGCGCGGAAGTCTGAACGAAAGACGAGAGTACTGAGTGAACGTTTTCTTCGAGGAATCGGGCAGTTTCAAGGCGGGCAGCGTGCTGTCGCGCCAGGGCGACGCGTTTCAGGTCGAATTGCCGGGCGGCCGGCGCGCGAAGGTGCGCGCGAAGGACGTGCTGATCGAATTCGAGAAACCCGCCGCGAACGAGCTGATGCAGCAGGCGGACGAGGCCGCGCAGCAGATCGACCTGGATTTTCTGTGGGAATGCGCGCCCGCCGAGGAATTCGCGTACGCGACGCTCGCTGACGAATATTTCGGCGCGAGCTACGGCCCGGTCGAGCGCGCGGCGCTCGTGCTGCGCCTGCACGGCTCGCCCGTCTATTTTCGTCGCAAGGGGCGCGGCCAGTATCAGCGCGCGCCCGAAGAGCAGCTGAAGATGGCGCTCGCCGCGCTGGAGCGCAAGCGCCAGCAGGCGCTCGTGCAGGCCGGCTACGAAGACGAGCTGAAGGCGGGCAAGCTGCCCGACGCGTTCGCCGGCAAGGCGCTCAACCTCCTGACGAAGCCGGACAAGAACTCGATCGAATACAAGGCGCTCGACGCGGCGGCGCTCGCGCGCGGCGTGTCGCCCGCGCGGCTGATGCTCGACTGCGGCGGCATTCCGTCCGCGCGCGCGCTGCACGAAGCGCGCTTTCTCGCCGAGTACTTTCCGCACGGCACGGGCTTTCCGTCCATCACGGTCGGCAAGCTGCCCGACGACCTGCCGCGTGCGGACGTCGGCGCGTTCTCGATCGACGACATCACGACGACCGAGATCGACGATGCGTTCTCGGTCGAGCATCTGACCGACGGGCGCGTGCGGATCGGCGTGCACATCGCGGCGCCCGCGCTCGGCGTCGTGCGCGGCGACGCGGTCGACGCGGTCGCGCGCGCGCGGCTGTCGACCGTCTACATGCCGGGCGACAAGATCACGATGCTGCCGGACGACGTCGTCGACGTTTTCACGCTGAAGGAGGGCGGCTACCGCCCGGCGCTGTCGCTGTACATCATCGTGAAGCGCGACACGCAGGAGATCGTCGCGAACGAGACGCGCGCCGAATACGTCTACGTGAAGAGCAACCTGCGCCACAACACGCTCGACGAGCTCGTCACCGAGGATGCGCTCGCGGCCGGCACGGGCGACTACCCGCACAAGGACGATATCGCGGTGCTCTGGCCGCTCGCGCAGGCGCTCTTCGAGAAGCGCCAGGTCGCGCGCGCGGGCTACGGGCTCAGGCGCGAAGTGCAGCGCAATACCGATTACAACTTCTACGTCGAAGGCGAGCGCGTGACGATCACGCCGCGCCGGCGCGGTTCGCCGCTCGATCTGATCGTGTCCGAGCTCGCGATCCTCGCGAACTCGACGTGGGGCGCGTTCCTGCACGACCACAGCGTGCCGGGCATCTATCGCACGCAGCGTGCGTTCGGCATGCCGAGCGGGCCGAAGCGCACGCGGATGCAGACGAGCGCCGCGCCGCACGAAGGGCTCGGCGTGCCGCAGTATGCGTGGAGCACGTCGCCGCTGCGCCGCTACGTCGACCTCGTCAATCAATGGCAACTGCTCGCGTGCGTGCAGCACGGCGTGACCGCGAAGCTCGCCGCGCCGTTCAAGCAGAAGGACGCGGATCTGTACGCGGTCGTGCAGGGCTTCGACGATACGTATGCCGCATACGCCGATCATCAGCGCCGGATGGAGTATTTCTGGTGCTTGCGCTGGATCAAGCAGGAAGGCCGCAAGCAGGTGAGCGCGACCGTCGTGAAGGGTGAACTCGTGCGTCTCGACGAAGTGCCGCTGCTGCTGCACGTGCCCGCGCTCGGCGTTCACGCGCGCGGCACGCGCGTGCTGCTCGATGTGATGTCGGTCGACGAACTGACGATCGAGGCATCGGTGCGGCTCCTCAGCGTGCTCGACGCGCCGACGGTGTCGGGCGGCGAGCCGGCCGAGGACGAAGAGGAGGCCGAAGCGGCCGACGACGTGCTGCTCGACGCCGCCGCCGAATCGGCCGAAAGCGAAGCGGAAGCGCTCGCCGAGGCTGGCGGCGCGGCGGGCGGCGAGGGCGACGCGTCCGCAAACGGCGAGGAGCAGCCGAAATGAGCACGACCGTCGAGCCCGCTGCGAACGCGCGCGATCGCTACGCGGTGATCGGCAATCCGATCGCGCACAGCAAGTCGCCGTTCATTCACACGCGCTTTGCCGAACAGACGGGCGAGGCGATTGCGTACACGCATCTGCTCGCGCCGCTCGACGGCTTCGCGGCCGCGGTGCGCGAATTCGCCTCGCAGGGCGGCCGCGGCGTGAACGTCACCGTGCCGTTCAAGCTCGAAGCCTATGCGCTCGCCGACACGCTGTCGCCGCGCGCGGCGGCGGCGGGCGCGGTGAACACGCTGCGCTTCGACGAGAGCGGCATCTTCGGCGACAACACCGACGGCGTCGGTCTCGTGCGCGACATCGAAACGAATCTCGGCGTGAGCCTGACGGGCGCGCGGATCCTGCTGCTCGGCGCGGGCGGCGCGGCGCGCGGCGTCGTGTTGCCGATGCTCGAGCGCGCGCCCGCGTCGCTCACGATCGTCAACCGGACGGCGAGCAAGGCGGAAGAGCTCGTCGGCCAGTTCACGCAAGCCGCGCACGACGCGGGCTGCGTGCTCGCGGGCGGCGGTCCCGAGCGGATCGCGCGCGAGCCTTACGACATGATCGTCAACGCGACGGCGGGCAGCCTCGACGCGGCGCTGCCCGAATGCGACACCGCGGCGTTCGGCCCGGCGACGCTCGCGTACGACATGATGTACGGCGCGCGGCCGACCGTCTTCATGGAGCACGCGGCGGCGCTCGGCGCGCGCGCGGCGGACGGTCTCGGGATGCTCGTCGAGCAGGCGGCGGAATCGTTCTACGTATGGCGCGGCGTGCGGCCCGACAGCGCGCCCGTGCTCGCCGCGCTGCGCGCCGCGCTCGCGGCGTCGGCGGCGCACTGAGCGCGAGAGGCGCAGCGGGGTGCGGAACAGTCCCGTTTCGCGCGGCCCGGGCTTCGCGCCGGCGCGCGGCGCGACCGGTGCGCGCCGGCGCGGTCTCGCGCGCTGGCTCGCATATGCGGGCGGCGTGTTCGCCGGCGCGTGGCTCGCGACGCAGCTCTATTACTTCGCGCAGATCGCGATGTGGACGGTGGTCGATCCGGGTTCGAGCGCGTTCATGCGCGCCGACGCGTGGCGCTTGTCGGCCGCGCGGCCCGCGGTGACGATCCGGCATCAGTGGGTGCCGTACGAGCGGATCTCGCGGAACCTGAAGCGCGCGGTGATCGCATCCGAAGACGCCGATTTCGCGAACAATTCGGGCTACGAAGTGGACGCGATCCTGCAGGCGTGGGAAAAGAACCGTGCGCACGGCCGAATCGTGTCGGGCGGCTCGACGATCACGCAGCAGCTCGCGCGCAATCTGTTCCTGTCCAGTGAGAAGAGCTACATCCGCAAGGGGCAGGAGCTCATCATCACGTGGATGCTCGAAACGCTGCTCGACAAGGAGCGCATCTTCGAGATCTACCTGAACTCGGTCGAATTCGGCCGCGGCGTGTACGGTGCGGAAGCCGCCGCGCAGTACTACTTCCGGATTCCCGCGAGCCGGCTTTCCGCGTGGCAATCGGCGCGCCTCGCGGTGATGCTGCCGAATCCGAAGTATTTCGACACGCACCGCGGCTCGTCTTACCTTGCGCAGCGCGCGGGCGTGATCGCGCGACGGATGGGCGCGGCGGAATTGCCCGCGTCGCAGTGAGCGCGGACGCGCCGCAGCGCGATCGCTTGCCGGCGCGCACCCCCGTCGATCGACGGCGCTTCTTCATGCGGAAGATCAGCGCGCCTTTTGCGGCGCACCATCCCAATATCTGCGCTTCCACAAATCTTTCAAAATCGATACGTCGGGAATTCGGGTAATTACCCGATTTATTTCGATCGTCAAATTAATTTCGCCGCGCAGTGCGAATAAAGCAATAAAAAATCCGCTCCATCGTCGGTTTTGTCTCGATCGTATTGACAAAATGCCGCTCGAAAGCCCGATTCCGTATCGATTTTGGTCAAATGAAAAATCGAATTTGAAAGAATAAAGTAAACCTTATTTCTTTCAAATGTTTCGTCATTTTTCAAATCGAAACTTGTCGCGTATATTGGCCCACGCCTTGGCTTATCGGGCCGAACGAGCAAGGTGGGGGCGCCTATCCGGCCGCTCTAAAAACAACATGAGAGAAGGAAAACGACTATGCCAGCACGTAAGACGAAGCTGTTATTAGCCGCAGTATTCTCTTCGCTGCTCCTCGCAGCGTGCAATGGAGATGACGCGAATCCCGCCGCGAGCGCCGCCGCGAGCGAGAACAGTTCGAGCAGCGCCGACACCTCATCCGGCGCGGACAAACCGTATCAAGATCCCAACCGTTATTCGTCGAGCGCGAGCGCGTCGCTGTCGGCTTCCGCCGCGACCGAGAACGCCGCGATCACGCATCACCAGATCACGTTGAACGGCAAGACGATCAACTACACCGCGACCGCGGGCCACCTGACCGCGCGCAACCCGCAGACGGGCGCGGCCGAGGCGTCGTTCTTTTACGTCGCGTACACGGCGGACAACCAGCCGCTCGGCAAGCGTCCCGTCACGTTCTTCTACAACGGCGGCCCCGGCTCGTCGACGGTCTGGCTGCACCTTGGCTCGTTCGGGCCGAAGCGCCTCGTGACGGGCGATCCGAACGCGAACAGTCCGACGCCGTTCCCGTTCGTCGACAACCAGGAAACGCTCCTCGACACGACCGATCTCGTGTTCGTCGACGCGATCGGCACGGGCTTTTCGGAAGCGATCGCGCCGAACACGAACCAGACGTTCTGGGGCGTCGATCAGGACGGCGGAGCATTTCGCGATTTCGTGATCCGCTACCTGCAGGTGAATCGGCGCAACGATTCGCCGAAGTACCTGTTCGGCGAATCGTACGGCACGCCGCGCACCGACGTGCTCGCGAACCTGCTCGAGACGGCCGGCGTGAAGCTCGACGGGATCGTGCTGCAGTCGTCGATCCTCAACTACAACAGCAACTGCGACATGGCGAGCAACAATGTCGGCAATTCGAACAACGGGTCGAGCGCGATCAGTTGCGCGGGCTTCGTGCCGAGCTACGGCGCGGTCGGCGCGTACTACCGGCTCGACAATCCGAATCCGACGGACCTGCCGCAGTATGCCGACCAGATGCGCCTCCTGACGGCGGGCACGTATTCGCCGGCCGTGAACGCATATCTCGCGAGCAATACGCAGCCGCCGCAGAGCCTCGTGACGACGATGTCGAACTCGACGGGGGCGACCGCTTCGCTGTGGCGCGCGAACTTCAATCTGCTGCCGACCGCGTACGACAACAGCTATCAGCTGGCGCTGATCCCGGGCACGCTGATCGGCCGCTACGACGCGCGCGTGAACGTGCCGACGAACAGCCCGCTCGCATCGGGCGGCGATCCGTCGAGCAGCTTCATCACGAAGCCGTTCACCGACACGATCGGCACCTATTTGCCGAACGTGCTGAAGTACTCGGCGAAGTCGGCCTATGCTGTAGGGAGCAATGCGATCTATACGTGGGACTGGAGTCACGACGGCCTCGACCTGCCCGACACGATTCCGGATCTGGCCACGGCGCTCACGCTCAATCCTTCGCTGAAGGTGCTGTCGTTGAACGGCTATCACGACATCGCGACGCCGTTTTATCAGACGGAACTCGATCTCTCCCGTCTCGGCGCGCAGCCCAATCTGACGATCAAGGACTATCAGGGCGGGCACATGGTCTATCTGGACGATACGTCGCGGCCGCGGGAGAAAGCCGATCTGGTGACGTTCTATGGTGCGACGCCCGTCGCGCAATGACGTCGAACGATGCTTCACCGCCCGTCGCGCTGCGCGCATGATGCGCCGCGCGCGTCGGGCCATGACGACCCCATTTCTCATCGGAGCTGACATGAAAATCCAATCGGCATTCGTGTGGTCGGCGCTGTTCGCCGCGGGCCTCGCGTTCACGCAAGCGGCGTTCGCGCAGGAGGCGGCGAGCGACGCGCGACCCGATCGCCACACGCAGGCGCAACTCGGCGATCCGTACGTGCCGCCCGCCGCGCGCAAGCCGACGGCCGGCACGCAGACGTCGGGCGCCGCGCTGCATGCGCAGGTCGTGCGCAAGCTGCAGCGCCAGTTCGCGGCGGCCGACGCGAACAACACGGGCCTGACCGAAGCGCAGGCGAAGGCAGCGGGCCTCGGCTACGTCGCGAAGAACTTCAAGCAGATCGACGCGAACCGCACGGGACGCGTGTCGTTCTCCGACGTGCAGCGCTACATCCAATCGCAGAGCGCGACACAGAAGTAAGCAAGTCGCGCATCGCTTACCCCACGAGAACCACGGGGTGCGCATCGAACGGGCTCAGCCGGACACTCGGCTCAGCCCGTTTTTTCATGCGCGACCGGCTCGCGGGAACGATTGGAATTCCCAATATATGAGCGCCGCACTCAAATATTGGAGATGGCGGCGCGCCCCCCTACAATCCGAAGCACATCGACACGCTTCGGCAGATGCGCAATCGTCGCGAACCCGACGGCTCGCGTGTCTGAATTGCCGGAGTTCATTGCACCATGAACAAAACGCCCATGACGCTTGCCTTGAACGGCGCGACAGCCGTCCATCCCGATGCGTCCGATACGTCCGACGCGACGCTCGCCGACAGCATCGGCGCGACGAGCACGCCGCTCGATCTCGCCGCGCAGCAGGCGGGCACGCAAACGCTGCTGCGCGGCCTTGCGATCCTCGAGGCGGTCGCGGGCGGCGCCCGCGACATGCGCGCGATCGGCGCCGCGCTCGGCACGACGCGCAGCACGACGCACCGCCTCGTCAGCAGCCTCGTGCAGGCGCGCTATCTGCGCCAGGTGCAAGGCGGCTATCTGCTCGGTCCGAAGCTGATCGAGCTCGGCACGATCGCGCTCGAGCAGATGCCGCTCACGGCGGTCGCGCGCCCGCATCTCGAAGCGCTCGCGCAAGCGACGCTCGACACGATCCACCTCGGCGTGCGCGACGGCGACGACGTGCTTTACATCGACAAGATTCCCGGCACGCGCGGCCTCGAGATGCGCTCGCGGATCGGCCACCGGATGCCGCTCGCGTCGACGGGGATCGGCAAGGCGATGATGCTCGACCTCGATCCGGACACGTGGCGCTCGCTGTTCGACGCGTCGAAGCGCGCGCTCGCGGGCGTGAACTTCAAGCCGGATCGCCGTCCGGACATCGGCACGTTCCTGCAGCGGATGGCGCACTACGCGGCGGGCGGCTACACGTTCGATCTCGAGGAGAACGAAACGTCGATTCGCTGCGTCGCCGCGCCGGTGCGCGACGCGTCGGGCGCGATCGTCGCCGCGCTGTCGGTCGCGAGCACGATTCCCTACATGTCGCTCGACCGGATGAACGAACTCGTGCCGCTCGTGCAGCGCGGCGCGCGCGCGATTTCGGCCGACCTAGGCTGGAGCGCGCCGCAGGCGACGCGCAGGATCAAGCGATGAGCGCACACGCGATCACGCCCGCGCTGATCGGGCTCGACTGGGGGACGACGTCGCTGCGCGCGTACCTGTTCGACGCCGACGGCTCGGTGCTCGACACGCGCGCGTTCGCGGCCGGCGTGATGAGCCTGCCCGGCGCGGCGGGCGAATCGCCGTCGCAGGCGTTCGATGCCGCGTTCGAGCGCGCTTGCGGCGCATGGCTCGACCGCACGCCGCACGTGCCGGCGCTCGCGTCCGGGATGGTCGGCAGCGCGCAGGGCTGGCGCGAGGCGCCTTACGTGACGATGCCGGCCGATGCCGATGCGTTCGCGTCGAGCCTCGTGCGGCTTCGCACCGCGCGCGGCTCGGCGCTCGCGATCGTGCCGGGCGCGCTCGAGCCGGGCGAACTGCCGGACGTGATGCGCGGCGAGGAAACGCAGATCGTCGGCACGCTCGCCGCCGAGCCGTCGCTTGCGCACGAACGCACTGGCGCGCTGATCGGCCTGCCCGGCACGCACGCGAAATGGGCGTGGGTGCGCGACGGGCGCATCGAGTGGTTTCGCACGTACATGACGGGCGAGCTGTTCGCCGCGCTGCGCGGGCACACGATTCTCGGCCGCACGATGCAGCCGGGCGATGCGCCGGACTGGGCGGCGTTCGTGCGCGGCGTGCGGATCGCACGGCGCAAGCGCAGCGAAGGATTGCTCGCGACGCTGTTCAGCACCCGCACGCTCGGGCTGACCGGGCAGCTCGCGCCGCGGGCCCAGGGCGACTATTTGTCCGGACTGCTGATCGGTCACGAGCTGAACGCGCTCGATGCGTTGCTGGACGGCCACGGCGCATCGCTTGCGGCGCTGGCGCCGCGCCTCGTCGGGGACGGCGCGTTGTGCGACCGCTACCGGCGCGCGCTCGCCGAATTCGATTGCGACGATGCGCGCATCGTCGAACGCGCGTCCGAGCGCGGCCTGTGGCGCATCGCGACGCAGGCGGGGCTCGTCGGCGCGGCAGGCGGCGCCGTCCTTGCGCCGCAGTAGACGCGCACGCGTCTCGATACGAAGTTGCTGGAGGAGATGATGTCAATGGATGCCGAAGCACGCCGTTTTCCCGCGCCGTACGCGCCGCATCGCGGGCTGATGCGCGCGTTCGACGCGTGTCCGCTGATCGCGATCCTGCGCGGGCTCACGCCCGCCGACGCGGCGGCGCACGGCGCCGCGCTGTACGAAGCGGGCTTTCGCATCGTCGAGGTGCCGCTCAATTCGCCCGACCCGTTCGACAGCATCGCCGCATTGCGCGCCGCGCTGCCCGCCGACGCGATCGTCGGCGCGGGCACGGTGCTGCGCGCCGAATACGTCGACGAAGTCGTGCGCGCGGGCGGCGAGCTGATCGTGATGCCGCATGCGGACGGCGACGTCGTGCGCCGCGCGAAGACGCTCGGCATCGCATGCGCGCCCGGCGTCGCGACGCCGACCGAGGCGTTCGCCGCGCTCGCGAACGGCGCGGACGTGTTGAAGATGTTTCCCGCCGAGCAGCTCGGCCAGTCCGCCGTGAAGGCGTGGCGCGCGGTGATCGACGCGCGGGTGCCGCTCGTGCCGGTCGGCGGGATCACGCCCGAGAACATGGGCCCGTATCTCGCGGCGGGTGCGAACGGCTTCGGCCTCGGCTCGGCGCTGTATGCGCCCGGACAGGCGCCCGCCGTCACCGCTTCGCACGCGCAGGCGTTCGTCAAGGGATGGCGGATTGCGCGCAAGGGAGCGGCGCGGTGAACCGGCTCGCGGGCAAGGTCGCGCTCGTGACGGGCGCGGGACGCGGCATCGGCGCTGCTGTCGCGCGCGCGTTCGTGCGCGAAGGCGCGGCCGTCGCGCTCGCGGAGCTCGATGCGGCGCTCGCCGAAGAGACGGCCGACGCGATCGGGCGCGACGTCGCCGATGCGCGCGTGCTCGCGATACGGACGGACGTCACGCAAGCCGAGTCGATGTCGGCCGCGGTTGCGCAGGCGGCGCGCGCATTCGGCCCGCTCGACGTGCTCGTCAACAACGCCGGCATCAACGTGTTTCGCGATCCGCTCGCGCTCACCGACGACGATTGGCGGCGCTGCTTCGCGGTCGATCTCGACGGCGTCTGGAACGGTTGTCGCGCGGCGTTGCCGGGGATGGTCGAGCGCGGGCGCGGCAGCATCGTGAACATCGCGTCGACGCATGCGTTCAAGATCATTCCCGGCTGCTTTCCGTATCCGGTCGCGAAGCACGGCGTGCTGGGCCTGACGCGCGCGCTCGGCATCGAGTACGCGCCGCGCAATGTGCGCGTAAACGCGATCGCGCCGGGCTACATCGAGACGCGGGCGACGCACGACTGGTGGAACGCGCAGCCCGACCCGCAGGCCGCGCGGCGCGAGACGCTCGCGCTGCAGCCGATGAAGCGGATCGGGCAGCCGGACGAAGTCGCGATGACCGCGGTGTTCCTCGCGTCGGACGAGGCGCCGTTCATCAACGCGAGCTGCATCACGATCGACGGCGGCCGATCGGTGCTGTACCACGACTGATTCATTCGCGCGGTCGTCCCGCCAGGGATGCACGACGTGCGAAGGCGGCGCGCGACGGTCGCACGCGCCGCGTCGAGACGACGAAGCGGCCGACAGATCCGGTGACGGAGACAACAAGGAGACAAGCAACATGAAACGCAGAATGTTCATCACGCTGGCGGCAGCGGCAGCGGCGACGGTCGCGGCGGCGGGACTGTCCGCGCACGCGGCCGAGCCCGTGAAGATCGGCTTCCTCGTCAAGCAGCCGGAGGAGCCGTGGTTCCAGGACGAATGGAAATTCGCCGAAATGGCCGCGAAGGAGAAGGGCTTCACGCTCGTGAAGATCGGCGCGCCGTCCGGCGAGAAGGTGATGAGCGCGATCGACAATCTCGCCGCGCAGAAAGCGCAAGGCTTCATCATCTGCACGCCCGACGTGAAGCTCGGACCGGGCATCGTCGCGAAGGCGAAGTCGCACGGCCTGAAGATGATGACGGTCGACGACCGACTCGTCGACGGCGCGGGCAAGCCGATCGAATCGGTCCCGCACATGGGCATCTCCGCGTACGACATCGGCAAGCAGGTCGGCAGCGGGATCGCGGCCGAGATCAAGAAGCGCGGCTGGAACATGAGCGAAGTCGGCGCGATCGACATCACGTACGAGCAGTTGCCGACCGCGCACGACCGCACGACGGGCGCAACCGACGCGCTCGTCGCCGCGGGCTTTCCGAAGGCGAACGTGATCGCCGCGCCGCAGGCGAAGACCGACACCGAGAACGCGTTCAACGCGGCGAACATCGCGCTCACGAAGAATCCGCAGTTCAAGCACTGGGTCGCGTACGGCCTCAACGACGAAGCGGTGCTCGGCGCGGTGCGCGCGGCGGAAGGGCGCGGCTTCAAGGTGGCCGACATGATCGGCATCGGCATCGGCGGCTCGGACTCGGCGCTCAACGAGTTCAAGAAGCCGCAGCCGACGGGCTTCTTCGGCACCGTGATCATCAGCCCGAAGCGGCACGGCGAAGAGACGTCCGCGCTGATGTACACGTGGATCACGCAAGGCAAGGAGCCGCCGCTTCTCACGCTGACGACGGGCATGCTCGCGACGCGCGAGAACGTCGGCCACGTGCGCGAGACGATGGGGCTCGCGTCGAAGTGAGCGGCGTTCGCCGCGCCCGCGATGCGGGCGTCGCGCGACGCGCGGCGCTCGAGGCGGAGAACGCGGCGATGCGGCGAAATGGCAATACGGATGGCAGGAGACGGAGGCGACGTGGCTGCGGCACTGCGTTTTGACAATATCGGCAAGGTCTTTCCCGGCGTGCGCGCGCTCGACGGCATCTCGTTCGACGTGCGCGCGGGGCAGGTCCACGGCCTGATGGGCGAGAACGGCGCGGGCAAGTCGACGCTGCTCAAGATTCTCGGCGGCGAATATCAGCCCGATTCGGGCCGCGTGCTCGTCGACGGGCAGGCGATGCGGTTTCCGAGCGCCGCCGCGTCGATCGCGGCGGGCATCGCGGTGATCCATCAGGAGCTGCAGTACGTGCCCGATCTGACGGTCGCCGAAAACCTGCTGCTCGGCCGGCTGCCGAGCGCGCTCGGCTGGGTCAGGAAGAGCGAGGCGCAGCGCTTCGTGCGCGAGCGGCTCGCCGCGATGGGCGTCGATCTCGATCCGCAGGCGAAGCTGCGCCGCCTGTCGATCGCGCAGCGCCAGATGGTCGAGATCTGCAAGGCGCTGCTGCGCAACGCGCACGTGATCGCGCTCGACGAGCCGACGAGCTCGCTGTCGCACCGCGAGACCGAGGTGCTTTTCAAGCTCGTCGGCGATCTGCGGCGCGACGGCCGCGCGCTCATCTACATCTCGCACCGGATGGACGAGATCTATCGGCTCTGCGATGCGTGCACGATCTTTCGCGACGGCCGGCAAGTCGCGTCGCACGCGTCGCTCGCGAACGTGCCGCGCGAGACGCTCGTGCGCCAGATGGTCGGCCGCGAGATCAGCGACATCTATCACTATGAGCCGCGCGAGCTCGGCGGCGTGCGTCTGTCGGCGCGCGGGCTCGAAGGCGGCGCGCTGCGGGCGGGCGCGAGCTTCGACGTGCGCGCGGGCGAGATCGTCGGCTTCTTCGGGCTCGTCGGCGCGGGGCGCAGCGAGCTGATGCGCGTGATCTACGGCGCGGACCGCCGCACGGGCGGCGCGCTCACGCTCGACGGCAAGCTGCTCGACATCCGCTCGACGCGCGATGCGATTCGCCACGGGATCGTGCTGTGTCCCGAGGATCGCAAGGAAGAGGGGATCGTCGCGCACGCGTCGGTCGCCGAGAACATCAACATCAGTTGCCGCCGTCATGCGCTGCGCGCGGGCCTCTTCCTCGATCGCAAGCTCGAGGCGCAGACCGCCGAGCGCTTCATCAAGCTGCTGAAGATCAAGACGCCTAACCGTCGGCAGAAGATCCGCTTCCTGTCGGGCGGCAATCAGCAGAAGGCGATTCTCGCGCGCTGGCTCGCCGAGCCGGATCTGAAGGTCGTGATCCTCGACGAGCCGACGCGCGGCATCGACGTCGGCGCGAAGCACGAGATCTACGGCGTGATCTACGAGCTCGCGAAGCGCGGCTGCGCGATCGTGATGGTGTCGTCCGAGCTGCCGGAAGTGCTCGGCGTATCGGACCGCATCGTCGTGATGCGCGAAGGGCGGATCGCGGGCGAGCTCGCGCGCGGCGAAGCGAACGAAGAGGCGGTGCTGAATCTCGCGCTGCCGCAGGGCGCGACCGCGCGCGCCGCGTGACAGGCGGCGCGCGATCGGCGCGCAACGGTTCCGCGCAACGGTTCGCGGCGGGCAGGACGACTGATTCGGAAATCGGAGACGCGGGCGGCGCAGCCGCCCGGCAGAGGAGCACACGACATGCAAGCGAGAGAGAATCTTCCACAAGCCGCGGCGCACGCGGCGGTTGCACCGGCCGAAGACCGGCAGCGCTGGCGGCAGCACGTCGCCGACTACAGCCTCGTTGCGATCTTCGCGGTGATGTTCGCCGCGATGTCGCTGACGGTCGATCATTTCTTCTCGATCGACAACATGCTCGGCCTCGCGCTGTCGATCTCGCAGATCGGGATGGTCGCGTGCACGATGATGTTCTGCCTCGCGTCGCGCGATTTCGACCTGTCGATCGGCTCGACGGTCGCGTTCGCCGGCGTGCTGTGCGCGATGGTGCTCAACGCGACCGACAACACGTTCGTCGCGATCGCCGCCGCGGTCGCGGCGGGCGCGGTCATCGGCTTCGTCAACGGCGCGGTGATCGCATATCTGCGGATCAACGCGCTGATCACGACGCTCGCGACGATGGAGATCGTGCGCGGGCTCGGCTTCATCGTGTCGAAGGGGCAGGCGGTCGGCGTGTCGTCGGAGACGTTCATCGCGCTGGGCGGCCTGTCGTTTCTCGGCGTGTCGCTGCCGATCTGGGTGACGCTCGTGTGCTTCGTCGTGTTCGGCGTGCTGCTCAATCAGACCGTGTATGGCCGCAACACGCTCGCGATCGGCGGCAATCCGGAAGCGTCGCGGCTCGCCGGGATCAACGTTGAGCGCACGCGCGTCTACATCTTTCTGATCCAGGGCGCGGTGACCGCGCTCGCGGGCGTGATCCTCGCGTCGCGGATCACCTCGGGCCAGCCGAACGCCGCGCAAGGCTTCGAGCTGAACGTGATCTCCGCATGCGTGCTGGGCGGCGTGTCGCTCGCGGGCGGACGCGCGTCGATCTCGGGCGTCGTGATCGGCGTGCTGATCATGGGCACCGTCGAGAACGTGATGAACCTGCTCAACATCGATGCGTTCTACCAATATCTCGTGCGCGGCGCGATCCTGCTCGCCGCCGTGCTGCTCGATCAATTGAAGAATCGCGGCGCACGCGATTGATCGCCTCGACCGTTTTTTCGGGAATGGACAGATGAGTGACATTTCTTCGCATCACGAATCGAGCGGCGCGCGCGATGCGCAGGACGGGCAGGACGTGCCGGATGTGCGTTACGCGCGCTATCCGAGCCTCGCCGGCCGCACGGTGCTGATCACGGGCGGCGCGACCGGCATCGGCGCGTCGTTCGTCGAGCACTTCGCGCGGCAGGGTGCGCGCGTCGCGTTCGTCGACCTCGATGCGCGAGCGGGCGAAGCGCTCGCCGCGCGATTGGCCGATGCGGCGCACGCACCCGCGTTCGTCGCGTGCGATCTCACCGACGTCGCAGCGCTGCGCGGCGCGATCGACACGATCCGCGCGCATATCGGTCCGATCGCGGTGCTCGTCAACAACGCGGCGAACGACGCGCGCCACGCGATTCGGGACGTGACGCCCGAATCGTTCGACGCCGGCATCGCCGTGAACCTGCGCCATCAGTTCTTCGCCGCGCAGGCGGTGATCGACGACATGAAACAGCTGGGCGGCGGCGCGATCGTCAATCTCGGCTCGATCAGCTGGATGCTGAAGAACACGGGCTATCCGGTCTACGCGACCGCGAAGGCGGCGGTGCAGGGGCTGACGCGCGCGCTCGCGCGCGAGCTCGGGCCGTTCGGGATTCGCGTGAACTCACTCGTGCCCGGCTGGGTGATGACCGACAAGCAGCGCCGGCTGTGGCTCGACGATGCGGGCCGTGCGGCGATCAAGGCGGGGCAGTGCATCGACGCCGAGCTGCTGCCCGGCGATCTCGCGCGGATGGCGCTCTTTCTCGCCGCGGACGACAGCCGGATGATCACCGCGCAGGACGTCGTCGTCGACGGCGGGTGGGCGTGACATTCGTTCGGATGACGAAGCTCGACGGAAGCAGGAGGACTGAATCATGACGGCGACGCACTCTCGCCCCTTGACCGCCGATACGGTGCAGACCTTGCGGACGCGCACTGCGCGGCGTGCGGCCGCCGCACACCTGGTGAGTCCGGGGCCGCAGACTTCGCAGATCGCGCGCGGCGCGGGCGTGGCCGATGCGCAGATCGCGACGCTCGCGAACGACGTGCTGCGGCTCGACGTCGCGCCACATCTGGGCGGAGGCGTCACGCGCTTCGACTGGCGCGGCGACGGCGTGCTCACGCCGATTTTCCGCCGCTGCGACGCGCCCGGCGCGCGCACCGATCCGAACGAGCTCGCGTGCTATCCGCTGCTGCCGTATTCGAACCGGATCGGCGGCGGGCGCTTCGAGTGCGACGGGCGGCTCGTGCGCGTGCCGCGCAATCGCACGACCGAGCCGCTGCCGATCCACGGCGACGGCTGGCTCGCGCGCTGGCGGCTCGACGATGCGGCCGACACGCAATTGTGCCTGTCGCTCGATCGCAGCGAAGGCGCGCCGTACGCCTATCGGGCGACGCAGGTCTATGCGCTCGACGGCGCGACGCTGACGATCGCGCTCGCGATCGAGAACACGGGCGCGGCGCGCTTGCCGTTCGGGCTCGGCGTGCATCCGTTCATCGTGCGCGACGCGTCGACCGAGCTTGCGGCGGCCGCGAGCGGGCTGTGGCTGTCGACGCCCGATTGGCTGCCGTCGCGCCATGTCGGCGCGCCGGCGGCGTGGCGCTTCGGCATTGCGTATCCGCTGCCGGACACGCTCGTCAATCACGCGTTCACCGGCTGGGGCGGCGGCGCGACGATCGCATGGCCGCGGCGCCGGCTCGCGCTGACGGTCACGTCCGACGCCGACTGTTACGTGCTGTATACGCCGCCCGGCGAGCCGTTCTTCTGCTTCGAGCCTGTCGATCATCCGATCGATGCGGTGAATCTGCCGGGCGGCGGCGCCGCGCACGGGATGACGCTGCTCGCGCCGGGCGAGCGTCTGATGCGGCGTTTCCGTTTCACGGTCGCGCGTACCGATGCGCGCGCGGCGCCTGCGGCGCGTGAGCCGAAGCGGCGGTCGAGCGCGTAGAAAAGGCCGATATCGTCGACGTGCGCGTGCGCGTGCGCGTGTGCGTCGGGCGCGAGACAAGGCGAGATGAGCGCGGCGCGTTCTACGTCGCCGGCGCGATCGGTTCGGACATAACCTGGCTCGACCGGCCGCACTCGCTTGCTCGACCGGCCCGAACCCGATCCGCTTGCGCATTCGGCGTCGATTCGATCGCGAGAATCCGCGTCGCGCCGTCACGCAACGCGCCCGACGGCGACGCCGGCGCGCCCGGCGCCATCCCGCCCGCGCGATTCCCGATCCCGACGCAGGTAAAATACGCGCCTTCCCAACCGCTTAGCCGCGAGTGAGCGCCATGTCTTCCACGCCTACCTTCATCGAATCGCTGCGCGCCGCCTGGCAGCGCACGAATTCGCTGCTGTGCGTCGGTCTCGATCCGGAGCCGACGAAGTTTCCCGCGGGGTTCGAGAACCAGCCCGATGCGATCTTCGATTTCTGCCGCGAGATCGTCGACGCGACCGCGCCGTTCGCGAGCGCGTTCAAGCCGCAGATCGCGTACTTCGCCGCGCATCGCGCCGAAGACCAGCTCGAGCGGCTGATTGCGCACATCCATCTGCAGCATCCCGGCCTGCCCGTGATCCTCGACGCGAAGCGCGGCGACATCGGCAGCACCGCCGAGCAGTATGCGCGCGAGGCGTTCGAGCGCTATCGCGCGGACGCGGTGACGGTCAATCCTTACATGGGCTTCGATTCGATCGAGCCGTATCTCGCCCACGAGGACAAGGGCGTGATCGTGCTGTGCCGCACGTCGAATCCGGGCGGCTCGGACCTGCAGTTTCTCGAGACGGGCGGCCGGCCGCTCTACCAGGTCGTCGCCGATCTCGCGGCGAACAAGTGGAACGCGAAGACGGGCCAGCTCGCGCTCGTCGTCGGCGCGACGTTCCCGAAGGAGATCGAGGCGGTGCGCGGGATCGTCGGCGACATGCCGCTCCTGATCCCCGGCATCGGCGCGCAGGGCGGCGACGTCGCGGCGACGGTCGCCGCGGGCCGCACGGCCGACGGCACCGGGATGATGATCAACTCGTCGCGCGCGATCCTGTACGCGAGCCGCGACGACGACTTCGCCGACGCGGCCGCGCGCGCCGCGCAACAGACCCGCGATACGATCAACGCGCATCGCTGAGCGTCGCTGCCGCGCTTGCCGGCGTCCGGCGCGCAACGCCTGGCGTCGGCGGGGGCGGCGGCGCGTTTTCACGCTGACAGGCATCGCGCGCGGCGCATCCCGCGCGGCCTGCGCCGCGCGCGAATAAGTCGAGTCGCTTCGGCGCACGCCGGGAAATAGCGAATCCGCGAATCCTGCGACAAATTCGTGATCTCGCCATTCCTGATGAATCCGACGACGCGGCACGAAGGCAGGCTCGGCTCGATCGCCCGTGGAAGAAGCCCATGCTCGTCGCGGACGACACGCCAAAGTCCGACGGCTACGCGCTGCGCGACGCGACCGACGTCGAGCACGGCGGCATGCGCGTGACGGGCGACAAGAAGAACGAGCCGATGAAGGAGATCCGCGCGTGGTCGGACGAATCCGCCGCGCGGCAAAAGGCGCTCGGACAGCCCGCGACCGCGAGCCGCAACGGGATCGTCGTCGAGCCGGACGCGATCCGGTGATGGCAACGCCCGCCGCCGCGCGGGCGGCGGCGCTTCAGCGCTCCTGCTCGTCGAGCAGCTTGATGAGGCCGCGCAGCGCGTGCGTGGCCGCCTGCACGCGGATCTGCTCGCGGTCGCCCTTGAACACGAGCGTTTCGACCGACGTGTGCAGCCGGTTGCTCCAGCCGAACGACACGGTGCCGACGGGCTTGTGCTCGGAGCCGCCGCCCGGCCCGGCGATGCCGGTGACGGCGAGCGCGACCTGTGCGCGGCTGTTGCGCAGCGCGCCTTCGACCATCGCGCGCGCGACGGGCTCGCTGACCGCGCCGTGCTTGTCGATCAGATCGGCGGGCACGCCGATCATCTCGGTCTTCGCGAGATTCGAATAGGTGACGAAGCCGCGCTCGAACCAGCCGCTGCTGCCGGAGATGTCGGTGATCGCGGTCGCGATCATGCCGCCCGTGCAGGACTCGGCGGTGGCGAGCGTCAGGTGTTCGTCGCGCAGCTTGTTGCCGACGCGGATCGCGAGCTGATGGACGACGGAATCGGTTGGCATGCGGGAAGATCCGGTGCGAACGGCAGTAAACGAGAGCGGGACGGCGTCACTCGACGAACGAGCGCCACAGCGCGATCACGAAGAGCGTCATCAGCGCGGCGATCAGGTCGTCGAACATGATGCCAAAGCCGCCTTTCAAATTCCGGTCGAAGTAGCGGATGGGCGGCGGCTTCACCATGTCGAAGAAGCGGAACACGACGAACGCCCACAACTGCTCGACGAACGTCGCGGGCGTGACGAGCAGCATCACGAGCCAGATCGCGACGATCTCGTCCCAGACCGCGGGGCCCGGGTCGGCGATGCCCATCTTCTTCGCGGTGAAGCCCGTCATCCAGATGCCGGCGACGAAGCCGACGACGATGAGCGCCCACCATTCGGGCACGGTCAGGTAGCGGTTCAGCGCGACGAACGTGAGCCAGCCGAACAGCGTGCCGAACGTGCCGGGCATGAATGGCGCGAGGCCGCTGCCGAGGCCGAGCGACACGATGTGGACCGGGTGCGAGAACATGAAGCCCACGGTCGCGCGGCGTCGCGCGATCTTCTGCGAATCCTGCGGCGCGGGCGCCGGGCCGGGCTGGCCGGAGGAATCGGCGGGACGGGGCGTCGGGTCAGTTGGCATGGAAATGATCGAAACCGTGCAGCGTGAGCGAAAGCGGCGCGCCCGACGCGTCGCGCCAGGTCACGGCGGGCGCGTCCGTCGGCGCGGACAAGCCGCGTATTGTACCGATCCGCGTGACGGGCACGCCCGCGCGCGCGCCGGCCGCCTCGATCGCGGTGCGCGCGGACGGCGCGGCCGTGAAGCACAGCTCGTAGTCGTCGCCGCCTTCGAGCATGCAGCGGCGCTGCACGTCGGCGGGCAGCGTCGCGAGCGCGGCCGAGCGCGGCACCGCGTCGACGTCCACATCCGCGCACGCGTTCGAGCGCTCGAGGATGTGCTGCAGATCGCCCGCGAGGCCGTCCGACACGTCGAGCGCCGCGTGCGCGATGCCCGCGAGCGCGACGCCGAGCGCGACGCGCGGCTCCGGCCGCTCGAGCGCCTGGCGGAACGCGGCGGCCTCGCGCTCGCCCGCGCGCCATTCGCCGCGGATCGCGCCGAGGCCCGCGCGCGCGTCGCCGAGCGTGCCGGACACCCACACGTCGTCGCCGTCGCGTGCGGCATCGCGACGCAGCGCGGCGTCGGCCTCGACGTCGCCGAACACGGTGACGCACAGATTGAGCGGCCCGCTCGTCGTGTCGCCGCCGATCAGCTCGCAGCCGTGGCGGTCCGCGAGCGCGAAGAGGCCGTCGGCGAACGCCTCGAGCCAATCGGCGTCGGCGCGCGGCAGCGCACACGCGAGCGTGAACGCGCGCGGCGCCGCGCCCATCGCGGCCAGGTCGGACAAATTGACGGCGAGCGTCTTGTGGCCGAGCGCGCGCGGATCGACGTCGGCGAGAAAGTGCCGGCCTTCGACCAGCATGTCCGTCGAAATCGCCAGCATCTTGCCCGGTTGCGGCGCAAGCAGCGCGCAATCGTCGCCGATGCCGAGCGCGGCGCGCGCATGCGGCCCCTTCGCGCGGCGCGCGAAGAAGCGGTCGATCAACGAGAATTCCGAAAGAGGGGGATGGGCCACGGGCGCGGGTGTCCGAGCGTTGAGATGACGCCCATTGTAAGGCGCTTCGCGTCGGCGTCCGGCGTGGCGGCGGCCCGCGCGCGGCGGATTCATGACGTTTCGGTCGCGGCTGTCGAACCCTAATCGGCGATTTTGGGTGTGGGATTGGCGCTACAATGCGCCGAACAGGTATTCTAATCCGCAGCCCCCCGTAGAGACACATGTCCACCACGTCCTCCTCTTCCAAAGAAAAGCTCCGCGAAGCCGCCCTCGACTACCACGAATTCCCGACGCCGGGCAAAGTTGCGATCGCGCCGACCAAGCAGATGATCAACCAGCGCGATCTCGCGCTCGCCTATTCGCCGGGCGTCGCGTTCGCGTGCGAGGAGATCGTCGAGAACCCGCTGAACGCCGCGCGCTTCACCGCGCGCAGCAATCTCGTCGGCGTCGTGACGAACGGCACCGCGGTGCTCGGCCTCGGCAACATCGGCCCGCTCGCGTCGAAGCCGGTGATGGAAGGCAAGGCCGTCCTCTTCAAGAAGTTCGCCGGGATCGACGTGTTCGACATCGAGCTCAACGAGTCCGATCCGCACAAGCTCGTCGACGTGATCGCCGCGCTCGAACCGACGTTCGGCGGGATCAACCTCGAGGACATCAAGGCGCCGGACTGCTTCATCGTCGAGCGCGAAAGCCGCAAGCGGATGAAGATTCCCGTGTTCCACGACGACCAGCACGGCACGGCGATCGTCGTCGCGGCGGCGGTCACGAACGGGCTGAAGGTCGTCGGCAAGAGCATCAAGGAGGTCAAGCTCGTCGCGTCGGGCGCAGGCGCCGCGGCGCTCGCGTGTCTCGACCTGCTCGTCGACCTCGGCCTGCCGATCGAGAACATCACGGTCACGGACCTGGCGGGCGTCGTCTACAAGGGCCGCACCGAGCTGATGGATCCGGACAAGGAGCGTTTCGCGCGCGAAACCGGCGGGCGCACGCTGTCGGACGTGATCGGCGGCGCGGACATTTTCCTCGGCCTGTCGGCGGGCGGCGTGCTGAAGGCGGACATGGTGAAGGGGATGGCCGAGCGGCCGCTGATCCTCGCGCTCGCGAATCCGACTCCGGAAATCCTGCCGGAAGTCGCGCTCGAAGTGCGGCCGGACGCCGTGCTCGCGACGGGCCGCACCGACTATCCGAACCAGGTCAACAACGTCCTGTGCTTCCCGTTCATCTTCCGCGGCGCGCTCGACGTCGGCGCGACGACGATCACGCGCGAGATGGAGATCGCCGCCGTCAATGCGATCGCCGAGCTCGCGCAGCAGGAGCAGAGCGACATCGTCGCGACCGCTTACGGGATCCAGGATCTGTCGTTCGGTCCCGAATATCTGATTCCGAAGCCGTTCGATCCGCGCCTCATCGTGAAGATCGCGCCCGCCGTCGCGCAGGCGGCGATGGACGGCGGCGTCGCGACTCGTCCGATCGAGGACATGGACGCGTACAAGGTCCACCTGCAGCAGTTCGTCTACCACAGCGGCACGACGATGAAGCCGGTGTTCCAGCTCGCGCGCAGCGCGCCCGCCGAGAAGAAGCGGGTGGTGTTCGCGGAAGGCGAGGAAGAGCGCGTGCTGCGCGCGGTGCAGATCGTCGTCGACGAGAAGCTCGCGAAGCCGATCCTGATCGGCCGGCCGACCGTGATCGAGCACCGGATCCAGCGCTACGGCCTGCGTCTCACGCCGGGCGTCGACTTCACGATCGTCAACACCGAGCACGACGAGCGCTACCGCGATTTCTGGCAGACCTACTTCAAGATGATGTCCCGCAAGGGCATCAGCGAGCAGCTCGCGCGCGTCGAAATGCGCCGCCGCACGACGCTGATCGGCTCGATGCTCGTCAAGAAGGGCGAAGCGGACGGGATGATCTGCGGCACGATCAGCACGACGCACCGCCATCTGCACTTCATCGACCAGGTGATCGGCAAGCGCGAGGGCTGCAGCGTGTACGGCGCGATGAATGCGCTCGTGCTGCCGGGCCGCCAGATTTTCCTCGTCGACACGCACGTGAACGTCGATCCGACCCCGGAGCAACTGGCCGAGATCACGATCATGGCGGCGGAAGAAGTGCGCCGCTTCGGCATCGAGCCGAAGGTCGCGCTGCTGTCGCACTCGAACTTCGGCACGAGCAACGCGCCTTCCGCGCAGAAGATGCGCGATACGCTCGCGATCCTGCACGAGCGCGCGCCGGAGCTGCAAGTCGACGGCGAGATGCACGGCGACGTCGCACTCGATGCGGCGCTGCGCAAGGAAATCCTGCCGGAATCGACGCTCGAGGGCGAAGCGAACCTGCTCGTGCTGCCGAACATCGACGCGGCGAACATCGCGTACAACCTGCTGAAGACGGCCGCCGGCAACAACATCGCAATCGGGCCGATCCTGCTCGGCGCGGCGCAGCCGGTGCACGTGCTGACCGAGTCGGCGACGGTGCGCCGGATCGTCAACATGACGGCGCTGCTGGTTGCCGACGTGAACGCTGCGCGTTGAGCGAAATTGCCGGTAGATAAAAAAACGGCGCGCCCATTGCGGGCGCGCCGTCGGGCATGGCGGAGATAGCGCCTTCCCGAAGCCGACGACGCCACCCTTGGGCCGCAAGAGGCGGCGAGGAGGCAGAAACCCGCCGCAGCTGACGCCGTCTCGGTAATTTTACCCTATATAAGTTACTTTTATCTTGTAAAAGATAAAAAATAGCGTCAACGAGTGCCATTTATTCCTTTCATTTGCCTAACGAGCATTGATTCCCGCGTGCATTAGCGCTACGCTTACGCCTTTCTTGGTCGTCAACTTATTGATTTAACAGCGGGAACCTTCGTTTATGGCACGCAAGTGGCTCCGCAACGGCGCGCTCGCGTCCGTCTTCGCGATCGTCGCGATAGGCAACATCGGCGTTTCGCCGGGCAGTCTGGTTTCCGCCGCATACGCACGGGAAGCCGCCGCGGTAAATGGGGCGGCAGCGCAGGTCGACACGGTCCCCGCGTCCCGGTTGCCGCGCGAGGCAGCGACCACGCTGAGCCTGATCGCCGCAGGCGGCCCCTATCCGTACGAGAAAGACGGTGCGGTATTCGGCAACTACGAACGGATTTTGCCGAAGATGCGGCGCGGCTATTACCACGAGTACACCGTGCCGACGCCGAGGGCCCGCAATCGCGGTGCACGGCGCATTGTCTGTGGCGGTCCCTTGAGGCGCGTCGACAATTGTTATTACACCGGCGACCACTACAACAGTTTCAAACGTATCGTTGATTGACTTCGGGATGAGCGGCATGAGCGACAACATCTACGCGCGCGACACGACGGCTGCGGCGGATCTTTTCGCGGCCGGCGACGGCAACCTGTTTCAGCGCGTCATGCAGATGCGCATGGCGGCGCACGCCGGCGGAGCGCCTGACGACGGCGCGGCCAGCCCCGGGCTTTCATCCATCGAGGAGCCTATGAGCCTTTTTGCGACCGTGCGACCGAATCTCGTGCAGTCGATCCGTGCATTTCGCGTGCAGGATCTCGCCGACGAAGCGAATCAGCTCGGCCAGCATTTCCTGTATGCGTATTGCGGGAATGCCCAATCGAAGCAGGAAGTGCTGGAAACGATCGCGACATCGTTCCTGTTTCCGAAGCACTTCGGCAAGAACTACGACGCGCTGTACGACTGCCTGACGGACCTCGTCCACAAGGCGGGCACGCAGCCCGGTTTCGTGATCGTGCTCGAAGCGCTGCCGATCGCGCACAAATTCGACAAGGAAGGGCGCGAGACGCTGCTCGACGTGTTCCGCGAAGCGGCGGAATTCTGGGCCGAGCGCAAGGTCGCGTTCCGCGTCTTCTACTCGTTCGCCTGAGCCGGCGCGGCAGCCGGCTTCAGCCCGCAAGACGCGAAGGCCCGCATGCAGCGGGCCTTTTCTTTGGGTGTTGTCGTCATCCGATCCGCGACGCGCAGCGGCGGCTTCGCGTTACCACCCGCCCCAGCGCGCGGCGAGCGCGGCGAGCATCGCGATCCCGGCCGTTTCGGTGCGCAGCACGCGCGGGCCGAGCAGGATCGACGCGAAGCCGCGCTCACGCGCGGCCTCCTCTTCGTCCGGCGCGAGTCCGCCTTCCGGGCCGATCAGCAGCGTGACGCCGCCCGCGGGCGGCATGCCCGGCAGATCGGCGAAGCCGACGCTCGCGCGCGGCGACAGCATCAGGCGCAGCTCGTCGGGCGCCGGCGCGGCGGGCAGGGCGGCGAGCCACGCGTGGATATCGCGGACGGGCGCGACGTCCGGCACGCGATTGCGCCCGCACTGCTCGCACGACGCGCGCACGACGCCCTGCCAATGCGCGACGCGCTTTTGCGCGCGCTCGCCGGACAGGCGCACGACGCCGCGCGCGGTCGACAGCGGCGCGATCGCCGCCGCGCCCAGCTCGACCGCCTTCTCGATCAGCCAATCCATCTTGTCGCCGCCCGCGATGCCCTGCGCGAGCGTGATCCGGTACGGCGCCTCGACGTCGGCGGGCGTGAACGCGCCGATGCGCACGAGCGCCGCGCGCTTGTCGAGTTCGACGAATTCCGCCCGATACTGGCCGCCCGCGCCGTTGAAGAGCGTGACCGCATCGCCCGCCGCGAGGCGCAGCACCTGGACGTGACGCGCGACGTCGGCGGGCAGCGCGAGCGTCGCGTCGCTTTGCAGCTCGGCGTCGACGAAAAAGCGCGGAATGGCGGACGTGCTCGTCGTCATGCGGCAATGCGCCGCGCGAGCGCCCAGCGGTAGCCGTCGAGATCCTCGATCTGCGCGAAGCGATCGCCCCAGAACTGGTCTTGCGGCGCGGTCAGCGATTTCGCGCCCGCGTCGAGCGCGCGCCGGTAGGTCGCATCGACATCGTCGACGTACAGATAGAACGACTGCGGCGCGGTCGCGCCTGAATTTTTCGGCGTGCGGGCCGTCGAGCCGAACGCGCCCTCGGGCGCGAACATCACGATCAGCTGGCCGCGGTACGACATCTCGACGTGCATGATCGCGCCGTCTTCGTCGATCAAGTCGCGCTTTTCGAAGCCGAACGCGTCGCTAAAAAATTGAATCGACGCCTGCGCGCTGCGCACCGTCAGATAAGGGGTCAACCAAGGCACGTCGGCCGGCCGTGGGTCGGTCATACGGGTTCTCCTGCGGGAAAGGCGGATGCTTCGCCGAACTTAGCGATGCATGCCGAGAGTATCGCGCAGCACGCGCGGCAGCGTGAAGAGCGCGGGATGCAGCTTCGCGTCGTAGAAGCGCAATCCGTCGATGCGCCGCTCGGCGAGCCGCTCTTCGACGTCATGCGAGAACAGCGACGCCGCGTCGAGCGCATCGCTCGCGATCGCCATCAGCCATGGCGAGCCGTACAGCGGCACGTGCGCGCACAGCGGCGCGACGACCGCGAAGCGCGTGCGCAGCGCGGCGAGCAGCGCCGTGATGCGCGCCCCGTGGAAGAGCGGCGAGCCGAGGTGCAGCGACACCGCGCCTTGCGGCGTCAGGATGCGCTTCAGGTGCGCGTAGAACTCGGGCGTGTAGAGGCTCGCGGCGGGGGAGTCGGGCGGCGTCAGGTCGAACACCGCGAGGTCGAAGTGCTCGCATGCGTGGTCGACGTAGCGCGCGGCGTCGCCGATCACGAGCTCGACGCGCGGATCGTCGAGCGCGCCCTGATGGACGTCGCCGAGAAAGCGGCGCGCCATGTCGACGACGGCCGGATCGAGCTCCGCGACGACGATCCGCTCGATGCACGGATGCTTGAGCAACTGGCGCGCGGCGCCGCCGTCGCCGCCGCCCAGCACGAGCGCTTTCCTGGGCGCCGGGTGCGCGAGCGCGGCCGGGTGCGTCATGCACTCGTGATAGACGAATTCGTCGCCGACCGACGTCATCGGCCGGCCGTCGAGCGTGAAGAGCCGTCCGAGCAGCGACGTTTCCCACACCTCGATTTCCTGATGCTCGGATGCGATGCGCGCGAGCCGCCGGGCGTTCGGAAAGCCGTAGGCGACGTCGGGGGTCGGGTGGAAGAGGAGGGTGGAGCTCAAGGCGGCGGGTGCGGCTGGCGGGGCGGTTCCGATGGTGGGAATTATAGAGGGTGGGAAGGCGGACGAGAAACCGCGCGGCCGGGCGGATTCGGACAAGGCTTGCACGGAGGGCATCTGTTAAAATGACAAGCTTTGCAGCCTCGTCCGTTTGCTCGTCCGCTTCGCGTCCTGCCGGCGCCGCACCACGCGCCGGGAACGGTTGGCCCGCGAGCTTCCGGATGCCGCCCGTGCCCCGTTTTCTCGACTCGTTCTCCGGACTCGACATGACGACTTCGTCTCCCGCTCCCACCACTTTGATGGCCAACGCGATCCGTGCGCTCGCGATGGACGCCGTCCAGCAAGCGAACTCCGGCCATCCCGGCATGCCGATGGGCATGGCCGAGATTGGCGTCGCGCTTTGGTCGCGCCACCTGAAACACAATCCGGCGAACCCGCACTGGGCCGACCGCGACCGCTTCGTGCTGTCGAACGGTCACGGCTCGATGCTGCTGTACGCGCTCCTGCACCTGACGGGCTACGCGCTGCCGATCGAGGAGCTCAAGAACTTCCGCCAGCTGCACTCGAAGACGCCGGGCCACCCGGAGTACGGGATCACGCCGGGCGTCGAGACGACGACGGGCCCGCTCGGCCAGGGTCTCGCGAACGCGGTCGGCATGGCGCTCGGCGAGGCGCTGATGGCGGCCGAATTCAACCGCGACGACGCGAAGATCGTCGATCACCACACGTACGTGTTCCTCGGCGACGGCTGCCTGATGGAAGGCATCTCGCACGAAGCCTGCTCGCTTGCGGGCACGCTGAAGCTGAACAAGCTGATCGCGCTGTACGACGACAACGGGATCTCGATCGACGGCGACGTCGTCAACTGGTTCCACGACGATACGCCGAAGCGCTTCGAGGCGTACGGCTGGAACGTGATTCCGGACGTGCACGGCCATGACGTCGACGCGGTCGACGCGGCGATCGCGAAGGCGAAGCAATCGGACAAGCCGACCCTCATCTGCTGCAAGACGCGCATCGGCAACGGCGCGGCGACGAAGGCGGGCGGCCACGACGTGCACGGCGCGCCGCTCGGCGCGGAGGAAATCGCGAAGACGCGCGAGGCGCTCGGCTGGAAGTGGGCGCCGTTCGTGATTCCGCAGGAAGTCTACGCGGCGTGGGACGCGAAGGAAGCGGGCAAGCGCAGCGAAGGCGACTGGAACGCGGCGTTCGCCCAATATCGCGCGAAGTACCCGCAGGAAGCGGCCGAATTCGAGCGCCGGATGGCGGGCAAGCTGCCCGCCGACTGGGCCGCGAAGGCCGCGGCGATCGTCGCCGGCGCGAACGAGCGCGCCGAGACGGTCGCGACGCGCAAGGCGTCGCAGCAGACGATCGAAGGGCTCGCCGCCGTGCTGCCCGAACTGCTCGGCGGCTCGGCCGACCTGACGGGCTCGAACCTCACGAACTGGAAGGCGTCGAAGGCTGTGCGCGCGAACCAGGACGGCCCGGGCGTGGCGTGGGGCAACCACATCAACTACGGCGTGCGCGAGTTCGGCATGAGCGCCGCGATCAACGGCCTCGTGCTGCACGGCGGCCACAAGCCGTTCGGCGGCACGTTCCTGACCTTCTCCGATTACAGCCGCAACGCGCTGCGCGTCGCCGCGCTGATGAAGGCGCCGTCGATCTTCGTGTTCACGCACGATTCGATCGGCCTCGGCGAAGACGGCCCGACGCACCAGTCGGTCGAGCACGTCGCGAGCCTGCGCCTGATCCCGAACCTCGACGTCTGGCGTCCGGCCGACACGGTCGAGACGGCCGTCGCGTGGACCCAGGCGGTGTCGCACCAGAATCCGTCGTGCCTGATCTTCAGCCGCCAGAACCTCGCGTTCAACGCGCGCACCGACGCGCAGATCGCGAACGTCGAGAAGGGCGGCTACGTGCTGCGCGACTGGGACGAAGAGATCGTCGCGCGCAAGATCATCCTGATCGCGACGGGCTCGGAAGTCGAGCTCGCGATGAAGGCGGTCGAGCCGCTCGCGCAGCAGGGGATCGCCGCGCGCGTCGTGTCGATGCCGGCGACGACCGTGTTCGACCGGCAGGACGCCGAATATCGTGAGCGCGTGCTGCCGCACGGCGTGCGCCGCGTCGCGATCGAGGCGGGCGTCACCGGATTCTGGCGCAAGTACGTGGGCCTCGAAGGCGGCGTGGTCGGCATCGACACGTTCGGCGAGTCGGCTCCGGCTGGCGTGTTGTTCAAGCATTTCGGCTTCACCATCGAGCGCGTGGTCGAAACGGCGAAGGCGGTGCTCGCGTAATCCATTCCACGCCCGGACGGCCGCGCCCCGCGCCGGCCGGGCGCGCGTGAAGCTGCACGAAGTATTTTTTCAGCCATCAGGAGATACATCATGACGATTCGCGTTGCAATCAACGGTTACGGCCGCATCGGCCGCAACACGCTGCGCGCTTTCTACGAAAACGGCAAGAAGCACGATCTCGAGATCGTTGCGATCAACGATCTGGGCGACGCGAAGACGAACGCGCACCTGACGCAGTACGACACTGCGCATGGCAAGTTTCCGGGCGAAGTGAAGGTCGACGGCGACTACCTCGTCGTCAACGGCGACAAGATCCGCGTGCTCGCGAACCGCAACCCGGCCGAGCTGCCGTGGGGCGAGCTGGGCGTCGACGTCGTGATGGAATGCACGGGCTTCTTCACGTCGAAGGAAAAGGCGAGCGCGCACCTGAAGGGCGGCGCGAAGAAGGTGATCATCTCGGCGCCGGGCGGCAAGGACGTCGACGCGACGATCGTCTACGGCGTGAACCACGACGTGCTGAAGGCCGAGCACACGGTGATCTCGAACGCATCGTGCACGACGAACTGCCTGGCTCCGCTCGTCAAGCCGCTGAACGACAAGATCGGCCTCGAAACCGGCCTGATGACGACGATCCACGCGTACACGAACGACCAGGTGCTGACGGACGTCTACCACGAAGACCTGCGCCGCGCGCGCTCGGCGACGCACAGCCAGATCCCGACGAAGACGGGTGCGGCGGCCGCGGTCGGCCTCGTGCTGCCGGAGCTGAACGGCAAGCTCGACGGCTACGCGATTCGCGTCCCGACCATCAACGTGTCGATCGTCGACCTGTCGTTCATCGCGAAGCGCGACACGACGGTCGAGGAAGTCAACGCGATCATGAAGGAAGCGTCGGAAGGCGCGCTGAAGGGCATCCTCGGCTACAACGATGCGCCGCTCGTGTCGATCGACTTCAACCACAACCCGGCTTCGTCGACGTTCGACGCGACGCTGACGAAGGTGTCGGGCCGTCTCGTCAAGGTGTCGAGCTGGTACGACAACGAGTGGGGCTTCTCGAACCGCATGCTGGACACGGCAATCGCACTCGCGAACGCGAAGTAAGCCCGCAGCGGGACGCTCGCTTCCGCGCGCCGCGGCGTGCCGGAAGCGACGGCTCGAACGAACCGCGCCGATGAGTTTTCATCGGCGCGGTTTTTTTTCGTCGATGCGTTGCTGTTCGACGGCGACGGATGCGGCGATCGTCGTCACGCTGTCTCCGATGCAGGCATCGCGTCCCGCGCGGGCATCGACAACCCGGCAACCCGACGATCTAATGGTCCGAAGCCCGAAGCCCGAAGCCCGAAGCCCGAAGCCCGAAGCCGGGCGCTCGACGTCCGGGCCCGACGCCGGATGCCCGACGCGCGCCCGTCAGCGCGCCGCGCGCCTCGCGCGCATGCCGTGCGCCACGCACCACAGCGCGACGAGCATGCTCGACAGCGCGCCGCCCGCGGTGCACACGCCGCGCCAGCCGTCGAAGCGGTACGCGGCGCTCGCGACGGCCGAGCCGAGCGCGCCGCCGATGAAGTAGCTCGTCAGATAGACGGTCGTGATGCGGCTGCGCGCGTCGGTGGCGAGCGCATAGATGACGCTCTGGTTCGAGATGTGCAGCCCTTGTACGCCGACGTCGAGCAGCAGGATGCCCGCGACGAGCGCGACGAGCGACTGCGCGCCCGCCGCGATGAACGCGAACGATGCGAGCACGGCGGCCGCGAAGAGGCCCGTCGCCGCATGGGCGTGGCCGCGGTCGACGAGCCGGCCCGCCGCGCCCGCCGCGAGCGCGCCCATCGCGCCGACGACGCCGAACAGACCGATCGCGCCTTCGCTGAAGCGATAGGGCGGCGCGCTCAAGAGGAACGTGAGGCCCGTCCACAGCAGGCTGAAGCACGCGAACACGAGTGCGCCGTACGCGGAGCGCAGCGCGAGCGTCGGCTCGCTGCGCACGAGCGTCGCGAGCGAGCCCATCAGCTTTCGATAATCGAGGCGCGCGGTGCGGCGGTCCTTCGGCAGTTTCGTCGCGAGCACACCGGCGAGCGCGAGCACGACCGCCGCCGCGATTGCGTAGACGGCGCGCCAGCCGAGCCAGTCGGCGATCGCGCCCGACACGACGCGCGCGAGCAGGATGCCGAGCAAGAGACCGCTCATCACGGTGCCGACCGCGCGGCCGCGCGATGCGTCGTCGGCGAGCGATGCGGCGAACGGCACGAGCAACTGCGTCGAGCACGTGACGAAGCCGACGCATACGTTCGCCGCGATGAAGAAGCCGTAGCTCGTGCTCGACGCGACCGCGACGAGCGCGACGACGTTCGCGCACAGCAGCCGCACGATCAGCGCGTGGCGATTGACGACGTCGCCGAGCGGCACGACGACGAGCAGGCTGCACGCATAGCCGAGCTGGGTCAGCGTGACGAGGTAGCCGAGCTCGGCCGGCTTGCGCCCGAAGCTCGATGCGATCGCCGCGAGGAGCGGCTGCGCGTAGTAGAGGTTGCCGATGACGATGCCGCAAGCGCACGCGAACAGCAGCGTCATCCCGCGCGTCAGCGCGGGCGGGGTGGCGGTGACGGTATTCATGGGGTGCGTAGCGAAGAAGGATGGAGTCGGGGGAGACGAACGAAACCGAAGCGAGCGGCGCGCGGCGGGCCGCGTGAGGCCGGCCCGCCGCAGCGCGCTGCACGTCGGAGCGGCGATCAGAACGGCTTCGTCGGCAGATACTTGCCGTCGAGCGTGATGACGGCGCGCGAGCCGCCTTCCGGATCGTCGACCTTCTTGATGTCGAGCTTGAAGTTGATCGCGCTGACGATGCCGTCGCCGAACTGCTCGTGGATCAGTGCCTTCAGCGTCGAGCCGTAAACCTGCACGATCTCGTAGAAACGGTAGATCGTCGGATCGGTCGGGATGCCGCCCGGGATGCTGCCGCGCACGGGGATCGTCTGCAGCAGGCGCACCGCGTCGTCGTCGAGGTCGAGCTTCGCGGCGACGACGCGCGCGGCGTCGGCGGGCAGCGGATGCTGGCCGAGCAGCGCGGCCGTCGTGAACGCGACGCTCAGGCCGGTGCCTTCGTTGATCTGCTCGAACGTGAGGTTCTTGCGCGTCTTCGCGTCGACGATGCGGTCGGTGAGCGCCTGGCGCGCGGACTGGCTGTGTTGCGATTGGGTCATATGGACTCCTTGCGGTGAGTGATCGGTAAGGGAACGGAGATTGCCGCCGCGGGACGCGACACGCGCTGCGCGACCTGCGTCACGCGTCATGTGTCACGCGTCACGCGTCACGCGGCGCGATCGAGCCGCGGCGGCGTCGCGCGCACGTCCGGATGGTCGGCGAGCGAGACGAAGCGGCCCGTCGCGCCGTCGAGCGCGTCGATCGAGCCGGTTTCGATGTCGTACACCCAGCCGTGCAGCGCGAGGCGCCCTTGCTCGATCGCGAGCCGCACGGAAGGGTGCGTGTTGAGGTTCGCGAGCTGCGCGACGACGTTTTCGCGCACCATCGAATCGACGCGCGCCTGCTCGCCTGCATGCTCGCGCGCTTCGTTCACGCATTTCGCGGCGTCCGCGTAGCGCAGCCAGCCGCGCACGGCGGGCAGATGGTCGAGGCACGCGCACGACGCGATCGCGGTCATCGCGCCGCAGTCCGAGTGCCCGCACACGACGACGTCCGCGACTTCGAGCACGGCGACCGCGTATTCGACGGACGCCGACACGCCGCCCGGCTCGGGGCCGAACGACGGCACGATGTTGCCCGCGTTGCGGATCACGAACAGGTCGCCCGGCTCGCGCTGCGTGACGAGCTCGGGCACGAGGCGGCTGTCCGAGCACGAGATGAAGAGCGCGCGCGGCCGCTGGCTCGCGGCGAGGCGCTTGAACAATGCGGAGCGCTGAGGAAACGCGTCGCGCTGGAACTTCAGAAATCCTTCGATGATGTCCTGCATCGTGTGCTCCTTGGTCGATGGCGAGAGCCGATGACCGAAGGATGAGGCAAACGATCCATAGCGTCCAAGACCGGTTTATTATTGTTCGCATAGGTATAACCAATACATGGGACGCGATGCTGCTTCGACATCTCCGCTATTTCCTCGCCGTCGCCGAGCGGGGGAATTTCACGCGCGCGGCCGAGTCGCTGCACGTGTCGCAGCCGACGCTGTCGCAGCAGATCCGGCAGCTCGAGGACGCGCTCGGCGTGCAACTGTTCGACCGCTCGGCGCGCACGGTACGGCTGACCGAGTTCGGCGCCGCGTATGCGCGGCACGCGCGGGCCGCGCTGCAGCAGCTGGAGGCCGGGCGGCGCGCGGTGCACGACGTCGAGAATCTGCAGAGCGGTTCGCTGCGGCTCGCGATGACGCCGACCTTCTCCGCATACCTGATCGGCTGGCTGATCGACGGCTTCAACGCGCGCTATCCGAACCTGAAGCTGACGATCCGCGAGATGCCGCAGGAGCAGATCGAGCCGCTGCTCGCCGACGACGAGCTCGACGTCGGGATCGCGTTCGACCCGACGCAGTCGCCGGAAATCGAAGCGACGCCGCTGTGGATCGAGACGCTCGCGCTCGTCGTCGGCCGCGCGCACCGCTATGCGCGGCGCCGCAAGCCGCTTTCGCCCGACGAGGCCGGCGACGAGCCGCTGATTCTGCTGAGCCGCGCGTTCGCGACGCGCAGCAAGGTCGATCAGTATTTCCATCGCAACGGCGTGACGCCGCGCGTCGCGATCGAGGTGAACTCGATCAGCGCGATGCTCGAGATGGTGCGCGGCGGCCGGATCGCGACGGTGCTGCCGTCGGCGATCGCCGCGCGTCGAGACGACTTGTGCGCGATCCGGCTCGAGCCGCCGCTGCCGCGGCGCACCGCCGCGCTGCTGACGCGCAAGGGCGGTTATCGAAGCGCGGCGATGCGCGCGTTCATCGACTATGCGCTGGCGAGGCGGCGTGAAGTCGGCAAGGGCGGCGGCGCGTCAGGGGGCGACGAGGCATCGGCGGACGACGAGTAGGCGCGAAGCGCACCGAGCCTCGTGCGCGACGTCTCCATGCGGCGCGTTCAATCGGCGAAGCGGTATCGAAGGACGAAGCGGCTTCGATGCGCGATTCGCGCCGAAAACATGGGGAATCCGAAGCATCGCGCGACGCGCGCATCGTCGTTGCGGATCGCCGGCCGCCGAACCATAGAAGACGATGCGCGAAGCCGAGCGATCCGTGGAGCGCGACGCAGCGGAAAAAGCGAACGCGTTGAATGCGCCGCACGTTCCGACGACGCGTGGCGAACGGACTGCCGGCGCGCCGCCCGCCGCGCGTCAGCCCTTCGGCGTAGGAAAGAACACGCCCGCGCGCTGCGCGGCGTTCGAGATGTGCGCTTCGATCGCCGCGCCCGCGGCGGCGGGGTTCTTCGCGATCAGCGCGTCGAGAATCGCGCGATGCTCGTGATACGTCGACAGCACGAGCTCGCGCCGATAGAACGGCATCCGCTGGCTTTCCTTCATGATGTCCGCGCTGCCGCGCAGGATCGACTCGATCGCCGCGTTGCCGGCAAGATTGACGATCCGCATGTGAAAGTCGAAGTCGAGCTGCGACGCGTAGTCGAGCTCGTCGTTCGCGAGCGCTTCCTGCAGCGCGGCGACGTTCTCCTCGAACCACGCGAGATCCTGCTCGCTGACGGCGAGCGCGGCCATCCGCGCGGCGAAGCCTTCGAGCGCGAAGCGCATCTGATAGGTGTCGGGCAGCGACGATTGCTCGGCGAAGCGCCAGGCATGCGCGGCGTTCGCCTGCGCGCTCTCGACGTACACGCCCTTGCCCGGACGGATGCGCAGCATCCCGAGCGCTTCGAGCGTCGACAGCGCCTCGCGCAGCGACGCACGGCTGATCTCCAGTTCGTCAGACAATTGACGTTGCGCGGGCAACAGGCTGCCGACGGGATAGAAGCCGCCCTCGATCCGGTCGCGAATCGTGGCGATGGCGGCGTCGGTGACGGTGTGCGGAACGTTCTTCATGCGATTGATCGATTGCGCGGTCTGACCGGCATTGTAAACCGCCCCCCGGCGCGCGCGCTCCTGTTTCGGGAAAGCGATGACCCGGCGTGCGCCGCGGTATCGAAATCGCCGTCGAATAGCACGGGTAATCCCTATTTCTGACGTTCTTGACTCGACTATATCGGCTTCCTACTATCGTCCATAACAGTACTGGTCGGACCAGTATGAACAGAGGAATCCGCAACCGTTGTGACGGGAGAACGCCGTGTCGAAGTTTCTCAATTCGCTGTTTGGTCGAGTGGTCATCGCGCTTTTGATCGGCGTGGCGCTCGGCGCCTTTTTCCCGCACTTCGCGCAGTCGCTGCGACCGCTGGGTGACGGGTTCCTGAAGCTGATCAAGATGGTGATCGGGCCGATCGTGTTCTGCGTCGTGGTGAGCGGAATGGCGAACGCAGGCGATCTGAAGAAGGTCGGCCGTGTCGGCCTGAAGGCCATCGTCTACTTCGAAGCGATGACGACGCTCGCGCTCGGCATCGGCCTCGTGCTCGCGTATCTGACGAAGCCGGGCGTCGGGATGAACGTCGATCTGCACACGCTCGATCCCGCGTCGCTCGCCGATTACGCGAAGAACGCGCAGAGCCTGAAGGACACGGCGGGCTATCTGCTGAAGATCATCCCCGAGACCGCGTTCGACGCGTTCGCGAAGGGCGACATCCTGCAGATCCTCGTGTTCTCGGTGCTGTTCGGCTCCGCGCTGTCGCTCCTCGGCGACAAGGCGAAGCGCGTGAACACGCTGATCGACGAATTCGCGCATGTGTTCTTCCGCGTGATGGGCTTTATCATCAAGCTCGCGCCGCTCGGCGTGCTCGGCGCGATCGCGTTCACGACCGGCAAGTACGGCGTCGCGTCGCTCAAGCAGCTCGGACTCCTCGTGATCGTGTTCTACGTGAGCTGCGCCGCGTTCGTCGCGATCGTGCTCGGCGTGGTGATGAAGCTCGCGGGCTTCTCGGTGTTCAAGCTGATCCGCTATCTGCGCGAAGAGCTGCTGATCGTGCTCGGCACCGCGTCGTCGGACGCCGTGCTGCCGCAGGTGATGCGCAAGCTCGAATGGCTCGGCGTGAAGGATTCGACGGTCGGCCTCGTGATCCCGACCGGCTACTCGTTCAACCTCGACGGCTTCTCGATCTACCTGACGCTCGCCGTGCTCTTCATCGCGCAGGCGACCAACACGCCGCTGTCGATGCACGACCTGATCGTCGTGCTGCTCGTGTCGCTCATCACGTCGAAGGGCGCCCACGGGATTCCCGGCTCGGCGATCGTGATTCTCGCCGCGACGCTGTCGGCGATCCCCGCGCTGCCCGTGCTCGGCCTCGTGCTGATCCTGCCCGTCGACTGGTTCGTCGGCATCGCCCGCGCGCTCACGAACCTGCTCGGCAACTGCGTCGCGACGATCGTCGTCGCCGTGTGGGAGAACGACATCGACAAGGCACGCGCGAAGCGCGTGCTGAACGAGGAACTGCGCTACGTGCCGGCGGGCGAGGAAGGCTCGAACGGCGCGATCGCGGATGGCGGCGCGCACGCGCTCTGACGCCGCGCCGCCCGGCATCGCGCGCCGGCGCGGCGGTTCGCGCCGGCGCTTCGTGTTTCAGGTTTTCCGGTTTTCAGCTTTTCGGATGCACATTCAACAATAGGAGACGACATGGCCGCCCCGATTCTCGATCCGAACGCGCCCGCGTTCACGCGCCGCTACATGAATCTCGCCGATCCGCGCCTGGGTGCGAAGGCGCTCTTCGCGAGCGACGAATTCTTCGCGCCGAAGGAGCGGATGCTCGATCCGGAGCCCGCCGTGTTCATTCCCGGCAAGTACGACGACCACGGCAAGTGGATGGACGGCTGGGAGACGCGCAGAAAGCGCACGACGGGCCACGACTTCTGCGTGGTGAGGCTCGCGCGGCCGGGCGTCGTGCACGGCGTCGACCTCGACACGAGCCACTTCACCGGCAATTTCCCGCCCGCGGCGTCGATCGACGCGTGCGTGTCGGACGCGGACACGCCGCCCGACGATGCCGACTGGCAGGTGCTCGTGCCCGCGATGACGCTGTCGGGCAACCAGCATCACTACGTCGAGGTGAGCAATCCGCAGGCCTATACGCATCTGCGCGTGAACCTGTATCCGGACGGCGGGCTCGCGCGGCTGCGCGTGTACGGCCAGCCGCAGCGCGACTGGAGCCGCGCTGCGAGCGGCGAGCTCGTCGACCTCGCCGCGATCGAGAACGGCGCGTACCTCGTCGCCGCGAACAACGAGCACTTCGGGCCGGCGTCGCGGATGCTGATGCCCGGGCGCGGCGTGAACATGGGCGACGGCTGGGAGACCCGCCGCCGCCGCGAGCCCGGCAACGACTGGGCGATCGTCGCGCTCGCGCGGCCGGGCGTGATTCGCAGGGTCGAAGTCGATACCGCGCACTTCAAGGGCAATTTTCCGGATCGCTGCTCGCTGCAGGCGGCGCGCGTCGCGGGCGGCACCGACGCGTCGCTCGTCACGCAGGCGATGTTCTGGCCCACGCTGCTCGGCGAGCGCCAGCTCAAGATGGACAGCGTGCACACGTTCGAGGCGGAACTCGCCGCGCTCGGCCCCGTCACGCATGTGCGCTTGAACATCCATCCGGACGGCGGCGTGTCGCGGCTGCGTCTCTGGGGCGAGCTCGCGTAACGGGAGGAAGCGCATGGAGACGCTGCATACCTTGCGCCTCGAGCGCCTGACGCGCGAAGCGTTTGCGCCGTTCGGCGACGTGATCGAGCTGGCCGGCGCGCGCCGCATCCTGATCAACGGCGGGACGACCGAGCGCTTTCACGATCTCGCGTCGATCGACGTCGCCGAAGCGGGCGGGCGGCCGCTCGTCAGCCTGTTTCGCGCGCAGCCGCGCGCGTGGCCGATCGAGATCGACATGATGGAGCGCCATCCGCTCGGCAGCCAGGCGTTCGTGCCGCTCGCGGCGGTCGCGCGCTACGCGATCGTCGTCGCGCCGGCCGGCGAATTCGATCCGACCCGGATGCGCGCGTTTCTTGCGCAGGGCTGGCAAGGCGTCAATTACGCGAAGGGCGTCTGGCACCATCCGCTCCTCGCGCTCGACGCGGTCAGCGACTTCGTCGTGGTCGACCGCGGCGGCGCGCAGCCGAACTGCGACGAGATCGCGCTCGAAGCGCGCTGGCGGCTCGTCGCGGACGACGCGCGCGCGAACGCCGCCTGACGCGCACGCTGCGTGCGACGCAAAAAGGCCCGGTCAGGCTTGCGCCGGCCGGGCCTTTCGCATGCGCGGCGGGCGTGCCGCGCCGCAGGCGTTCGGGTTGCGCTCAGTGCTTGCGATACGGGCAGTTTTCCGTCGTGCACGAGCCGTACATCGCGAGCGAATGCTCCTGCAGCTTGAAGCCGCGTTCCTTGGCGATCGATTGTTGACGGGTTTCGATCTCGGCGTCGAAGAACTCTTCGACGCGGCCGCAGTCGAGGCACACGAGGTGGTCGTGGTGCGAGCCTTCGTTCAGCTCGAACACGGCCTTGCCGGATTCGAAGTTGCTGCGCGACAGCAGGCCTGCCTGCTCGAACTGGGTGAGCACGCGGTAGACGGTCGCGAGACCGATGTCGAGCTCCTCGTGCAGCAGGTTGCGATAGACGTCTTCAGCCGTCAGGTGGCGCACCGGGCTCTGCTGGAAAATTTCGAGAATCTTGAGGCGCGGTAGGGTGGCCTTGAGCCCGATGTTTTTGAGATCGGTGGGATTGGTCATGGCTAGGCGTCCCTAGAGTACAATGCAGGGCTTCAATAGTACCGGCTTTTCGCCTTTTCAGTCATCTGTGACATTCTCGCGCGGCCTCGGACAAGGGCCAGCACGGTGAGGGAAATGATTCCAAGATCTCTTTTGCAACTTCAGAGGAGCCGCATGCGGAGCACCGTCATCGCAGCTGTCGCCGTGGTCGGACTGGCCGCCTGTTCGTCGTACGACAGCGTGACTCAGCGGATCGCTCAAAGCATCACGCCATATCGGATCACCGTCGTCCAGGGCAACTTCGTGTCGCAGGAAAAGGCCTCGCAGCTCCAGGCCGGCATGTCGCGGGACCAGGTGCGCGCGCTCCTCGGCACGCCGCTCCTGACCGACATGTTCCATGCGGATCGCTGGGATTACATCTTCTACTTCAAGCGCGGCTCGACGTCGGTCGTCCAGCAGCGCGATCTCGTGCTGAACTTCTCGGGCGATCGCCTCGCGAGCTGGTCGGGCGCCGACAACCTGCCGTCCGAGCTCGATCTGCTCGCCGACATCGACGGCGATCGCCGCGGCAACAAGGCGAAAAAGGCGGCAGCGGCCGTGGCCGCGAGCGCCGCCGCCGCGTCGGAAGTCGCCGCGGCGGCTCCGGTTCCCGAGGCCGAGCAGGCGGCGGACCAGAGCGACGCGAACGCGCAGGCGGCGCGCGCGGCGAACCGCGCGACCGCGCAGGTGCAGGGCCAGGGCGGCGCGGCGGGCCGCTTCTCGCCGTCCGCGCAGGCGGCGCCGAACGCGCCGACCCCGGGCGGCCTGCCGCCCGGCGCGGCTCCCGCGATCCAGCCGCAGTTCCAGTTCCATCGTCCGCCTCCGCCGCCGACGCCCGGCGGCGCGAGCCAGCCGGTCGGCCCGCAGGGCGCCGACAGCCTGCCGAACCAGCCGCTCACGGCGCCGGCGCCCGCATCCGGCGCGCAGGGAACGGGCGGTTGATCCGCCAGTCCGAATCAAACCGGGGCGGCATGCGCCGCCCGTCTTTCATTCGTAGCAGGTAGCGCATGTCGTCCATGAAGATTGCGATTGCTGGTGCGTCGGGCCGGATGGGCCGGATGCTGATCGAAGCGGTGCTCGCCGCGCCCGACGCGACGCTCGTCGGCGCGCTCGACCGCGCGGACTCGCCGCAGCTCGGCCAGGACGCGGGCGCATTCCTCGGCAAGCAAACCGGAATCGCGCTCACCGACGATCTCGAGCGCGTGTGCGCCGAGGCCGACTACCTGATCGACTTCACCCGACCCGAAGGCACGCTCGTCCACCTGGACGCCGCGCTGCGCCACGACGTGAAGCTCGTGATCGGCACGACGGGCTTCAGCGAGCCGCAGAAGGAGAGTCTGCGCGCGGCGGGCGAGAAGATCGCGCTCGTGTTCTCGGCGAACATGAGCGTCGGCGTGAACGTCACGATGAAGCTGCTCGAATTCGCGGCGAAGCAGTTCGCACAGGGCTACGACATCGAGATCGTCGAGGCGCACCATCGGCACAAGGTCGACGCGCCGTCCGGCACCGCGCTGATGATGGGCGAGACGATCGCGGCCGCGCTCGGCCGCTCGCTCGACGATTGCGCGGTCTACGGCCGCCACGGCGTGACGGGCGAGCGCGATCCGTCGACGATCGGTTTCTCGGCGATCCGCGGCGGCGACATCGTCGGCGATCACACGGTGCTCTTCGCCGGCATTGGCGAGCGCATCGAGATCACGCACAAGTCGGCGAGCCGCGTGTCGTATGCGCAGGGCTCGCTGCGCGCGGCGCGCTTCCTCGCCGGCCACGCGACCGGCTTCTTCGACATGCAGGACGTGCTCGGCCTGCGCTGAGCGTCACCCCGCGGGCACCGATGGCGATCCCGACCGGCATCCTCCATTACCTCGAGAGCGGCGACGCGGTCACGCACGCGGTCGCGTACGTGCTGCTCGCGATGTCGGTCGCGAGCTGGTGCTTCCTGCTCGTGAAGGCGTGGGTGCTCGTGCGCGCGAAGCGCCAGGGGCCCGCCGCGCTCGCCGCGTTCTGGCGGGCGGCGACGCTCGACGACGGGATCGCCGCACTGCGCGCGACCGACAAGGAGCGCGTGTTCGCGCCGCTCGCGGAGGCCGCGCGCGACGCCGACGCCGCGTCGCGCACCGAGCCGCGGGCGCTCGCCGCCCGCGTCGAGCGCGGCGAGCGGGTGCTGCGCGCGCTGCGCCACGCGCTGCGCACGTCGCAGCGGCGGCTCGAGTTCGGCCAGGTGCTGCTCGCGTCGATCGGCAGCACCGCGCCGTTCGTCGGCCTGCTCGGCACCGTCTGGGGGATCTATCACGCGCTCGGCAGCATCGCGGCGAGCGGGCAGGCGCAGATCGAGAACGTCGCCGGCCCGGTCGGCGAGGCGCTCATCATGACCGCGTTCGGCCTCGTCGTCGCGATTCCGGCGGTGCTCGCGTACAACATTCTCGGGCGGCTCGTGCGCCAACTCGTCGAGGAGCTCGACGGCTTCGCGCGCGATCTGCACGTGTTCGTCTGCGGCGAGCCGGCCGCCACCCCGGCCGCCACCGCTTAGGCGGCGTTTCGATCCCGATCCAGCGAGGAGGCGGCATGGCGTTCGGCGGACTCGATCACCAGCACACATCGCAGCCGATGGCGGACATCAACATGACGCCGCTCATCGACGTGATGCTCGTCCTGCTCGTCATTTTCATCATCACGGCGCCGCTCCTCACGCACGCGATCCGGCTCGATTTGCCGAAGGTCGCGGCGGCGCCCGCGCGCGAGACGCCCGAGACGATCACGGTGTCGATCGACGCGGCGGGCAAGCTGTACTGGAACGACGCGCCCGTCGCGTTCGACACGCTCGCCGCGCGGCTGCGCGACGCGGCGGCGGGCGGCAAGGATCCGGAGCTGCATCTGCGCGCCGCGCGCGCCGCCCGCTACGACTCGATCGCGCAGGTGATGGGCGCGGCGCAGCAGGCGGGCATCGCGCGGATCGGCTTCGTCACCGACGCGTCCGCGAAGCCGCCCGCGCGGCCGTCGCCGCAGTCGTCGCCGCAGCCGCAATCGCCGCTCGCGCCGTCCGCGCCGCGCTGATCGCCGTCCCCAGCCGCGCGGACGGCCTTGCCGGCCGGCGCGGACGGTATAATCGACGTTTTCCCCGCGCCGCCCCCGGCCGCCGGGGAAGCGCGACTTTCGATCCACTCGAGCGCGCGCGCTCGGCGCCTCGCGTCGCGCGCCGCTCAACGCCCAGCCCGAACCACAACCATGCACGAAAGATACGTACCCGCCGACGTCGAAGCCGCCGCCCAGAGCGACTGGCGCGCAGCCGATGCCTACCGTTCGAAGGAAGACACGGAGCGCAAGAAGTTCTACTGCGTGTCGATGCTGCCTTATCCGTCCGGCAAGCTGCACATGGGTCACGTGCGCAACTACACGATCAACGACGTGATGTACCGCTATCTGCGGATGAACGGCTACAACACGCTGATGCCGATGGGCTGGGACGCGTTCGGGATGCCGGCCGAGAACGCCGCGATGGCGAACGGCGTGCCGCCCGCGCAGTGGACGTACGACAACATCGCGTACATGAAGAAGCAGATGCAGTCGATGGGTCTCGCGATCGACTGGTCGCGCGAGGTCACGACCTGCAAGCCCGACTACTACAGGTGGAACCAGTGGCTGTTCCTGAAGATGCTCGAGAAGGGCATCGCGTACAAGAAGACGGGCACCGTGAACTGGGACCCGGTCGACCAGACCGTGCTCGCGAACGAGCAGGTGATCGACGGGCGCGGCTGGCGCTCGGGCGCGCTCGTCGAGAAGCGCGAGATCCCGATGTACTACATGCGGATCACGCAGTACGCGGATGAGCTGCTGAACGATCTCGACGGCCTCGGCTGGCCCGAGCGCGTGAAGATCATGCAGCAGAACTGGATCGGCAAGAGCTTCGGCGTGAACTTCGGCTTCCCGTACGAGCTCGACGGCGAGAAGAAGCTGCTGCGCGTGTTCACGACGCGCGCCGACACGATCATGGGCGTCACGTTCTGCGCGATCGCGGCCGAGCATCCGCTCGCGTCGCACCTCGCGCGGGACAAGCCCGAGTTGCAGGCGTTCATCGACGAATGCAAGCGCGGCGGCGTCGCCGAGGCCGACATCGCGACGATGGAGAAAAAGGGCGTCGCAACGGGCTTTACGGTATCGCATCCGCTGACGGGCGAGTCCGTCGAGGTGTGGATCGGCAACTACGTGCTGATGAGCTACGGCGAAGGCGCGGTGATGGGCGTGCCCGCGCACGACGAGCGCGACTTCGCGTTCGCGAAGAAGTACGGCCTGCCGATCAAGCAGGTGATCGCGGCGGAGGGCGAGGCGTACTCGACCGACGCCTGGCAGGAATGGTACGGCGACAAGACGCGCGCCGTCTGCGTGAGCAGCGGCAAGTACGACGGCCTCGCATACGAAGCGGCCGTCGACGCGATCGCGGCCGACCTGAAGGCGGGCGGCTTCGGCGACAAGCAGGTCACGTATCGCCTGCGCGACTGGGGCATTTCGCGTCAGCGCTACTGGGGCACGCCGATTCCGATCATCCACTGCCCGTCGTGCGGCGACGTGCCGGTGCCGGAACAGGATCTGCCCGTCGTGCTGCCGGAAGACCTCGTGCCGGACGGCACGGGCAACCCGCTCGCGAAGTCCGAAGCGTTCGTGAACTGCACGTGCCCGAAATGCGGCGCGGCCGCGAAGCGCGAAACCGACACGATGGACACGTTCGTCGATTCGGCGTGGTACTTCTCGCGCTACGCGGCGCCGGATGCCGGGACGATGGTCGATGCGCGCACCGACTACTGGATGCCGATGGATCAATACATCGGCGGCATCGAGCACGCGATCCTGCACCTCTTGTACTCGCGCTTCTGGGCGAAGGTGATGCGCGACCTCGGCCTCGTGAAATTCGGCGAGCCGGCGAAGAACCTGCTCACGCAGGGGATGGTGCTCAACGAGACGTTCTATCGCGAGGACGCGTCGGGCAAGAAGACCTGGTACAACCCGGCCGACGTCACCGTGTCGTTCGACGACAAGGGCCGGCCTGTCGGCGCTGTGCTGAAATCGGACGACCAGCCGGTAGTGCTCGGCGGCATCGAGAAGATGTCGAAGTCGAAGAACAACGGCGTCGATCCGCAGATGCTGATCGACCATTACGGCGCCGACACCGCGCGTCTCTTCACGATGTTCGCGGCGCCGCCCGAGCAGCAGCTCGAATGGTCGGGCGCGGGCGTCGAGGGCGCGAGCCGCTTCCTGCGCCGCGTGTGGGGCTTCGGCCATGCGAACGGCGACGCGCTCGCCGCGCGCGCGACGTTCGACGTCGCGCAGCTCGGCGAAGCCGACAAGACGCTGCGCCGCGAGATCCACGGCGTGCTGAAGCAGGCCGACTTCGACTACCAGCGTCTGCAGTACAACACGGTCGTGTCGGCCGCGATGAAGATGCTGAACGCGCTCGACGCCGCGAAGAGCGCGACGCCCGCCGTGCTGCGCGAGACCTACGGCGTGCTGCTGCGCGTGCTGTATCCGGTCGTGCCGCACGTCACGTTCGAGCTGTGGAAGGCGCTCGGCTACGCGGACGAGTTCGGTCCGATCCTCGACGCCCCGTGGCCGAAGGTCGACGAAGCCGCGCTCGAGCAGGCCGAGATCGAGCTCGTGCTGCAGGTGAACGGCAAGGTGCGCGGCGCGCTGAAGGTCGCGAAGGACGCGAGCCGCGACGCAATCGAGGCGGCGGCGGTCGCCGACGAGATGTTCGCGAAGTTCGCCGAAGGCAAGCCGGCGAAGAAGATCATTGTCGTGCCCGGTCGTCTCGTGAACGTCGTCGTCTGACGGCGCACGGCGGCGCAGGCACGCATCAGCAAGGAGCGAAGGTGATCCGCAGATCGTTTTTGATGCTCGTGGGCAGCGCGGCGCTGCTGTCCGCGTGCGGTTTCAAGCTGCGCGGGCAGCAGGACTACGCGTTCAAGCGTCTGTTCATCGCCGGTGCGCCGCCCGCCGCGGCGGCGCGGCTCACGCGTCTCGTCGAGGCCGGCAGCGACACGAAGATCGTCAAGACGGCCGACGAGGCGGACGCGGTGCTCAACGTGTCCGAGTCGCGCGGGCAGGGCACGCTGACGCTCGACCGGTTCGGCACGGTCCAGGAGTACCAGCTCAACTACTCGCTGAACTACACGCTGTTCGGCAAGGACGGCACCGCGCTGATCCCGCCGAGCACGATCGCGCTCAACCGCGCGATGACGTACAGCGCGCAGTACACGAACGCGAAGGCGCAGGAGTCCGAGATCCTGTTCGCGGACATGCAGAGCGACGCGATCGATCAGCTGATGCGCCGTCTCGCGATCGTGCGCTCGCTGCATCCGGAGCCGGGCCAGGGCGTGCCCGCCGTCGCGCCGCGCGCGCCGCTGCCGCCGCCGCCGCTGTGATCGCCGCGTTTTCCATGTCTTGTTCAACGATGAGCGCAGGAATCGATGCAACTGCGACTTGACGCGCTGGAGCCGCATCTCGCGAAAGGGCTCGCCGGACTGTACGTCGTCTACGGCGACGAGCCGCTGCTCGCGCAGGAGGCGTGCGACCGGATCCGCGCGGCCGCGCGCGCGGCGGGCTTCACCGAGCGCTCGGTGCATACCGTCGAGCGCGGCTTCGACTGGAGCACGCTGATCGGCGCGAGCCAGGCGATGTCGCTGTTCGGCGACCGGCAACTGGTCGAGCTGCGGATTCCGTCCGGCAAGCCCGGCAAGGACGGCGCCGACGCGCTGAAGACGCTCGCCGGCGCGGACAACCCGGACGTGCTGATGCTCGTCACGCTGCCGCGGCTCGATTCGGCGACGCAGAAGTCCGCGTGGTTCACCGCGCTCCTGAACGCGGGCGTCGCGCTGAAGGTCGATCCGGTCGACCGCGCGCAATTGCCGAACTGGATCGGCCAGCGGCTCGCGCTGCAGGGCCAGCGGGTCGCGCCGGGCGAGGACGGACGGCGCGCGCTCGCGTTCGTCGCCGAGCGCGTCGAGGGCAATCTGCTCGCCGCGCACCAGGAGATCCAGAAGCTCGGCCTGCTGTATCCGGCCGGCACGCTGACGTTCGAGCAGATCCAGGATGCGGTGCTGAACGTCGCGCGCTACGACGTGTTCAAGCTCAACGAAGCGATGCTCGCGGGCGACGCCGCGCGGCTCGCGCGGATGATCGACGGCCTGAAAGGCGAGGGCGAGGCGCTCGTGCTCGTGCTGTGGGCGGTCGTCGAGGAGCTGCGCACGCTGCTCAAGATCAAGCGCGGCGTCGCGGCCGGCAAGCCGCTTGCGGTGCTCGTGCGCGAGAACCGCGTGTGGGGGCCGCGCGAGCGGCTCGTCGGGCCCGCGCTCTCGCGCGTGTCCGAAGCGGCGCTCGAGCACGCGCTCGCATTCGCCGCGCGACTCGATCGGCAGGTCAAGGGGCTCGCCGCGGTGTCGCGCGGCCCGGCGCGCGGCGAGCCGCCGCCGGACCCGTGGGACGGCCTGTTCCAGCTCGCGATGACGGTCGCGCGCGCGGCCGGGCCAGGCGGCGATACGCCGCGCCGGCCGGCCTGAGCGCGCTTTCGCGCCGGCGCTTACAATCCGGCATGAAGCGGCTGCGCGCCGCCGCGCGACTGCCGGCGCGGCGCCCGGCGCCCGGCGCGCCGCCGGTTTTCCGACAATCGTTTTTCCGCCGCTCGACGCGGCTTGCATTGCGAGTCTCACGATGGATATCGATCAGTACATGACGGACGTCGGCCGCCGCGCGCGGCGCGCCTCGCGCGCAATCGCGCGCGCGTCCACCGCGGCGAAGAACGCCGCGCTCGAAGCGGTCGCGCAGGCGATCGCGCGCGACGCCGACGCGCTGAAGGCCGCCAACGCGCGCGACGTCGCGCGCGCGAAGGAGAAGGGCCTCGACGCGGCGTTCGTCGATCGTCTGACGCTGTCCGACAAGGCGCTGAAGACGATGATCGAAGGGCTGCGCCAGGTTGCGACGCTGCCGGATCCGATCGGCGAGATCAGCAACCTCAAGTACCGCCCGAGCGGCATCCAGGTCGGCCAGATGCGCGTGCCGCTCGGCGTGATCGGGATCATCTACGAGTCGCGGCCGAACGTGACGATCGACGCGGCCGCGCTCTGCCTGAAGTCCGGCAACGCGACGATCCTGCGCGGCGGCTCGGAAGCGCTCGAATCGAACACGGCGCTCGCGAAGCTGATCGGCGAGGGGCTCGAGGCGGCGGGGCTGCCGCAGGACGCGGTGCAGGTCGTCGAGACGGCCGATCGCGCGGCGGTCGGCAAGCTGATCACGATGACCGAGTACGTCGACGTGATCGTGCCGCGCGGCGGCAAGAGCCTGATCGAGCGCCTGATCAACGAGGCGCGCGTGCCGATGATCAAGCATCTCGACGGCATCTGCCACGTGTACGTCGACGATCGCGCGAATCTGACGAAGGCGCTCACCGTCTGCGACAACGCGAAGACGCACCGCTACGGCACGTGCAACACGATGGAGACGCTGCTCGTCGCGCGCGGGATCGCGCCCGCCGTGCTGTCGCCGCTCGGCCGGCTGTATCGCGAGAAGGACGTCGAGCTGCGCGTCGATCCGGACGCGCGCGCGGTGCTTGAGGCGGCAGGCGTCGGCCCGCTCGTCGACGCAACCGAGGACGACTGGCGCACCGAATATCTCGCGCCCGTGCTCGCGATCAAGATCGTCGACGGCATCGATGCGGCAATCGAGCACATCAATCATTACGGCTCCCATCACACCGACGCGATCGTCACCGAAGATCACGACCGCGCGATGCGCTTCTTGCGCGAGGTCGATTCGGCGAGCGTGATGGTGAACGCGTCGACGCGCTTCGCCGACGGCTTCGAGTTCGGCCTCGGCGCGGAGATCGGCATCTCGAACGACAAGCTGCACGCGCGCGGCCCGGTCGGGCTCGAAGGGCTCACGTCGCTGAAGTACGTGGTGCTCGGGCACGGCGAAGGGCGTCAGTGACGGAGGCGACCGATCGATGGCAATGCTCTGGGTCAAGACCTTCCATATCGTGCTGATCGCGTCGTGGTTCGCGGGGCTCTTCTATCTGCCGCGCATCTACGTGAACCTCGCGATGGAGACCGATCCCGCCGCGCTCGGGCGTCTGCTCGCGATGGCGCGCAAGCTGTTCCGCTTCATGACGATCATCGCCGTGCCGGCGCTCGCGTGCGGCCTGTGGCTGTGGCTCGTGATCGGCATCGGGCAGGGGCAGGGATGGATGCACGCGAAGCTCGCGGTCGTGCTGCTGCTCATCGTGTATCACGCATACTGCGGGCATCTGCTGAAGGTGTTCGAGCGCGGCGAGAACCGCCGCTCGGACAAGTGGTATCGCGTGTTCAACGAGCTGCCGGTGCTCGGGATGCTCGCGGCCGTCGCGCTCGCGGTGATCAAGCCGTTCTGAGCGCGGGCGGCGGGCGGCGCGGCCGCTGTCGCTGGCCCGTCACCGTTTCGGCGGATTTGCCGTCTAGAAAGCCCCGGTCCCTGCGGCCGGGGCTTTTTCGTTGGGAGTCGAGTCGGGCGAAGTGGCGGCGGCGCACGCCGGGTGGCCGTCGCGCTGTCGGCTCCGGCGCATGGCTCCGGCTCAAGGCTCAAGGCTCAAGGCTCAAGGCTCAAGGCTCACGCGTCGGAATCGTGCGCGCCTCTAGTCTTTCACGCCCTCGACGTCCCGCGCGATCTTCACCGCGTCCTTGGGCGCATCCTTCGCCGCCTTCGCATCGGCACCGATCCGCCGCCGCGTGATCGCCTCCTTCGCGCGGCCGAGCCGGTCGACGAGCTCGGGGCCGCGCCGCAGCGCGACGCCGACCGCGAGAATGTCGCCGATCGCGAGATGCGACATCCGCGATGTCATCGGCGAGAACACGTCGGTTTCCTCGGCGACGTTCGACGCGAGGCTCACTGTCGAGAGCTGCGCGAGCGGCGAGTGGCTGTGCGTGATCGAGACGACCTTCGCGCCGCACGCGAGCGCCGCGCGCGCGGCGTCGACGATGTCGCGCGTGCGTCCGGTGTTCGAGATCGCGACGACGACGTCGTTCGCGCCGAGGAGCGCCGCCGACATCGAGAACGTGTGCGGATCCGAATACGCGACGCTCGGCACGCCGAGCCGGAAGAACTTGTGCTGGATGTCCTGCGCGGCGATGCCGGAGCCGCCCGCGCCGTAGAACTCGATCCGCGACGCGCGCGACAGCAGATCGATCGCATCGGCGACGCTCGTCGCCGACAGGTTGTTGCGCACCTCGATCAGCGCGCCGATCGTGCGGTCGAACACCTTGCCGATGATGCCGGGCGCGCGCTCGTCGGGCTCGACGTCGCGATAGACCGACGCGACGCCCGGCGCGACGCTTTGCGCGAGCCGGATCTTGAACTCGCGAAAGCCGCTGCAGCCGAGCGCCTGGCAAAAGCGCGCGATCGTCGGCTGGCTCGCGCCCGCGAGGGCGGCGAGCTCGGTCATCGACAGATCGAGCACCTCGCGCGGCGCGGCGAGCACGAAGTCGGCAAGCTTGCGCTCGGACGGGCGGAGCTGGGCGCGGATCGCCTCGATACGGGGAAGCATGGTGCGAAAGGGCGCGTGGAATGACGGAATGGACGGCTAGTATCGCGATTGTTTTGTAGAAAATCTACAAGAATTTTCTAGCGATTCGAGTGACGGAGATTGCGATGGGTCAGGGTTAACGCTAGGTACGTATCCTGTATTTATAGGCAATAGCGTTTCGTTATCGATTGCCTTGCTGCGCTGCGAGATTGCGGGCTTGTAGTTTTTCTACTAAACTCGCGCCGTTCGTCCGCCGAGTCGGACGTCCCCACGATTCCAGCTTGCCGGCCTCGCCCGGCTCATGTGAGGAGCGCCCAGCATGGCCACGCTGCACCCCACTCTTGCGTCCGTCACCGAGCGCGTGATCGCGCGCAGCCGACCGACCCGCCAAGCCTATCTCGCCCGCATCGACGCCGCGCAAGGCCGCTTTCCGGCGCGCGGCGCGCTGTCGTGCGCGAACCTCGCGCACGGCTTCGCGGGCCTCGAAGGCAGCGACAAGTTCGCGATCAAGGCGATTCGCGAGCCGAACATCGGCATCGTGTCGGCGTACAACGAGATGCTGTCTGCGCACGCGCCGTACAAGAACTTCCCCGACATCATCAAGACGGCCGCGCGCGAGCGCGGCGGCGTCGCGCAATTCGCGGGCGGCGTGCCGGCGATGTGCGACGGCGTCACGCAGGGCAATCCGGGGATGGAGCTGTCGCTCTTCTCGCGCGAAGTGATCGCGATGAGCACGGCGGTCGCGCTCACGCACAACATGTTCGATGCGGCCCTTTGTCTCGGCATCTGCGACAAGATCGTGCCGGGTCTCTTGATCGGCGCGCTGCAGTTCGGCCATCTGCCGACGATCTTCGTGCCGGCCGGCCCGATGACGAGCGGCCTCTCGAACGACGACAAGGCAAAGATCCGCCAGCAGTTCGCGACCGGCCAGGTCGGCCGCGACGCGCTGCTCGAAGCGGAATCGGCTGCGTATCACGGCCACGGCACCTGCACGTTCTACGGCACCGCGAACAGCAACCAGATGCTGATGGAAGTGATGGGGCTGCATCTGCCGGGCGCGGCGTTCATTCATCCGCACACGCCGCTGCGCGATGCGCTGACGGCCGAGGCCGCGCGCCGCGTGCTCGATCTGACGGTCGAGCGCGGCAACTACACGCCGATCGGCCACGTGATCGACGAGAAGGCGATCGTCAACGGGATCGTCGCGCTGCTCGCGACGGGCGGCTCGACGAACCACACGCTGCACCTCGTCGCGATCGCGCGCGCGGCGGGCGTCCTGATCGACTGGGACGACTTCGACGCGCTGTCGGCCGCGGTGCCGCTCCTCGCGAAGATCTATCCGAACGGCAAGGCCGACGTGAACCATTTCCACGCGGCGGGCGGCATCGCGTTCCTCGTGCGCAACCTGCTCGAAGGCGGACTGCTGCACGAAGACGTGACGACGGTCGCGGGCAAGGGGCTTGCGCACTACACGCACGAGCCGCGCCTCATCGACGGCAAGCCGACGTGGGTGCCGGGCGTCGACGCGAGCGCCGACGACAAGGTGCTGCGGCCGATCGACGCACCGTTCCAGCCGGACGGCGGGCTGCGCCTGATGCAGGGGCGTCTCGGCCGCGGCGTGATCAAGATTTCGGCGGTCGCGCCCGAGCACCGCCGGGTGAAGGCCCCGGCGATCGTGTTCGATTCGCAGGAAGCGGTGCAGGCCGCGTTCGACGCGGGCGAGTTGAAGCGCGATTTCGTCGCGGTGGTGCGCTTCCAGGGCGCGCGCGCGAACGGGATGCCGGAGCTGCATCGGCTCACGCCGCTGCTCGGCGTGCTGCAGGACCAGGGCTTTCACGTCGCGCTCGTGACGGACGGCCGGATGTCGGGTGCGTCGGGCAAGGTGCCGGCCGTGATCCACGTGTCGCCCGAGGCACTGTTGAGCGGCCCGCTCGGCAAGGTGCAAACCGGCGATACGATCGTGATCGACGCGGAAGCCGGCGTGCTCGACGTCGACATCGACGACGCGCAGTGGGCGGCGCGCGCGGTCGCGCGGCCCGCGCATCAGGCAGAAAACGAAGTCGGCTTCGGCCGCGAGTTGTTCGGCGTGTTCCGTGCGGCGGCCGCGCCGGCGGAACAGGGCGCGTCGGTGTTCGGCGCGTTGGTGGGCGAAGCGGCCCACGTCACCGTATAAGCGAAAAGGAGTCGCATTGATGAAGACGATTAGCGAGATCGTGAAGCTGGGCCCGGTGATTCCGGTGCTCGCGTTCGATTCGGCCGAACAGGGCGAACAAGTGTCGCGCGCGCTCCACGCGGGCGGCGTGAAGGTGCTCGAGATCACGCTGCGCACGGCAGCCGGCCTCGAAGCGATCCGGCGCGCGAGCGAGCTTGCCGACGACATCGTCGTCGGCGTCGGCACGATCACGAAGCCCGAGCAGTGCGCGCTCGCGAAGCAGGCGGGCGCGAAGTTCGGCGTATCGCCCGGCCTGACGAAGGAGATGCACCAGGCGGCCGTCGACGCCGGCCTGCCGCTATTGCCCGGCGTGATGACGCCGACCGACATCATCGTCGCGCTCGAGCTCGGCTACGAGATCGTCAAGTTCTTCCCCGCGCAGCAGGCGGGCGGCGTGCCGATGCTGCAGGCGTTCCACGGCCCGTTCCCGACGCTCAGGTTCTGCCCGACGGGCGGCATCACCGCCGAGACCGCGCCCAACTTCCTGAAGCTGCCGAACGTCGTGTGCGTCGGCGGCTCGTGGCTGACGCCGAAGGCGGCGCTCGCCGCGCAGGACTGGGCGGAGGTCACGCGCCTCGCGCAGGCCGCGAGCAGTCTCGCACGCTGAACGCCGCCGAATGAACGCATGCGGAAACCTTCGGATGAAACAATCGATCTGGTTGTTTTTTCCGAGGGTTTTTGCTTATGGAACCGGTTCTATCGCGGCCCGTTAAACAAAAGTAAAATTCAGCGTCCTGACGGGCGGGCGAGCCGCCTCGTTTCGGAGACCTGCATAGTCGGACGGCGGCTCGCCGCGTCCGGCCCGATAATCCCAAGGAGGAGTGCTACATGGGGGCTGTCCAAGGCAGCATGCTGCTGATTTACACCGTGATCGCGATCGCGGTGCTGATCCTGATGATCGCGCGCTACAAGGTCTATCCGTTCCTCGTGCTCATCATCGTGTCGCTCGGTCTCGGCCTCGTGGTCGGCATGCCGATGGACAAGATCGTGAAATCGTTCGAAGCGGGGACGGGCGGCACGCTCGGCCATATCGCGATCGTCGTCGGTCTCGGCACGATGCTCGGCAAGATGATGGCCGAGTCGGGCGGCGCCGAGCGGATCGCGACCACGCTGATCGACTGGTTCGGCGAGAAGAACATCCACTGGGCGATGATGTTCGTCGCGATCATCGTCGGCCTGCCGGTCTTCTTCGAAGTCGGCTTCGTGCTGCTGATCCCGATCGCGTTCAACGTCGCGAAGCGCACCGGCAAGTCGCTCCTCGTCGTCGGCCTGCCGATGGTCGCCGGCCTGTCCGTCGTGCACGGCCTGATTCCGCCGCACCCGGCGGCGCTCCTCGCCGTCCAGCAATACGGCGCCGACATCGGCAAGACGATCGCCTACGGGCTTATCGTCGGCGTGCCGACCGCGATCGTCGCCGGTCCGCTCTTCGCGCTCACGATCTCGAAATTCGTGAAGCTGCCGGAAAACAACCCGCTCGCCGCGCAATTCGTCGAGACTCGCGCGCCGGGCGAGAAGCGCGAGCTGCCGGGCTTCGGCATCACGCTGTTCACGATCCTGCTGCCCGTCGTGCTGATGCTCGTCGGCAGCTGGGCCGATCTCATCTTCGCGCCGAAGTCGCTGCCGAACAATCTGCTGCGCTTCGCCGGCAACTCGGACGTCGCGCTCCTGATCGCCGTGCTCGTGAGCTTCTTCACGTTCGGCAAGCTGCAAGGCTTCAAGCGCGACCAGATCCAGAAATTCTGCGGCGAATGTCTTGCGCCGATCGCGGGCATCACGCTGATCGTCGGCGCAGGCGGCGGCTTTGGCGGTATCCTGCGCGACAGCGGCATCTCGCAGCAGATCGTCGCGACCGCGACGCACGCGAACCTGTCGCCGCTCCTGCTCGGCTGGTTCGTCGCGGCGCTGATCCGTCTCGCGACGGGCTCGGCGACGGTCGCGATGACGACCGCCTGCGGCATCGTCGCGCCGATCGCGGCGGCCTCGGGCGTCACGGTCAAGCCGGAGCTGCTGGTGCTCGCGACGGGGTCGGGTTCGCTGATCTTCTCGCACGTGAACGATGGCGGCTTCTGGCTGATCAAGGAATATTTCGGGATGACCGTGGGCCAGACGTTCAAGACCTGGACGCTGCTCGAAACGATCATCTCGCTGCTCGGCCTGACGTTTACGCTGGTGCTGAGCGCGGTTCTGTAAAAGGGGTAGTCAATGATTCTGATCGCAATGGGCGTGTCGGGCGCGGGCAAGTCGCGGATCGGCGAGATGCTCGCGGAACGCCTGTCGTGCAGCTATACCGACGGCGACGCGTTTCACAGCGCCGCCAACAAGGAAAAGATGCACCACGGCATTCCGCTCACCGACGAAGACCGCTGGCCGTGGCTCCAGTCGATCCGCGACGCCATCGAGGCGAAGCAGCGCGCGGGCGAGACGGCCGTGTTCACGTGCTCGTCGCTCAAGCGCGCGTACCGCGACATCCTGCGCGGCAACGATCGCGACGTGCGCTTCGTTTATCTGAAGGGCTCGTTCGACATGCTGCGCGAGCGGCTGAAGACGCGCACCGGGCACTTCTTCGATCCGTCGCTGCTGCAAAGCCAGCTCGACACGCTCGAGGAGCCGGGTCCGGACGAGGCGATCGAGGTCGGCATCGAGCTCACGCCGGACGAGATCGTCGATCGCGTGATGAGCCGGCTCGGCGGCGAGCGGCAGCAACAGCAACAACAACAGCAGTGACGGCGTGCGGCCGCATCGCGGCCGCCGCTGCCGTTCGCCGCAGCCGCAGCAAAAAGAAAGGCGCCCCGCGGGGCGCCTTTCTCATGGCGTCGTCGACGCGCGTTACGCGATGCGCTTCGCGAGCTCGACCGCCTTGCCGACGTACGACGCGGGCGTCATCGCGAGAAGGCGTTCCTTCGCGTCCTGCGGGATCGCGAGCGTGCCGATGAACTGCTGCAGCGCGTCGCGCGTGATGCCCTTGCCGCGCGTCAGCTCCTTCAACTGCTCGTACGGGTTCTCGATGCCGTAGCGGCGCATCACCGTCTGCACCGGCTCGGCGAGCACTTCCCAACAGTTGTCGAGGTCATCGTTCAGGCGCTGCGGATTCACTTCGAGCTTGTCGAGGCCGCGGATCAGCGCGTCGTACGCGAGCAGCGAATAGCCGAGCGCGACGCCCATGTTGCGCAGCACCGTCGAATCGGTGAGGTCGCGCTGCCAGCGCGACACGGGCAGCTTGTCGGCGAGGTGGCGCAGCGTCGCGTTCGCGAGGCCGAGGTTGCCTTCCGAGTTTTCGAAATCGATCGGGTTGACCTTGTGCGGCATCGTCGACGAGCCGATTTCGCCCGCCTTCGTCTTCTGCTTGAAGTAGCCGACCGAGATGTAGCCCCAGACGTCGCGGTCGAGGTCGAGCAGGATCGTGTTCGCGCGCGAGACGGCGTCGAACAGCTCGGCCATGTAGTCGTGCGGCTCGATCTGGATCGTGTACGGGTTGAACGTGAGCTTCAGGCGGTTCTCGATCACGTCGCGCGAGAACGCTTCCCAGTCGAACTCCGGATACGCGGACAGGTGCGCGTTGAAGTTGCCGACCGCGCCGTTCATCTTGCCGAGGATCTCGACCTTCTCGATCCGCTCGATCGCGCGCGCAAGACGCGCGGCGACGTTCGCGATTTCCTTGCCGAGCGTCGTCGGGCTGGCCGGCTGGCCGTGCGTGCGCGACAGCATCGGCTGCCCGGCGTGCGCGTGCGCGAGCGCGACGAGGCGGCCGTGGACCGTGCGCAGCGCGGGCAGGATCACGTGCTGGCGCGCGCCGGCGAGCATCATCCCGTGCGACGTGTTGTTGATGTCTTCCGACGTGCACGCGAAGTGGATGAACTCGCTTGCCTTCTCGAGCTCGGCCTGGCCTTTGACCGATTCCTTCAGCCAGTACTCGACGGCTTTCACGTCGTGGTTCGTCACGCGCTCGATTTCCTTGATGCGCGCGGCGTCGTGCGCGGTGAAGCGCTCGACGAGCTGCAGCAGGAACTGCTCGGCGGCTTCCGAGAAGCGCGGCACTTCGGCGAAGCCGGCGCGCGACAGCGCGATCAGCCAGTGCACCTCGACGGTGACGCGGTGGCGCATGAAGGCGGCCTCGGAGAGCCAGTCGCGCAGCGCTTCGGTCTTGCCGGCATAGCGGCCGTCGATGGGCGAGAGCGCAGTGAGGGCGAAAAGGGTATCGGGACGGGTGTCGGACATGATCGGGCTTAGGCTCGCGGCCGCGGTTCAAACGGTGAAGGGGAGAACCGCGAATTTTACCATCGGCGCGCGGCCGCCCGGCCGCCGCGCGCCGTCATCGAAAAAGCTCAGTCGCCGACGCGCGCCGCGCCGCCGATCGGCATCCCGGTTCCGGCCGCCGGCTCGGCCGCCGCGAGCTCGGGCGAGGCCCAGCGCAGCCACTGCGCGCGCAGCATGACGAGCGCGGCGAGCGCGCAGGTCGACAGCGCGCCGAACGTCGCGAAGCCGAGCTGATAGCTGCCCGTGCTTTCCTTCGCGATGCCCATCACGACGGGCAAATAGAAGCCGCCGACGCCACCCGCTGCGCCGACGATGCCGGACAGCAGGCCCGTCTTGCCTTTCCAGCGGTGCGGGACGAGCTGGAACGTCGAACCGTTGCCGAGGCCGAACGCGATGTACAGGCACACGAGGAGCGCGATTCCGCCGGCGAGCGGCGGCATCACGGCCGCGAACGCGAAGTCGGCGGCGGCGATCGCCGCGAGGATCACCATCAGCGCGCGCACGCCGGTGATGCGGTCGGCGAGGTGGCCGCCGAACGGGCGCACGATCGCGCCCAGGAACGCGAGCAGCGACATGAAGAGGCCCGCTTCGATCTTCGGCATCTGGTAGAGCGTCGTGAGGAGCAGCGTCACGTACGACGACATCCCGACGAAGCCGCCGAACGTGATGCTGTAGATCAGCATGATGACCCACGTGTCGCGCTCGGCGAGCACCGCGCGGTAGCGGCCGGGCAGCACGGCGATCGCGAGGAGCGCGCCCATCACGGGGAGCAGCAGCACGCCCGTCCTGCCCGCGCCGAACGCGCCTTCATGCACGGCGAGCACGAGCGCGATCAGCCCGACGAGCGTGAACGCGAACGCGCCGAACGCGCGCTTCGCGCTGCCCGATTTCTCGCCGCGGTCGTCGGCCCACGCGAAGAGCGCGAAGCCGGCGATCGCGAGGAGCGGCAGCGCGGCCGCCGTCGAGAACTTCCAGCCGAGCGCGGCCGCGATGTGGGGGAACATGAAGCCGTCGAGCACCGCGCCGATGTTGCCCGCAGCGGCGAGGCCGAGCACGAGGCCCTGCACCTTCGGCGGATAGCTGCTGCCCGCCATCGGCAGCGCGACCGCGAAGCTCGCGCCGCCGATCCCGAGGAACACGCCGAGCACGAGGAGCAGCGTGTACGACGGCGTGCCGGGCAGGAACGGCAGCACGACGGCGGGCAGGGCGGACAGCAGCACGCCCATCAGCGCGATGCGCCGGCCGTCGGCGGACTGATACAGGTTGCCGAGCGTGACGCGCAGGATGGCCGCCGCGAGCACCGGCACGGCGACGAGGAAGCCCTGTTGCGCGGCCGTCATCGTGATGTCCTTGCTGATGAACGGCGCGAGCGGGCCGTACAGCACCCAGACGGTGAAGCCCGTATCGAAGTAGAGGAAGCACGCCAGAAGCGAGCGCCAGTTGCCGCTCCGGAGGGAGGTGCGCAAAGTATCCATCGGTGAAGCCTCGCGTATGCCGGTCGACGGCGGATGGTGGAAAGGAGCGAAAAGCCGCTGCGCGATGCGCGAAACAGGCCGACACGCTGTTTCGCAATCTTTATGCCAATGAAATGCATGTTTCCCTCCAAATGGCGCGAACGCACGCCGGGCAAGGTTCGCGGGAAAAACGGCGAAGCCGGGAGGCGGGCTGCCGTACGCGAGGGCGCCGCGCTCGCGCGCACCGTCGGCAGGCGCGCGCGACGGCCCGCGGCACCGCGCCTGTGCGAGCGGCGCGGCGTTGGTGCGGTGCGGAAAGTGTGACGAATCACGAATGTGGCGACGCGCCGGGGCGGCACCGGATCGCTCGCTGGAGCGAAAGGCGCCGCCGGCTTCGACTTGCGCGTGCCGCACGCTCCGCGCACGGAGCGGCCGACGCCCCCGGCCGTTAAAATGCGTGCTTCTTCCCCCGCACTCGCTTCCCGCAGCAAAGGCACGCATGGAACTCAAATGGCTCGAAGACTTCGTGTCGCTCGCGGAAACGCGCAGCTTCAGCCGCTCGGCCGAGCTGCGGCACGTGTCGCAACCCGCGTTTTCGCGCCGGATCCAGGCGCTCGAAGCGTGGCTCGCCACGGAACTGATCGATCGTTCGGTTTATCCGACCCGCCTCACGCAGGCGGGCCAGGTGTTCTATGAGCAGGCGCTCGTGATGCTGTCGCAGGCGCACGAGGCGCGCACGCTGCTGCGCGGCCACGTCGGCGCGCCGGTGCCGACGATCGAGTTCGCGGTGCCGCACACGCTGTCGCTCACGTACTTCCCGCGCTGGCTGCAGCGGATCGAGGCGAAGATGGGGCAGGTTCACACGCGGTTGCGGGCGCTGAACGTGCACGACGCGGTGCTGTCGCTCGTCGAGGGCGGCTGCGATCTCGTGATGGGCTATCACCATCCGAGCCATCCCGTCGCGCTCGATCCGGCGCGCTACGACATGCTGACGCTCGGCGCCGAGCCGATCAGCCCGTTCTCGGCGCCCGGCCGCGGCGGCCGCGCGCGCTATTCGCTGCCCGGCACGGCCGACGCGCCCGTGCCGTATCTGTCGTACACGCCGAACGCGTACCTCGGCCGGATGACCGAGGTGATCATCGCGAACGCTCGTGCGCCGCTCTATCTCGACAAGGTCTACGAGACCGACATGGCCGAGGCGCTGAAGGCGATGGCGCTCGCCGGCCACGGCGTCGCGTTCCTGCCGCACAGCGCGGTCGAGGACGCGGTCGCGGGCGGGCGCCTCGTCCGGCTCGGCCGCGCGGCGAAGGGCGGCGCGGAGCCGTTCACGCTGACGATGGAAATCCGGCTCTATCGCGACAAGCTCGCCGTGCAGGGCGACGAGCCGCGCCAGAAGCTCGTGCGCGAGCTCTGGGACGTGGTGCGCGAGGAGCTCGGCGCGGCCTGACGGCTACTGCGGCGGCGCGGACGACGCGGCCTTGCGCGCCCGGCGCGATTCGCGCGTCGCGCGTGCGTGCTCCGCGCCCGCCCGGCGGATGCATCCGCGCATGCGCCCGCTCGGCGCGCACGAAAGTTGCTCCGACGAATCGCATCGGGATTGCCGCTGTTCGAACGGCGAACGCACGGTTTTTCGCGCAAAAGCCCGATCATGCACGAAACGCATAATCGAATAAGCAAACGGCATTGGATTTCGAAATTCGCTTTTTCGACAATGTGCGCATTCTTCGACCGTTGGAGATTCCATGTCTTCGCAATCGCAGTCCCCGTCCGCCGTGCAATCCATTCCGTCTTACCTGCACGCGGACGACCTCGGCCCCTGGGGCAACTATCTGCAGCAAGTCGACCGCGTCGCGCCGTACCTCGGCTCGCTGTCGCGCTGGCTTGAAACGCTGAAGCGCCCGAAGCGCATCCTGATCGTCGACGTGCCGATCGAACTCGACAACGGCACCGTCGCGCACTTCGAGGGCTATCGCGTGCAGCACAACGTGTCGCGGGGCCCGGGCAAGGGCGGCGTGCGCTATCACCAGGACGTGACGCTCTCCGAGGTCATGGCGCTGTCCGCGTGGATGTCGGTGAAGAACGCGGCCGTGAACGTGCCGTACGGCGGCGCGAAGGGCGGCATCCGCGTCGATCCGCGCAAGCTGTCGCGCGGCGAGCTCGAGCGCGTCACGCGCCGCTACACGAGCGAAATCGGCATCATCATCGGCCCGAACACCGACATTCCGGCGCCTGACGTCAACACCAACGAACAGGTGATGGCGTGGATGATGGACACGTACTCGATGAACCAGGGCCAGACCGCGACGGGCGTCGTGACCGGCAAGCCGATCTCCCTCGGCGGTTCGCTCGGCCGCAAGGAAGCGACGGGCCGCGGCGTGTTCGTCGTCGGCTGCGAAGCCGCGAAGAAGAAGGGTGTCGAGATCGAAGGCGCGCGCATCGCGGTGCAAGGCTTCGGCAACGTCGGCGGGATCGCCGCGCGTCTGTTCCAGGAAGCGGGCGCGAAGGTGATCGTGGTTCAGGATCACACGGGCACGATCTACCGGTCGGCGGGCGTCGACACGGTGAAGCTGCTCGAGCACGTCGCGAACACGGGCGGCGTCGCCGGTTTCGAAGGCGCGGAACCGATGCCGGACGACGAGTTCTGGACGGTCGAGACCGAGATCCTCATCCCGGCCGCGCTCGAAAACCAGATCACCGAGAAGAACGCATCGAAGATCCGCACGAAGATCATCGTCGAAGGCGCGAACGGCCCGACGACGACGGCCGCGGACGACATCCTGAGCGCGAACGGCGTGCTCGTGATTCCCGACGTGATCGCGAACGCGGGCGGCGTGACCGTGTCGTACTTCGAGTGGGTGCAGGACTTCTCGAGCTTCTTCTGGACGGAAGACGAGATCAACCACCGTCTCGAGCGCGTGATGCGCGAAGCGTTCGCCGGCGTGTGGGCGGTCGCGGAAGAGCACAAGGTGTCGGTGCGCACCGCGGCGTTCATCGTCGCGTGCAAGCGTATCCTGATGGCGCGCGAAATGCGCGGCCTGTACCCCTGATCGATCGATTTCGATCGATCGACGGCGCGGCTCGACGAACCGCGCCGTGATTTACCCGCGGGCGGCACCGGATCCGGTGCCGCCCGCGCGCGCATGCGGACGCGGCACGCGTTCGGCGATGCGCACGCCACCCGGTCAAAAGTGTGGTTAACAACCATTACTTTCATAAAAATTACTTTGCTAAACTGGCGCGGGTTTTCGCCAAGGAGATGACAACGATGAAATTCCCGAAAGCAATGCTGATGGTCGCGGCGCTGAGCACGTTCGCCGGCGGCGCCATCGCTCAAGAAACGGGCACGCTGAAAAAAATCAAGGACACGGGCGTGATCGCGCTGGGGCACCGTGAATCGTCGATTCCGTTCTCGTACTATGACCAGAGCCAGCAGGTCGTCGGCTACTCGCGCGACTTCCAGATGAAGGTCGTCGATGCGGTCAAGAAGAAGCTGAACCTGCCGAACCTGCAGGTGAAGAACATTCCGGTGACGTCGCAGAACCGCATTCCGCTCGTGCAGAACGGCACGGTCGACATCGAGTGCGGCTCGACGACGAACAATCTCGACCGCCAGAAGCAGGCGGCGTTCTCGAACACGATCTTCGTGATCGGTACGCGTCTGATGACGAAGAAGGATTCGGGCGTCAAGGATTTCGCCGACCTGAAGGGCAAGACCGTCGTGACGACGGCGGGCACGACGTCCGAGCGTCTGCTGCGCGAGATGAACAACAAGAATCAGATGGGGATGAACATCATCAGCGCGAAGGATCACGGCGATTCGTTCCAGACGCTCGAGACGGGCCGCGCGGTCGCGTTCATGATGGACGACGCGCTGCTCGCGGGCGAGCGCGCGAAGGCGAAGCAGCCGGGCGAATGGGTGATCGTCGGCAAGCCGCAATCGCAGGAGGCGTACGGCTGCATGATGCGCAAGGACGATCCGGCGTTCAAGAAGGTCGTCGACGACGCGATCGCACAGGTCGAGAAATCGGGCGAAGCGGCGAAGATCTATTCGAAGTGGTTCGAGAATCCGATTCCGCCGAAGGGCTTGAATCTGAACTTCCAGCTCTCCGACGAGATGAAGAAGCTCTACGCGAACCCGAACGACAAGGCGCTCGACTGAGCGCGCAGCCGTTCGAGCTAACAAGCGCTGACGAAACGGAAGAGGCACGGCTTCTTCCGTTTCTTTTTGTTGGAGTCTGGCTATGTCTTACCACTGGAACTGGGGCATCTTCCTGAGCCCTGTTTCGACGGGCGAACCGACGACCTATCTCGGCTGGCTGATGTCGGGATTCTGGGTGACGGTCAAGGTGTCGCTCGCCGCGTGGCTGATCGCGCTCGTCGTCGGTTCGCTGTTCGGCGTGCTGCGCACCGTCCCGAACAAGTGGCTCTCGGCGATCGGCACCGTCTACGTATCGATCTTCCGCAACATTCCGCTCATCGTGCAGTTCTTCGTCTGGTACCTCGTCGTGCCCGAATTGCTGCCCGCGTCGATCGGCACCTGGATCAAGCAACTGCCGCCCGGCACGCAGTTCTTCACCGCGTCGATCGTCTGTCTCGGCCTGTTCACCGGCGCGCGCGTCTGCGAGCAGGTGCGCTCCGGCATCAACGCGCTGCCGAGGGGCCAGCGCGCCGCCGGCCTCGCGATGGGCTTCACGCAATGGCAGACATATCGCTACGTGTTGCTGCCGGTCGCCTACCGGATCATCGTGCCGCCGCTCACGTCGGAATTCCTGAATATCTTCAAGAACTCCGCGGTCGCGTCGACGATCGGCCTGCTCGACCTGTCCGCGCAGGCGCGCCAGCTCGTCGACTACACCGCGCAGACCTACGAGTCGTTCATCGCCGTCACGCTTGCGTACGTGATCATCAACCTCGTCGTCATGTCGTTCATGCGCTGGGTCGAAAGCAAGTCCCGGCTGCCCGGCTACATCGGAGGCAAGTGATGCATCAGTTCGACTGGAGTAGTATTCCCGGCGCGCTGCCGACGCTCTGGACCGGCGCGATCATCACGCTGCAGATCACGGCGCTCGCGATCGTGGTCGGGATCGTCTGGGGCACGCTGCTTGCGCTGATGCGGCTGTCGGGCGTCAAGCCGCTCGCGTGGTTCGCGCAGGGCTACGTCACCGTGTTCCGCTCGATCCCGCTCGTGATGGTGCTCTTGTGGTTCTTCCTGATCGTGCCGCAGCTGCTGCAGGGCGTGCTGGGCCTGTCGCCGACGATCGACATCCGGCTCGCGTCGGCGATGGTCGCGTTCTCGCTGTTCGAGGCCGCTTATTATTCGGAGATCATTCGGGCCGGCATTCAGGCGGTGCCGCGCGGACAGGTCAATGCGTCGTTCGCGCTCGGCATGAACTACGCGCAGGCGATGCGCCTCGTGATCCTGCCGCAGGCGTTTCGCGCGATGGTGCCGCTGCTGCTCACGCAGGCGATCGTGCTTTTCCAGGACACGTCACTCGTCTACGTGATCAGCCTGGCGGACTTCTTCCGCACGGCCGCGAACATCGGCGATCGCGACGGCACGAGCGTCGAGATGATCCTGTTCGCGGGCGCATGCTATTTCGTCGTGTGCTCGGTCGCATCCGCGTTGGTCAAAGGTCTCCAGAAAAAGGTCACAAGATGATTTCCATTAAGAACGTGTCGAAGTGGTACGGCCAGTTCCAGGTGCTGACCAACTGCACGACGGAAGTGAAGAAAGGCGAAGTGGTGGTCGTGTGCGGGCCGTCGGGCTCGGGCAAGTCGACGCTGATCAAGACGGTCAACGGCCTCGAGCCGTTCCAGGAAGGCGAGATTCTCGTCAACGGGCAGTCGGTCGGCGACAAGAAGACGAACCTGTCGAAGCTGCGCTCGAAGGTCGGGATGGTGTTTCAGCACTTCGAACTGTTTCCGCACCTGTCGATCACCGAGAACCTGACGCTCGCGCAGATCAAGGTGCTCGGCCGCAGCAAGGACGAGGCGACCGAGAAGGGGCTGAAGCTGCTCGATCGCGTCGGGTTGAAGGCGCATGCGCACAAGTATCCGGGGCAGTTGTCGGGCGGCCAGCAGCAGCGCGTCGCGATCGCGCGCGCGCTGTCGATGGATCCGATCGCGATGCTGTTCGACGAGCCGACGTCGGCGCTCGATCCGGAGATGATCAACGAGGTGCTCGACGTGATGGTCCAGCTCGCGAAGGAAGGCATGACGATGATGGTCGTCACGCACGAGATGGGCTTCGCGAAGAAGGTCGCCCACCGCGTGATCTTCATGGACCAGGGCTTGATCGTCGAGGACGACCGCAAGGAAGACTTCTTCGCGAATCCGAAGTCGGATCGCGCGAAGGATTTTCTGGCGAAGATCCTGCATTGATCGCAAGGGCGGCGGCGCGGCGCTCATGCGCGCCGCGCCGCTCGCGAGGCGAAGGCCGTCCGGCGAGAGCCGGGCGGCTTTTTTGTTGACTGGATGGCGGCGCGTGGCCGAGCTGAATCAGCGGGCCGGTCTCGCTGCGGGTTGAGCCGGATGGTCTTTACGCGGCGGCTGGCGGCGGAGCAAGAAGTGGAGCAGGGACGCGCACGCGGCGTCGTTGGCGTATCCGACTTGCCATCGCCATCGACGGCGGCATTCCGCGTGCAAGCTAAGTGGGAATTGGCAGTCGCTTCGCTGCCCTCATTCGAAACGAGCGCGCGCCGCCGCGCCGCCGCGATACGCTCGGCAACGCGGATGCTCGACGGCCGCCGCCTGCTGGTCGGCGTCATGACATCGCATGCGTGTTGCGCGCGTCACTCGGCGACGCTGCATCCGGCAGCCCGGGGCTTCAACAGCGAATGCGCCGCCGCTGATGTGTCCCATCGAGCGATATGGAATCAGAAATCGACCGGATCGTCGCCGAGATCGCCGCTCGCCGCGAGCGCGGCCGCCCGGCGCGGCGCCGATGCGGACGCATCGAGCTCCGGATTCCTGAGCTTGTCGAGCACGGCCTCCGGCACCGGGATGCGCATCGTCGCCGCGACGTCGCCGCACTGGAACATCACGAGCTCGCCCGGCTCGAGCGCGGTCCACACTTCGTCGTCGGTGAGCGGCTGCGTCGCGATCACCGCGACACGGTCTTCCGGCGTCGTGTATTTCGCGAAATCGATCGAGATGTCCTCGTCGATCAGGTGTGCGGTCGAGAACGGCCAGCGCCGCACGAGGTAATGCAGGCGCGTCGAGCAGTGCGCGAACAGCGCCTGCCCGTTCGACATCAGGAAGTTGAAGACGCCGTGCCGCGTGATGTCGCGCGTGAGCTCGCCGACCTGCTCGAACAACTCGGGCAGCGGCGGCTGCGCGCCGGGGAACGCGTCGCGCAGCCCCTGCATCAGCTTGCAGAACGCCTTCTCGCTGTCGGTCGTGCCGACCGGCTGATAGACGCCGCCTTCGAGATCGGGCGCGTAGCCCTGCAGATCGCCGTTGTGCGCGAAGATCCAGTGGCGGCCCCACAGCTCGCGCATGAACGGATGGCAGTTCTCGAGCAGGATGTGCCCCTGCGTCGCCTTGCGGATGTGCGCGATCGTGTTCTTCGACTTGATCGGATAGCGCTTGACCATCTCGGCGATGGGCGACGTCGCGGACGACTGCTGGTCGATGAAGAGGCGGCACGCCTTGTCCTCGAAGAACGCGATGCCCCAGCCGTCGGCATGGTGGTCGGTGAGCCCGCCGCGGGCCGCAAAGCCGGTAAACGAGAACGTCACGTCCGTCGGTTCGGCGCAGTTCATTCCGAAGAGTTGGCACATATCGCGGGCGCGGCTGGGGCTGGCGGGGTGTACACCGGACGGAACCGGTACAATGTCGGCTTCAAGCATATCACCGAGCCCAAAGCGGCAAAAGGCGAAAACCGCGCGCAAGCGGTTCCGTGTTGCGGTTTGCCGTCAATCGGCGCCGCGCGCGGCCGGCGTGCCGCGCATCGCTCGTCGCCGCGCGCCATTCCCACGACATCATGAATGCTTCTGCTCCCGCCACGCTGACCCTCGCACGCCCCGACGACTGGCACTTGCACGTGCGCGACGGCGCGATGCTCGCGGCCGTCCTGCCGCACACCGCCCGCCAGTTCGGCCGCGCGATCATCATGCCGAACCTGAAGCCGCCCGTCACGACGACCGCGCAGGCGCAGGCGTACCGCGAGCGCATTCTCGCCGCGCTGCCGGCCGGCATGACGTTCGAGCCGTTGATGACGCTGTACCTGACCGACAACACGCCCGCCGACGAGATCCGCCGCGCGCGCGAAAGCGGCTTCGTGCATGGCGTGAAGCTGTATCCGGCGGGCGCGACGACGAACTCGGACGCCGGCGTGACCGATTTGCTCGGCAAATGCGCGAAGACGCTCGAGGCGATGCAGGACGTGGGGATGCCGCTCCTCGTGCACGGCGAGGTGACGGACGCGTCGATCGACCTGTTCGACCGCGAAAAGGTGTTCATCGATCGCGTGATGGAACCGCTGCGCCGCGCGCTGCCGGGGCTCAAGGTGGTGTTCGAGCACATCACGACGAAGGACGCGGCCGACTACGTGCGCGACGCCGACGCGGCGCCCGGCCTCCTCGGCGCGACGATCACCGCGCACCATCTGCTGTACAACCGCAACGCGATGTTCGTGGGCGGGATCCGGCCGCATTACTACTGCCTGCCGGTGCTGAAGCGCGAGACGCACCGGGTCGCGCTCATCGCCGCGGCGACGTCGGGCAATCCGCGCTTTTTCCTCGGCACCGACAGCGCGCCGCACGTGAAGGGTGCGAAAGAGGCCGCGTGCGGCTGCGCGGGCTGCTACACGGCGCTGCACGCGCTCGAGCTGTACACGGAGGCGTTCGATCAGGCGGGCGCGCTGGACAAGCTCGAAGGCTTCGCGAGCTTCTTCGGCGCGGATTTCTACGGATTGCCGCGCAGCGGCGAGACGGTGACGCTGCGTCGCGAGACGTGGGAGCTGCCGCGCGAGATCGACGCGGGCGACGCGTCCGTCGTGCCGCTGCGCGGCGGCGAGCCGATCGGCTGGCGGCTCGTCTGACGCGCGGAACGCGGCGGTCGGCATGGTCGCCGCCGCGCTCGGCGGATTCGGTGCGGACGAAATGGGCGATGCGGACGACATGAGCGACGCGGGCCTGCCGGACGATGCGGGTCTGCCAGGCGGCGCGGCGGGCCTGCCGCGTTCGGGCAAGAGGGGCGCCGCCGACCGCGCAAGCGATTCGCGCGGCGCCGGCGAGCCGCCGGTTGCGGATCGCCCGGCGGCCGTGGGTGGTACGGAAAGCGCGGGTGAATCTCGCGCTTCAGGCGACCGAGGCGCGCCGCGTTCGGTCCCCACGTGCTCCGATTTCGAACGAATCGACTGGTGCGCGCCGTGGCTCGCGCCGTTCGCCGCGCGCGGCAGGCGATGGACGCAGGCCGCGCAGCGAGGCGAAGCGGCGTGGCTGCGCATGTTGAACGACGACGCGCAAGCCGAGCGAATCGCGACGGGCCGCGGCCTGCCGCTGCGCTTCATCGAACAGGCGGCGCTGCCGGCGGGCGTCGCGTACGAGACGCACATCGCCGAGACGGGCGCCGTCCCGACCCGCCACAACCTGCACGACTTCTTCAATGCGCTCGTCTGGTTCGCGTATCCGCGCATCAAGGCGACGCTCAACGCGCGCCAGGCCGCGGCGATCGACGCGACGGGCGTCGGCCCCGTGCGTGGTGCCGTCCGCGACGCGCTCACGCTGTTCGACGAGAACGCGGCGCTCTTCGCGACATCGGATCCGGCGCTCGCGGCCGCGCTGCGCGGCTTCGACTGGCCGGCGCTGATGCGCGCGTCGCGTGCCGCATGGGGGGCGGGCTGCGAAGCGCGGATCGTCGGCCATGCGCTGCTCGAAAAGCTCGTCGATCCGTACAAGGGCTGCACCGCGCACACGTGGATCGTCGACGTGCCGGCCGCGTATTTCGAGTGGGCCGACGCCGAGCGTTGCGCGTGGCTCGACGAACGTGTCGCGGCGGCGCTCGCCGGGACCGAGCCGACGAGCCGTGCGTTCGCGCCGTTGCCGGTGCTCGGCGTGCCGGGCTGGTGGCCTGCGAACGAGTCGCCGTCGTTCTACGACGATCGGCAGGTGTTTCGCAGTGGCCGCCGCTCCCGCGCCGGCTGAGGCGAAGGAGCGCTGAACGGTCGTCCAATCGAGCGGTCAGCCGATCATTCGCCAGCGCCAAGCACCAAGCAATCCGGCAACCCGCCAATCGACCACTCGGCACGCGGCCACGCGATCCGCGACGCCGCAAAACAGCGAGTCCCAAGCGACCGCTGTTCCACAGTGCTAGAATCCCGCTCGCAAAGCGGGCCAGGCAGTCGCGGCCTTTGCGGTTCGCCGCGAAGGGCGAGGAAAGTCCGGACTCCGACAGGGCAGGGTGATGGCTAACGGCCATCCGTGGCGACACGCGGAACAGGGCAACAGAAAGCAAACCGCCGATGGCCCGGCGCAAGCCGGGATCAGGTAAGGGTGAAACGGTGCGGTAAGAGCGCACCGCGGCTGCGGCGACGCAGACCGGCACGGTAACCTCCACCCGGAGCAATTCCAAGTAGGCAGACGCGCATCCTCGGATGCAGGGCGGTGCCCCCGCCTCGTCTGCGGGTAGGAAGCTTGAGCGCGTCAGCAATGGCGCGCCTAGAGGAATGGCTGCCACGGGCCGCGTGTCTTCGGGCGCACGGCGCGCACAGAATCCGGCTTATCGGTCCGCTTTGCCGCACGATGACGAAAGGCCGGCGCCGCATGCGGCGCCGGCCTTTTCCTTTTCGGGCCCTGCTTGGCCTCGCGCGTGTCCTGGCGCTCGCGCCGCGAACGGCGCGTTACGCGGCGACGATTTCGAACGAGTGCGACAGCTCGGCCGTCTTCGCGATCATGATCGACGCCGAGCAGTATTTGTCGTGCGACAGGTTGATCGCGCGCTCGACGGTCGCGGGATTCAGGTTGCGGCCCGTCACCGTGAAATGGAAGTGGACCTTCGTGAACACCTTCGGGTCCTCGCTCGCGCGCTCCGCCTGCAGCGTCACGGAGCAGCCCGTCACTTCCTGGCGGCTCTTCTTGAGGATCAGCACGACGTCATAGGCCGTGCAGCCGCCCGTGCCGACGAGAACCATCTCCATCGGACGCGGCGCGAGATCGTGTCCGCCGCCTTCGGGCGCGCCGTCCATCGTGACGAGGTGGCCGCTGCCCGTTTGGGCGGCGAACGCCATGCCATCCTGTCCCATCCAGCTTACTTTGCATTCCATGCGCGAGCTCCAGCGTTGCTTGATTCGATTATGAACCGGCATTGTAGCCCCGCCCGAAACAGTCGGCTGATGCGCTGCAGGACGGATGAGAGTGACGCCTGACGGAGCGTCGCATGCGATCCGGACGACACCGAATGCCCTCCGATCTTTAGGGGTTTTACTCTAGGCGAAAAAGGCGTTTCTTCAGGGGAATCTGAGTATCTTTTTGATTATAAAGAGGAAATTTGCGCGCGGGGAAGTCGGCTAATTTTCCATATTATGAGAATACATTTCTCCATGCGGTTTTTCTTGTGCTGACGAGGCCGGCTTCGTATAATGCCAATCATTGGTTGTCGCGCTGCGGCAACCTCCGCATGTCTCCTCCACCCTCCTCCTTTGGTGGATTAAGCCCGAACCAGCGGTTCGGGCTTTTTTTCGTCCAATGCAAGCTTCGGCGGCCTCTCGCCAGCGGTTTCGCGCTCGCGATGCGCGCTTCGCCGCCGCACATGGCGGCGAATGTCGGATTCTTTTGACCTCCCGGATCGAATTCCTTTATAATTCAGGGCTTTTCCGCATTCATGCCCACGGAGAAAGAACAGGGAGAGCCTGCATTGCGCCACGAAGCGCCTGCCAAGAGCAGACAAGCAGGGAAGAAAGCATTGGGCACAGCAATCAATTTTGGATCGATCATGAAGACGTTTTCCGCAAAAGCCCATGAGGTGACGCGCGAATGGTACGTGATTGACGCGACGGATAAGGTTCTCGGACGTGTCGCCAGCGAAGTGGCACGCCGTCTGCGCGGCAAGCACAAGCCCGAGTTCACCCCGCACGTCGACACCGGTGATTTCATCATCGTCATCAACGCGAGCAAGCTGAAGGTCACGGGCAACAAGACGCTGGACAAGAAGTACTACCGTCACTCGGGCTACCCGGGCGGCATCTATGAAACGACGTTCGGCAAGATGCAGGAACGCTTCCCGGGCCGCGCGCTCGAGAAGGCGGTCAAGGGCATGCTGCCGAAGGGCCCGCTCGGCTACGCGATGATCAAGAAGCTGAAGGTCTACGCTGAAGCCACGCATCCGCATTCGGCGCAACAGCCGAAGGCGCTCGAGATCTAAGGGGAGCCCACATGATCGGTAACTGGAATTACGGTACGGGCCGCCGCAAGAGCGCAGTCGCTCGTGTCTTCATCAAGGCTGGCAAGGGCGACATCATCGTCAACGGCAAGCCCATCGCTGACTACTTCTCGCGCGAAACGTCGCTGATGATCGTGCGTCAGCCGCTGGAACTCACGAGCCACAGCCAGACGTTCGACATCAAGGTGAACGTGTCGGGCGGCGGCGAGACGGGTCAAGCGGGCGCGGTGCGTCACGGCATCACCCGCGCGCTGATCGACTACGACGCGACGCTGAAGCCGACGCTGTCGAGCGCGGGCTTCGTCACGCGTGACGCTCGTGAAGTGGAGCGTAAGAAGGTCGGTCTCCACAAGGCACGCCGCGCCAAGCAGTTCTCGAAGCGTTAATCGCTCGTGCTGCGCGCCGCTTTCGGGCGGCGCCGCTGCAAGAAAAACCGCCAGTTTTCGCGCTGGCGGTTTTTTTATGTGCGCGTGGCTTGCGTCTGCGCAACGAATACGCGAAAAACGCCGGCGCGCCTCTTGATTTCGCCTGCGTCAGCACGATCTACGGATCAGCCCTACAATAGCAGGCAATGGCTTTTTGGAGAGTTCGCATGAACGCTGTCACCGAATCCGCGGCAACCACCGAGATGCCGGCTCCGTTCGTCTTCACCGACGCGGCGGCCGATAAGGTCAAGCAATTGATCGACGAAGAAGGCAACCCCGAGCTCAAGCTGCGCGTGTTCGTGCAAGGCGGCGGTTGCTCCGGCTTCCAGTACGGCTTCACGTTCGACGAGGACGTCAACGAGGACGACACCGTGCTCAACAAGAACGGCGTCGTGCTGCTCGTCGACGCGATGAGCTATCAGTACCTCGTCGGCGCTGAGATCGACTACAAGGACGATCTGAACGGCGCGCAATTCGTCATCAAGAACCCGAACGCGACCACGACTTGCGGTTGCGGCTCGTCGTTCTCGGTCTGAACGAACCGAGCCGGTCGATCGAACGGACGCACGTCGTCCGTACAAGAAACGGGGCTTCCATGCCCCGTTTTTTTATGCCGCGCGATGCGATTCGGCGATCCGGCGCGCGGTTGTCTTGGGGCAATCCGGACGGGCGCCACCGGCGCTTCAGCGCGGATAGAGGGCGCCCAACACGCGCTCGCCCGCCGCGCCCGTGACGGCCGACACGTTGCCCGGCGCGCGCGCGTTGAAGCGGTACGCGAGCCACGCGAACGCGAGCGACTCGACCTGCTGCGGCGGCACGCCGAGCGCAGCCGTCGTGTCGACCGGCGCGTCGAGCCCGCGCGCCGCGAGCGCGGCCGCGATCGCGGCGAGCAACACCGGGTTGCGTGCGCCGCCGCCGCACACGTAGACGGCGCGACAGTCGCTTGCATGCCGCGCGATCTCGTCGGCGACGGTCGCCGCGGTCAGCACGGTGAGCGTCGCCTGCACGTCTTCGGGCGCGAGGCCCGAGAAACCGGCGAGCTTCGCGTCGAGCCAAGCGGTGTTGAAGAGATCGCGCCCCGTGCTTTTCGGCGCGTTCTGGCGGAAATACGGTTCATCGAGCAGCGCGGCGAGCAGCGCGTCGTCGACCGTGCCGCGCGCCGCGAAGCGCCCGCCGTCGTCGAACGGCTGCTTCAGATGGCGTTCCGCCCACGCGTCGATCAGCGCGTTCGCCGGGCCGCAGTCGAAGCCGCGCACCGATTCGTCACGCGCGTCCCGCGAATCCCGCGCGGCGGGCAGGATCGTGATGTTGCTGATGCCGCCGAGATTGCAGACGACGCGCGTCTCGTCCGGCGAGCCGAACAAGGTCGCGTGGAACGCCGGCACGAGCGGCGCGCCCTGGCCGCCCGCGGCGACGTCGCGGCTGCGGAAGTCCGCGATCACGTCGATGCGGGTCAGCTCGGCGAGCAGTGCCGCGTTGTTGATCTGCCGCGTGTAGCCGCGCTCGGGCCGGTGCCGCACCGTCTGTCCGTGCACGCCGAGCGCGCGCACGTCCTCGGGCGCGAGGCCCGCCGCGCGCAGCAGTTCGTGGCAGCACACCGCATAGCGCGCGGCGAGCGCGTTCGCGGCGAGCGCTTCGCGCTCGATCTCGTCGTCGCCCGGCTGCTGCAGCGCAAAGAGCGCGTCGCGCAGCGCATCGGCGAAGCCGACGAACGCTTCGGACAGCACCGCGGGGGGCTTGCCCGTCTCGAAACGGACGGCGACGCCGTCGACGCCGTCCATGCTCGTGCCCGACATCAGGCCAAAATACACGCCATCCGCGGGATGGCCGGGTTGCATGCGGTTGGGCGCCACGTTCATCGCTCCGGAATCGAGATTGGATGCGCGCGGAAGGCTCGCCGCGCGCCGTCGTGGCCGATTATCCGCGCAAGCGCGCGCGTCGTTAAGCGGTCCGCGCGCAACTTATGGGAAAATCGCTCTTTTTGCGACATTCCTTCCTCTTGCACCGATGAGCACCGATCCCACTTCCAAGCCCGCCTTCCCGATCACCGATGAGGTCCGCCACGCGCTCGCCGTCACGAAGCGCGGCGTCGACGAGCTGCTGATCGAGGAAGAGTTCGCGCAGAAGCTCGCGAAAAGCGCGGCGACGGGCAAGCCGCTGCGCATCAAGCTGGGCCTCGATCCGACCGCGCCCGACATCCACATCGGCCACACGGTCGTGCTGAACAAGATGCGCCAGTTGCAGGATCTCGGCCATACGGTGATCTTCCTGATCGGCGACTTCACGTCGCTGATCGGCGATCCGTCGGGGCGCAACGCGACGCGTCCGCCGCTCACGCGCGAGCAGATCGAATCGAACGCGAAGACCTATTTCGAGCAGGCGGCGCTCGTGCTCGACCGCGAAAAGACCGAGATCCGCTACAACAGCGAATGGTCGATGCCGCTCGGCGCGGACGGGATGATCAAGCTTGCGTCGCGCTACACGGTCGCGCGAATGCTCGAGCGCGAGGACTTCACGAAGCGCTTCCAGGGCGGCATTCCGATCTCGATCCACGAATTCCTGTACCCGCTGATGCAAGGCTACGACTCGGTCGCGCTGAACGCCGATCTCGAGCTGGGCGGCACCGACCAGAAATTCAACCTGCTCGTCGGCCGCGAGTTGCAGAAGCAGTACGGGCAGGAGCAGCAGTGCATCCTGACCATGCCGCTTCTCGAAGGCCTCGACGGCGTCGAGAAGATGTCGAAGTCGAAGGGCAACTACGTCGGCATCAGCGAGAAGCCGACCGACATGTTCGGCAAGCTGATGAGCATCTCGGACGTGCTGATGTGGCGCTACTTCGAGCTGCTGTCGTTCCGCAGTCTCGACGAGATCGCGCAGTTCCGCGCCGAGGCCGAAGGCGGGCGCAATCCGCGCGACTTCAAGGTGATGCTCGCGCAGGAGATCGTCGAGCGCTTCCACTCGCGCGCCGAGGCCGAGCGCGCGCTCGAAGACTTCAATCACCGTGCGAAGGGCGGCGTGCCCGACGACATCCCCACGGTGACGCTCACCGGCGCGCCGCTCGCGATCGGCCAGTTGCTGAAGCAGGCGGGGCTCGTGCCGTCGACGAGCGAGGCGCTGCGCAACATCGAGCAGGGCGGCGTGAAGATCGACGGCGCGACGGTGTCCGACAAGGCGCTGAAGGTCGAAGCGGGCGAGTTCGTCGTGCAGGTCGGCAAGCGCCGCTTCGCGCGCGTGACGCTCACCGCATGAGCGCGCGGCCCGCGGTTCGACTGCGCGCTCTGCGCGCCGCGTGCATCGCGCGCGCCGCGCGTGCGACGGAGGCGCGCGCATGATCGCGCTGATCCAGCGCGTCAGGCGCGCCGACGTGCGCGTCGGCGACCGCGTGACGGGCGAGATCGGCCCGGGCCTCCTCGCGCTCGTCTGCGCGGAGCGCGGCGACACCGAGGCCGTCGCCGACAAGCTGCTCGCGAAGGTGCTCGGCTACCGGGTGTTCAGCGACGCGGCGGGCAAGATGAACCTGCCCGTGTCGAACATCGACGGCGCGGGGCGCGCGGGCGGTCTGTTGCTCGTATCGCAGTTCACGCTCGCGGCCGACACGAACAGCGGCCTGCGCCCGAGCTTCACGCCCGCCGCGCCGCCCGACGAGGGCGCGCGCCTCTTCGACTACTTCGTGCGCGCGGCCCGCGAGCGTCATCCGATCGTCGCGACGGGCGAATTCGGCGCCGACATGCAGGTGTCGCTCGTGAACGACGGTCCCGTGACGTTCTGGCTGCAGACGCACCCCTGATGCTTCGATTCGAGACCGCACCGATGGCCACGACGCAGATCCTCTTCATTCGCCATGGCGAGACGGCCTGGAACCGCATCAAGCGGATTCAAGGCCACATCGACATTCCGCTCGCCGACACGGGGCTCGCGCAGGCGCGGCAACTGGCCGAGCGGCTCGCGCGCGACGCACGCGCCGGCGCGCGGATCGACGCGATCTATTCGAGCGATCTGTCGCGCGCGCAGCAGACCGCGCAGCCGACGGCCGACGCGCTGGGCCTGCCGCTCGCGCTGCGCGAAGGGCTGCGCGAGCGCGCGTACGGCGTGTTCCAGGGGCATGACAGCGCGGAGATCGAGGCACGCTTTCCCGACGCGTTCGCGCAGTGGCAGACGCGCGATCCCGGCTTCGAGCCGGAAGGCGGCGAATCGCAGCGCGCGTTCTATCATCGCGTGCTGCACGAGGTCGAGCGGATCGTCGCCGCCCATCCGGGCGGGCGCATCGCGTGCGTCGCGCACGGCGGCGTGCTCGACTGCGTGTACCGGTTCGCGAACGATCTGCCGCTTGACGCGCCGCGCAAGCACGCGCTCCTGAACACGAGCGTCAACGTCGTCGATTACGCCGACGGCCGCGCGAGCGTCGTGCGCTGGGCCGACGTCGATCACCTGAGCGAAGCGAGCGACGACGACGGCTATCGGAAGGTGCTGTGACGTCGTAGCGCGGCTCGTGTGCGCGAGTGCGAGGCGTGGCCGCGAAGCTGCCCGGGCCGCTGCGGCGCGCCGCAGCGGGCGTCAGCGCAGCCCGTGGCGCGTCTTGTAATCGAGCGCATACGCGATCTTGCCGGGCTTGTCGGCCGTGATCGGCTGGCGCAGCTTGTCGAATTCCCCTTTGCCGTATTGCTTGCCGCCGTTGATCTGATCGGCGCGACCGAGGTCGGCGCCCGTCTTGCCGTCAATCACCGGATCGGTCGACGCGACCATGCTCGCCGCCGCATTCCATACCGCATTCAGGCAGCCGGTATCGGCCGTTGCCGGGTCGGGATCGGTCGCGCCCGCGCGAGCCAGGTCGTAGCCGGCGAGCGAGAACGTCGCTGGCTGTCCGCGCAGCCAGTCGGCCCAGTAGAACTCGAGGTAGTCGGTCGCTTGCGCGGGCTTCGCGTAGCCGATGTCCCGCGTGAAATAAACGAGCGACCGGTAGCGGTCGTCCTGCATGCCGAGCGCGAGCCCGAGCCCGGCGGGCAACCGATCCGGCGCGATCGGCCGTCCGTCGCCGTCCCTCAGGCGCGTGTAGCCGCGGGTTTGCATCTGCTGCCAGAACGCCGCGCCCGAGTAGTCGCTGAGATTGTCCTTGACGACGACGTGCACGTGGAGCGTCGCGCCGCCGCCGGGCGTCTCGTAATAGGTCGACAGGCCGTGGTGGCCGTCGGTCACGTACAGCGTGTCGCCGTCCGGGCCGACGACGACGGGGTTGAGCACCGTGCGGTCGCGCGCGTCGGCGCCGGTCGCGCATGCGTAGCTCGCCGCGTCGCGCAGCACCGATTGCGCGGTGTAGCCGTTCGACGCGACGCCGCCGAGCCCTTCGTCCGCGCAGAAGTCGTCGAATTTCTTGTCGGGCTGCCGCTCGTAGCGACCGAGCTTGTAGTAGATCTGGTCGTAGCCGAGCGCGCCTTGCGTCGGACGCAGCTCGGCGAGCGCCACGTCGAGCATGTCGCCCGTGCGCGCGCTTTTCCATCTGCCCTGCGCGGGCGTGGGCGCCGATGGCGACGGATTGCCGGCGTTCCCCGGGCTCGTCGCATTGCCTGGCGTGGAGCCGTTCGCGCCTGCATCGACGGCGGCGATCGGGGCGACGGGGGCCGTGCCGTCGCCGCCGCATGCGGCGATCGCGGCGATGAGCGGAAAGGCGGCAACGACGACGAGACGGGAGAGCGGATGGGGCATCGGGCAATGGCGTCGACAATGGGGTGGGCGGCGGCGCGAGGCTGACGCGCGCGAGCGGACCCGTCAGCATCGCGAATCGATGTGACAGGTATTTGAAATGAAATCGACGGGTTTGGCTACTTGCCGGTGCGGCCGGGCTGCTGGGGCGACGCGGCGACGCGCCGGCGGGCGCGCTTCGACACGCCGTTGACGAGCGCCCAGCGGATCACCGGCGCGACGATCCGCACACCGGGCCGCACGAGCGCGCGGCGCACGGGAGCGAGCGCCGACAGGCCGAGCATCTGCTGCGCCCACGTCGGCAGCAAGTCGACGCCGGCGTTGAACAGCAGCGTGGCGGCGGGGCGCATCGCCGGCTTCGGCACCGGCACGTTCGTCAGGATGCGCACCACCTCGTGCGTGCGTTCGCTCGCTTCCAGCTCGGGGCGCATCGCGGCGAAGTACGCGGCGACGTCGGCGCGTGTCTTGGGCACGTTCGTCGCGCCGAGCAGTTCGGCGACGCGCGCCGTTTCCGCGTAGTAGCGGTCCTGGTCGGCGCCCGACAGCAGCGGATTCGCGTAGCGCAAGTGCGCGGCGAGAAAGCTCGACACTTCGGCCACGTGCACCCACGTCAGCAGCGCCGGGTCGCTCGCGCGATACGGACGGCCGTCGAGCCCCGTGCCGGTGACGGTCTCGTGGATCGCCTTCACGCGTTCGATCAGCTTCAGCGCGTCGGCGCGGCTGCCGTACGTCGTGCCGGAGATGAACGTCGCGGTGCGGCGCAGGCGGCCGAGGATGTCGGTGCGGAACGTCGAATGGTCCCACACGCCCGCGAGCGCGAGCGGATGCAGCGCTTGCAGCAGCAGTGCGGAGATGCCGCCCGTCATCATCGACGTGAAATCGGCGTGCACTTTCCAGCACACCGCGTCGGGGCCGAAGAGGCCGGGGTCGCCGGGCGGCGACGAGTAGTCGAGCGACGGGCCGCCGCCTGTCGTCAGATGCGTGACGCCGCCCGCGACGCGCGCACGCACGCGCTCGACGAACGGACGGCCGATCGTCGAGCGTGCTGGGCGGTCGTGTAGCGGGGCGGACATCGATTGGCTCGTCGGAACGGGAGCGGCGTCAGCGCTGAGCGTCCGGCGTGTCCCAGAGATTGCTCACGGGGCTTGCGGCGTCAGGAGCGGAGAGCCCGAAATGCCGGTACGTGAGGAGCGTCGCGACGCGGCCGCGCGGCGTGCGCTGCAAAAAACCCTGCTGGATCAGGTACGGCTCGAGCACGTCCTCGATCGTGTCGCGCTCCTCGCCGATCGCGGCGGCGAGGTTGTCGACGCCGACCGGCCCGCCGTCGAACTTGTGCAGGATCGCTTCGAGCAGCTTGCGGTCCATCAGGTCGAAGCCGACCGGATCGACGTCGAGCATCGCGAGCGCGGCGTCCGCGACGGCCACAGTGATGCTGCCGTCGGCCCTCACTTCCGCGTAGTCGCGCACGCGGCGCAGCAGGCGGTTCGCGATCCGCGGCGTGCCGCGCGAGCGCTTCGCGATTTCGAGCGCGCCGTTCGGATCGATCTGCGCGTTGAGGAGCGCGGCCGAGCGGCGCACGATCCGCGACAGCTGCTCGGCGTCGTAGAACTCGAGCCGCGCGACGATCCCGAAGCGGTCGCGCAGCGGATTGGTCAGCATGCCCGCGCGCGTCGTCGCGCCGACGAGCGTGAACGGCTGCAGGTCGAGCTTCACGCTGCGCGCGGCCGGCCCTTCGCCGATCATGATGTCGATCTGGTAATCCTCGAGCGCCGGATACAGGATTTCCTCGACGACGGGCGACAGCCGGTGGATTTCGTCGATGAAGAGGACGTCGTTCGCTTCGAGGTTCGTGAGGAGCGCGGCGAGGTCGCCTGCGCGCTCGAGCACGGGGCCGGACGTCTGGCGCAGGTTCACGCCCATCTCGCGCGCGATGATGTGCGCGAGCGTCGTCTTGCCGAGTCCGGGCGGCCCGAACAGCAGCACGTGGTCGAGCGCTTCGGAGCGGCGCTTCGCGGCCTCGATGAAGATCTCGAGCTGGTCGCGCACCTTCTCCTGGCCGACGTATTCGTCGAGCTGGCGAGGGCGCAGCGCGCGTTCGAAAGCTTCTTCGTGCGTAGACGCGGGCGTGGCGGCGATGATCCGCTCGGCGGCGAGTTTGTCGGTTTCGATCATGCGGCCATTGTACCGCGCGGCGCGGTCCGGCCAACCTGGCCGAACGGCCGAGTCGCCATGCGTCGCCCGGCGTGCGAAGCTGACTCCGACGACGCGCCGTTACGCCTTCGACAGCGCCTTGAGCGACAGCTTGATGCCTTCGGACACGCCGGTGCCGGCCGGCACGTTCTTGATCGCGGCGAGCGCTTCCTTTTCCGAGTAGCCGAGCGCGACGAGCGCGTTGAGGATGTCGGTCGCGTGGTCGGACGGGGACGCCGCGCCGGCGAGCGGGCCGAGATCGGCGCCGAGCTTGCCTTTGAGCTCGAGGAGCAGGCGCTCGGCCGTCTTTTTGCCGATGCCGGGCACGCGTGTGAGGCGCGCGGCGTCCTGCAGCGTGACCGCTTGCGACAGTTCCGCGACGCTCATTCCGGACAGCACGGCGAGCGCCATCCGCGCGCCGACGCCCGTGATCTTGAGCAGCTCGCGGAACGTCGAGCGTTCCTGCGGCGTGAGGAAGCCGTACAGCAGATGCGCGTCCTCTCGGACGATCAGTTGGGTCAGCAGCACGACCTTCTCGCTCGTGTGCGGCAGGTTGTAGAACGTGCTCATCGGCACGTCGACTTCATAGCCGACGCCGTTGCAGTCGACGAGGATGTGCGGGGGATTCTTTTCGAGCAGGGTGCCGGCGATGCGACCGATCATGGCGAGTGCGGGACGGAACGGAAAGGGCGAGTGTAGCGCACCGCGGTGCGCGCGCGGCAGCGGCGCGGCCGGGAGATCGCCGGCGGGCCGCGGGTTGCGTGCGGCGAGCGCGGCCGGCGGGACGGTGCGCCGTGAACGCTCCGAGCCCCCGGATTGCGCCAAGCGGAGCGGGCGGCAGGAGCCGCTGGAATTGCTGAAGCGTCCGGAGCAGCAGGACCAGCAGGACCGGCAGCGGGAGAGCCGGAAGCGTCGCGAACAGAAGGAGCGCCCGGAACAACAGGGGCGGCGCATTCGCCGGCGATTATCGATGCGAGCGGGGAGGGAGCGGCTGTGGCGATATCGGCGTCCGCTTTGCGTCGCCGGACATCCGCGTTACCCGACGAGCCGTCCGCGCCGGACGCGCAGCCCTTTCTTCGCGAGCGCGGGCGCGATGCCGCCGAGCGTGTTGAGCGTGTTGCCGCCGTGCGCGTGGCAGATCGCCATTCCGAGCGCGTCGGCCGCGTCGGTGCCGGGCCGTCCGGACAGACTCAGCAGGCGTGCGACCATTTCCTGCATCTGCTCTTTCGTCGCGCGGCCGTAGCCGACCACCGCCTGCTTGAGCTGCAGCGCAGTGTATTCGGCGACGGGCAGGCCGCCCGACACGAGCCCGCAGATCGCCGCGCCGCGCGCCTGGCCGAGAAGCAGCGTCGATTGCGGATTGACGTTGACGAACACTTTTTCGATCGCCGCCTGATCTGGGGTGTGCTCGCGGATCAGCGTCGAGATGCCGTCGTAGATCGCGCCGAGCCGCGTGGGCAGGTCGGCCGTGGGCGTCTTGATCACGCCGCTTGCGACGTACGCGAGCTGATGGCCGCTGACGTCGATCACGCCGAAGCCCGTGACGCGCAAGCCGGGGTCGATGCCGATGATTCGCATGGAAAAACGGAAAAGCTGTCTGCGACCGATACTACACGAATGACGCGGGATCCCGGCGAAAGCGGGGGCGGAATCGCCGAGCCGAAAAACCAGCGTGCCGAAAAAACCGCCGCGTGGCTCATCGCGCTCGCACGTCCGATAAAAAACCCGGCGGTGGGACACCGCCGGGTTTCGCCGAAAACGACGCGTCGCGAGAATCAGTGGCGGAAGTGGCGCACGCCCGTCAGCACCATCGCGATGTTGTGCTCGTCGGCGGCGGCGATCACTTCATCGTCGCGCACCGAGCCGCCCGGCTGGATCACGCAGGTCGCGCCCGCCGTGACGACGACGTCGAGGCCGTCGCGGAACGGGAAGAACGCGTCCGACGCGACCGCCGAGCCGGCGAGCGTGAGGCCCGCGTTCTGCGCCTTGATGCTCGCGATGCGCGCCGAATCGACGCGGCTCATCTGGCCCGCGCCGACGCCGAGCGTCATCCCGTTGCCGCAGAACACGATCGCGTTCGACTTCACATACTTCGCGACGCGCCATGCGAACAGCAGGTCGTCCATTTCCTTCGGCGTCGGGTGGCGCTTCGTGACGACGCGCAGCTCGCGCGGCTGCACGTTCTTCGAATCGAGCGACTGCACGAGCAGGCCGCCGCCGACGCGCTTCAGGTCGAACGCGTTGTGGCCGTCGCCGAGCGTAGCGACGCCCGGCGCGATCTCGAGCAGGCGCACGTTCTGCTTCGCCGCGAACACCTGCTTCGCCGCATCCGAGAACGACGGCGCGATCAGCACTTCGACGAACTGCTTCGCCACCGCTTGAGCCGCGGCTTCGTCGACTTCACGGTTGAACGCGATGATGCCGCCGAACGCCGACGTCGGATCGGTCTGGAAAGCCTTCGCGTACGCTTCGGCCGCATCCGCGCCGAGCGCGATGCCGCACGGATTCGCGTGCTTGATGATCACGCACGCGGGCGCGTCGAACGTCTTCACGCATTCCCACGCGGCGTCCGAATCGGCGATGTTGTTGTACGACAGTTCCTTGCCCTGCAGCTGGCGGTAGTTCGCGAGCGCGCCGGCCGGCGTCGCGATGTCGCGGTAGAACGCGGCGCTCTGGTGCGGGTTCTCGCCGTAGCGCAGGTCCTGCACCTTGTCGAACGCGAGGTTCAGCGTCGCCGGGTACGGCTTGCGCGAGCCGTGCTGCAGGTCTTCCGTCAGGCTCGTCAGGTAGTTCGTGATCGCGCCGTCGTACTGCGCGGTGTGCGCGAACACCTTGGTCGCGAGGCGGAAGTTCGTCTTGTAGCCGATCGTGTTGCCGTTCGCCTTCATTTCGTCGAGCACGACCGCGTAGTCGGCCGGATCGACGACGACCGTCACGTCGCGGTGGTTCTTCGCCGCCGAGCGCAGCATCGTCGGGCCGCCGATGTCGATGTTCTCGATCGCGTCGGCGAGCGTGCAGTCGTCCTTCGCAATCGTCTGGACGAACGGATACAGGTTCACGACGAGGAGGTCGATCGTCGGAATGCCGTGCGCTTCGAGCGCCTGCATGTGCTCGGGCAGGTCGCGGCGCGCGAGGATGCCGCCGTGCACCTTCGGGTGCAGCGTCTTCACGCGCCCATCGAGCATTTCCGGGAAGCCGGTGTAATCGGCCACTTCGGTGACGGGCAGGCCCGCGTCGGCGAGCAGTTTCGCGGTGCCGCCCGTCGACAGCAGCTTGACGCCGAGTTCGGACAGCGCTTTCGCGAAGTCGACGATGCCGGTCTTGTCGGAAACGGAAATGAGCGCTTGCTTGATCATGATGGAACCACCAATAGCCAGAAAACGGGGACGGGGCGGCCGCCTACAGCAGGCCGTGCTGCTGCAGCTTCTTGCGCAGCGTGTTGCGATTGATGCCGAGGTACTCCGCGGCGAGCGACTGGTTGCCGCCCGCCTGTTCGAGCACGACTTCGAGCATAGGCTTTTCGACGCACGACATCACCATCTCATAGACGTCGTGCGGATTGGAGCCGTCGAGATCCCGGAAGTAGCCATCCAGGCTGTCGCGGACGCATTGTTCGATGTTGTGCTTGCTCATGCTGCTTATTGGTTAGGATCGCCCGGCTCGCCGCGGCCGCCGTCTTCTTCGTCCACGTAGACGAGGCGGTCGGACAATGCCTGTTGCGCGTCGAAGAATTCGTTGACGGCGGCAAGTTGCTCGCGCGTGGAATCGAGCGTGTTCATCCGGTGCCGGAACCCGTTGGCACCGGAAAGGCCGCGAGTGTACCAGCCGATGTGCTTGCGCGCAGTACGGACTCCCGTGAATTCGCCGTAGAACGCGTAGTGATCCTCGAGGTGCTCGTTCATCACCTGGCGGATCTCGTCGATGCGCGGCGGCGGCAGGAGCTCGCCGCTTTGCAGGAAATGACCGATTTCGCGAAAGAGCCACGGCCTTCCTTGCGCGGCGCGGCCGATCATCAGCGCGTCGGCGCCCGTCGCATCGAGCACCGCCTTCGCTTTGTGCGGCGACGTAATGTCGCCGTTCGCGACGACCGGAATGCGCACCGCGGCTTTCACGGCCGCGATCGTGTCGTATTCGGCGTCGCCGCGGTACAGATCGGCGCGGGTTCTGCCGTGCACGGTCAGCATCGAGATGCCGGCCGCCTCGGCGAGCTTCGCGACCGTGATCGCGTTCTTGTGCTCGCGGTCCCAGCCGGTGCGGATCTTCAGCGTGACGGGCACCGCATCGGGCCCCGTGCCGACCGCGGCGACCACCGCCTCGACGATTCGCTGCACGAGCGGCTCGTTCTGCAGCAGCGCGGAGCCGGCGGCGACGTTGCAGACCTTCTTCGCCGGACAGCCCATGTTGATGTCGATGATCTGCGCGCCGTTCGCGACGTTGTGACGCGCGGCCTCGGCCATCATCGCCGGATCGGCGCCCGCGATCTGCACCGCGATCGGTTCGACCTCGCCCGCGTGGTTCGCGCGGCGCATCGTCTTCTCGCTCTTCCACAGCTGCGCGTTCGACGCGACCATCTCGGACACGGCGTAGCCCGCGCCGAGCCGCTTGCACAGCTGGCGGAACGGCCGGTCCGTGACGCCCGCCATCGGGGCGACGAACAGATTGTTGCGCAGGACGTGAGAGCCTAGGACGGGCATCGCAATAGGAGCGCCCGCGCGGGGCGCGGGAGGGGGGCGGCGAAAAGGGAAAACGTGTATTTTACCGTAACCGCCGGTGCCGCCGAATTAGGCAAGTGTCGGCAATCGTTAAATCGCCGATGAATATTGTGTGAATGTGGGATGGCGCATCGTGCCTGCGTGCGAAGCGGAGTAGACGCGGCGCGTCGGGAGATCGTTTCGGGACGCGCGAACCGGCCATGGGAGCGATGTCGCCGACGATGCCGTGTGCGCGCGCCGATGCGTTGTGCGGCGCTGCCGCATGCGCCGGCATGGGCTGCGTGATGAAAAGCGGAAAGCGTACGCGAGGCGAGACATGAGAGGCTGGATGTCGGCCGTCGCCCGATTCTGTCGAAAAACTCCCGAACAAGGCGTTCGGCTAGGTTTTCAAGGGGCCTGTTACCCCTAACCGATATTCGCGAACGGTTTGTAGCGCGATCCGAGAGGCCGACTTTTCACGAGCCGAGCCTGTGACCGCGAGAAGGGCGCTTTTCGACGCTATCCGTCGTCACCCGCCATCCGCCATCGGCCCAACCATCAGCCAGCCCCCGACGGCGAATGGTCGACGCCATCCGCGTCACCGCCGTTGCCCGAACATCATCTGCCGCGCGATCGCGGTCTTGAGCGGCGGCGCGAATTCGAGCGCGGTGAGCGCCGCGCCGCGCAGCACGGCGAGCGGCCGCGAGTCGATGGTGAAGAGGCGTGCGAGCGTGTCGGTCGCGCCGATCGTGAGGCGCCTGTCGAGCGCGCGGCGCGCGTTGAACGTCGCGAGCGCGAGCGGCGTCGCGCCGTGCTCGGACAGCGTCTCGGCGAGCGTGTGCGCATCGCGCAGCCCGAGGTTGAGCCCCTGGCCCGCGACCGGATGCAGCGTCTGCGCGGCGTTGCCGACGATCGCGATCCGGCCGTCGACGAGCGTCTCCGCCGCGGCGAGTCCGAGCGGGAACGCCGCGCGCCCGACGATTTGCGTGAAGCGCCCCATCCGCGCGCCGAACATCGCGCCGAGTTCCTGCAGGAACGCGTCGTCGGACAGTTCGCCGCGCCGCCGCGCGACATCGGGCGCGCAGCACCAGACGAGCGCGTAGTCCGCCTGCCGCGGGCCGCCGAGCGGCAGCAGCGCGAGCGGGCCTTCGGCGGTGAAGCGCTCCCACGCGACGCGCGGCCGCGGCGCAGACACCGTGACGGTGCCGACGAGCGCCGTCTGCCCGTAGTCGCGGCTCTTCGCGCTCTCGGTCAGCTTGCGTTTCCGGTCGTCGAAGAGGCCGCCTTCCGCATTGACGAGCACGCGCGCGCGCAACTCGCGCGTGCCTTGCGGCGCGTCGAGCGTGATCGTCACGCCGTCGGCGTCCTGCGTCGGCGAATGCGCGGACGTCGACGTGAACCAGTGCGCGTGCGTGCCGCGTACCGCGCGCGCGAGCGCCTGCACGATCGAGCCGTAGCGCACGACGTAGCCGAGCGCTGCGAGGTCGTGCTCGTCGCGATCGATCAGCGTGCGGCCGAAGTGGCCGCGCTGCGACACGTGGATGTGCTCGATCGGCGTCGCGTCGCCCGGCCAGCCGAGCGTATCGAGCAGCATCCGGCTGCCCTGCGACACGGCGATCGCGCGCGGATCGGTCGCGCTCGCGTCGGGATCGCGCGCGTCGATCAGCGCGACGGACAGCGCGCGGGTCGCGCTGCGGCGCGCGAGCCAGCCGGCGAGCGCGAGCCCGACTGGCCCGGCGCCGACGATCGCGATATCGAAGTCGAAAGCAGGCGAAGGGGCGGCGGTCGTCATCGTTCGTGAATCGTGGATCTCGGTGGGAAGCGGCGGGTGCGGGTCACGGCTGCGGGCGGGCGGTCCGGGTCTGCGCATCGCGCATCAGCGCCTCGATCTCGTCGGCGGCCACCGGCACGTCGCGCGTGATCAGCTCGCATCCCGTCGGCGTGACGAACGCGTCGTCCTCGATCCGGATGCCGATGTCCCAGAACGCCTGCGGCACGTCGTCGGCCGGACGCACGTACAGCCCCGGCTCGATCGTGAGCGCCATCCCCGAGTGCAGCACGCGCGACGGCAGCGCGCCGTCGTCGTCGCGCGGCGCGGCGCGCTCGCGGTAGTCGCCGCAGTCGTGCACGTCCATCCCGAGCCAGTGGCCCGTGCGGTGCATGTAGAAGCGCGTGTACGCGCGCTCGGCGATCACGTCGTCGACGCTCGCGAAGCGTGTCTTCGGCACGAGGCCGGTATCGAGCATGCCCTGTGCGAGCACGCGCACCGCGGCGTCGTGCGGCGCGTCGAACGCCGTGCCCGCGCGCGTCGCCGCGATCGCTGCTTCCTGCGCGGCGAGCACGATGTCGTAGAGCGCGCGCTGCGGGCCCGAAAAGCGGCCGTTCGCCGGGAACGTGCGGGTGATGTCGGATGCGTAGCCGTCGAGCTCGCATGCCGCGTCGATCAGGATCAGGTCGCCGTCCTCGACGATCGCGTCGCCCGCCGGATAGTGGAGCACGCACGCGTTCGCGCCCGTCGCGACGATCGAGCCGTACGCGGGCGATTGCGCGCCGTGGCGGCGGAACGTGTGGAGCAGCTCGGCTTCGAGTTCGTATTCGCGGATGCCGGGGCGGCATGCGGCCATCGCGCGGCGGTGCGCGAGCGCGGAAATTCCGGCCGCGCGGCGCATGATCGCCTGCTCGTGCGCGTCCTTGATAAGCCGCATGTCGTCGAGCAGCGGCCCGAGATCGAACGCGGCGCCGGGGGCGGCGACGCCTGCGCGGGCGCGCGAGCGCACCGCGTCGAGCCAGCCGTTCAGGCGGCCGTCGAATTCGGCCGATGCGCCGAAGCGGTAGAAGAGCGCGTGCGCATCGGCGAGGATGCGCGGCATCTCGGCGTCGAGCGCGTCATACGGGAACGCGGCGTCGAAGCCGAACGCTTCGCGCGCGGCTTCGGGCCCGAAATGGAACCCTTCCCAGATCTCCCGCTCGGGATTCTTCGCGCGGCAGAACAGGATCGCGCGCGGCGCGTCGCCCGTCGCCGACGCGTCGAGGACGAGGAGCGCGTCGGGCTCGGTGAAGCCCGTCAGGTAGTGGAAATAGCTGTCGTGCCGGTACGGGTAGCCGTTGTCGCGATTGCGGAGCACTTCCGGCGCGGTGGGCACGATGGCGACGCCGCCGCCTTGCGCGCGCAGCGAGGCCAGCACGCGGTCGCGGCGCTGGCGGTAGACGTCGAGGGCGATGGCGGGTTCGGTCGGCTGATTCATCACGCGATTGTAGCGCCGTCGCGCGGGTCGCGCGCGACGGGTGGGGCGGCGGGCCGTCGGTTGCGCAGCGGCGGCACGGCGAGCCGGCCGCCATCGCGTGCGCGCGACGACGCGCCCCGCGCGCGTTGCGAAGCCGTGCGGGCCGCGGGAAATCGCGCTTGGCCGGCGCGCGCCTGCGCAAAACGGCGGCCCGGATCCGCGCCAAAAGCCGAATGGCCGCGACGAGAAACCGGACGGCGCAACCGCCGCCGTCTTGCCCGGTTGGGCGGCCCGCGCGGCGGGCGCGATTGTTGCAAACCATCCACAGGCCGGACGGCCGATTATCAACGAAGGCGCAACGGCCGGTTATGATCGGCGACAACGTATACTCTCGGGCGGTATTCCCGACAGAAGACAGATGATGAAATTAATCGGTTCGCTCAGCAGCCCGTTCGTCCGCAAGGCGCGAATCGTGCTCGCTGAAAAGAAGATCGACTACAAGCTGGAGCTCGAGAACGTCTGGGCGCCGGACACCGGCATCCATGCGTCGAACCCGCTCGGCAAGGTGCCGTGCCTCGTGATGGAAGACGGCGCCGCCGTGTTCGATTCGCGCGTGATCTGCGAATACGTCGACACGCTTTCGCCCGTCGGAAAGCTGATCCCGCCGTCCGGACGCGAGCGCGTCGAGGTGCGCTGCTGGGAGGCGCTCGGCGACGGCGTGCTCGACGCGTCGGTCGCGATTCGTATCGAGCACACGCAGCGCGAGGCGCTGCAGCGCAGCGATGCGTGGATCGCGCGCCAGCAGCGCAAGATCGACGACGGCCTCGTCGCGATGTCGCAGGGCCTGGGCGGCAAGACGTGGTGCGTCGGCAATCACTACACGCTGGCCGACATCGCGCTCGGCTGCACGCTCGGCTACCTCGATTTCCGGATGCCCGAGATCAACTGGCGCGAGCGCCATCCGAATCTCGACAAGCATTTCGTGAAGCTGGCGCAGCGCCAGTCGTTCGTCGACACGGTTCCGCAGTGACGCGACGCCGCGCGCGGCGTCGATGAAAAAACGCCCCGTCACCGGGGCGTTTTTCGTTTGACGCGCGGCGCGTGGGCGGCGGGCGAGGTTTCGATGCGCGAGCCGGCGGCGAGGCTTGCTGCGTTGCTCGCGATTGCGGTGCGCCGCGGCGACTCACGACAAAACGCCCTCCGGCGGGGCGTTTTTCCGTAGAAGCCGGACTAGGCGCGCGCCGGCGCGCTTGCGCCGATGCGCGCGTACGCGCCCTCGCCGGGCGAGAACGAGTCGCTGCGCGCGACGGGCCACCACGTCTCGTACAGCGAGAAGCCGCAATGGCCGCCGTTCAGCAGCGCGCCCGGCTCCAGATACTTGAGCAACTGCGACATCAGCCGCACTTCGTGCGGCGCGACGCGCTGCACAATGTGATGCGCGCGCAGCTCGGACGGATGCGACAGCCCCGCCGCCTGCACGAGTTCCTGCAGCGCGTGCAGCGTGTTGCGATGGAAGCTGTGGACGCGCTCCGCCTTGTCCGGCACGACGAGCGCGCGCTGGCGCACCGGGTCCTGCGTCGCGACGCCCGTCGGGCAACGGTCCGTGTGGCAGTGCTGCGCCTGGATGCAGCCGACCGCGAACATGAAGCCGCGCGCCGAGTTCACCCAGTCCGCGCCGATCGCGAGCGTGCGCGCGATGTCGAACGCGGTGATGATCTTGCCGCTCGCGCCGAGCTTCACCTGATCGCGCAGCCCGATCCCGACGAGCGTGTTGTGCACGAGGAGGAGCCCCTCCTGCAGCGGCACGCCGACGTGATCGGTGAATTCGAGGGGCGCCGCGCCCGTGCCGCCTTCCGCGCCGTCGACGACGATGAAGTCCGGCACGATGCCCGTCTCGAGCATCGCCTTCGCGATCCCGAAGAATTCCCACGGATGGCCGACGCACAGCTTGAAGCCCGTCGGCTTGCCGCCCGACAGCTCGCGCAGCCGCTCGACGAACTCGAGCAGCCCGCGCGGCGTCGAGAACGCCGAATGCGCGGCGGGCGACACGCAATCACGGCCCATCGGCACGCCGCGCGTCTCGGCGATCTCGGGCGTGATCTTCGCGGCGGGCAGCACGCCGCCGTGGCCGGGCTTCGCGCCCTGCGACAGCTTCACCTCGATCATCTTCACCTGCGGGTCGCGCGCCTGCTTCTCGAACTTGTCCGGATCGAACGAGCCGTCGTCGCGGCGGCAGCCGAAGTAGCCGGAGCCGATCTCCCAGATGATGTCGCCGCCGTGCTCGCGGTGATATTTCGACAGCGAGCCTTCGCCCGTGTCGTGCGCGAAGCCGCCTTTCTTCGCGCCCAGGTTCAGCGCGCGGATCGCGTTCGCCGACAGCGCGCCGAAGCTCATCGCCGAGATGTTGAAGATCGAGATGTCGTACGGCGCTTTGCGCATCGCGCCGACGCGGACCCGGAAATCGTGGCCGGCCAGCTTCGTCGGCGCGAGCGAATGGCTGATCCATTCGTGCGCGACCGCCTTCACGTCGAGCTCGGTGCCGTACGGCCGGTTGTCGGCGACGTTCTTCGCGCGCTGGTAGACGAGGCTGCGCTGCGCGCGCGAGAACGGTTTTTCGTCGGTGTCGTCTTCGACGAAGTACTGGCGGATTTCAGGACGGATGAATTCGAACAGGAAGCGCAGATGGCCCCAGAGCGGGTAGTTGCGCAGGATCGCGTGGCGGTCCTGCTTCAGGTCGTACAGGCCGAGCGCGACGAGCGCGGCGACGGGCACGATCCACAGCCACGAGATCGCATGCCGGGCCGCAAGCACGGCGACGGCCGCGAAGAGGGCGACCGCGCACCACATCGCGAGATAGCGTCGAGAAAGCATGGGGACTCCATATCGTTTTTCGGATGCCGCCATGCGTCGACGAACGGCGCGGCGGCGGGCGCGGACGCGGCCGTGCCGGCGCGCCGTCCGTCGCGTGCCGCAAGTCTAAACCGATCGGGGTTCAGCGCGCTTCGGCGAGCGCGGGCGCGCCGCCCGCGTGCGCGGCGTCGGGGCGTCCCGTCGCCGCGGATTCGATGATGCCGCCGCCGAGGCACACGTCGCCGTCGTACAGCACCGCCGACTGGCCGGGCGTGACCGCCCATTGCGGCTCGTCGAACGTCAGCGAGAAGCGCTCGCCGCTTGCGTCGGCTGCAACGCCGCTCGGCGCGCCGCCGTCCGACGCGTGCTGGCCCGACGCGGCCCGGCCTGGCGCGGCCCGGCCTGACGTGGCTCGCCCGAACGCACAAGCCGCGTCGGCCTGCCGATAGCGGGTCTTCGCGCCGCACCTGACGCCGTCGGCGGGCGGCTCGCCCGCGACCCAGCTGACGTTGCCCGCGACGAGCTCGCGCGACAGCAGCCACGGATGATCGTGGCCCTGCACGACGTAGAGTGTGTTCGACGCAATGTCCTTCGCCGCGACGAACCACGGCTCGCCGCTGCCGTCCTTGCTGCCGCCGAGCCCGATGCCCTTCCTCTGGCCGAACGTGTAGAACGCGAGGCCGATGTGTTCGCCGACCGTCTTGCCGTCGGGCGTTTTCATCGGGCCGGGCTTCGTCGGCAGATAGCGGTTCAGGAAATCGCGGAACGGGCGCTCGCCGATGAAGCAGATGCCCGTCGAATCCTTCTTCTTCGCGTTCGGCAGCCCGATCTGCTCGGCGATCTCGCGCACCTTCGTCTTCGGGATCTCGCCGAGCGGGAACAGCGTCTTCGACAGCTGCGCCTGATTGAGGCGATGCAGGAAGTACGACTGGTCTTTCGTATGATCGAACGCCTTCAGGAGCTCGAAGCGGCCGTCGCGTTCGCGCACGCGCGCGTAATGGCCGGTTGCGATCGTCCGGGCGCCGAGCGACATCGCGTGGTCGAGGAACGCCTTGAACTTGATCTCCGCGTTGCACAGCACGTCCGGATTCGGCGTGCGGCCCGCCGAGTACTCGCGCAGGAATTCGGCGAACACGCGGTCCTTGTACTCGGCCGCGAAGTTCACCGCCTCGACGTCGATGCCGATCAGGTCCGCGACCGACACGACGTCGATCCAGTCCTGCCGCGTCGAGCAGTATTCGCCGTCGTCGTCGTCCTCCCAGTTCTTCATGAAGAGGCCGACGACGTCGTAGCCCTGTTCCTTCAGCAGCCATGCGGTGACCGACGAATCGACGCCGCCCGACATGCCCACCACGACTCGACGCTTCGTCATGTGCCCACCGCCTGATGATCCGGGGCCGCGCGATACGGCGCGACCGAATGCGTATGAACGAAATCGAGCGGCACGCGGCGGCCGGCCAGGTAGTCGTCGACGCAGCGCATCACCGCGGGCGACCGGTGGCGATCCTCGCAGGCGCGCAGTTCGTCGGCCGTCATCCACAGCGCGCGGACGATGCCGTCGTCGAGCGCGCGGTCGGCGAGCGCGTCGCCCGCGCGCCCGCAGAACGTGAAGCGCAGGTAGGTCGCGCCGGCGCTCGCCGGGCGCGCGTAGTGCGCGAGATACACGCCGACGAGCGCATCCGGCTCGAACGGATGCGCGGTTTCCTCGAGCGTCTCGCGGATCACCGCTTCGACGAGCGTCTCGCCGGCTTCGAGGTGGCCCGCCGGCTGATTGATGCGCAGGCCGGACGACGTATGTTCTTCGATCACGAGAAAGCGCCCGCTGCGTTCGACGATCGCGGCGACCGTCACGTGCGGGGTCCAGATTTCGGGTTTCATAGCCGCGCATTTTACCGGTTGCGCCGCGCCGCTGCTGGATTCGCGTATAGCGCGGTTCCGACCCCGGCGCAACTCCGGCCGTTGCCCGCGTGCACGCGCGCGTCGACCGGGAAGGGGTCGCATTGCTGATTCGCCGCCGCTTTCGGTTAAAGTGGCGCCTGAAACAGCCGTTGCCTTCGAGCCGGTATGTCAGTCGTCCGGCTCGCCGTCGCAGTAGAACAAACGAAGAGGAGGGATCGACGATGCATATCGGAGTGCCTGCTGAAACGCGGGCGAACGAGGCGCGCGTGGCAGCGACGCCGGAGACGGTCAAGAAGTACGCGGCGGCCGGCCACCGCGTGACGGTCGGGCGCGGCGCAGGCGTGGCCGCGAGCTTTCCTGACGACGCGTACGCCGCTGCCGGCGCCGAGCTGACCGACGCGGCCACCGCGTTCGGCGCGGACATCGTGCTGAAGGTCCAGGCGCCCACCGATGCGGAGGCCGCGCAGTTGACGCGCGGCGCGACGCTCGTCGGGATGCTCGATCCGTTCAACGCCGAGCAGGCGGCGCGTCTGGCGGCGGCGGGCGTCACGGGCTTCGCGCTCGAAGCCGCGCCGCGCACGACGCGCGCGCAGAGCCTCGACGTGCTGTCGTCGCAGGCGAACATCGCCGGCTACAAGGCGGTGCTCGTCGCCGCGGCGCTGTATCCGCGCTTCTTTCCGATGCTGATGACGGCCGCGGGCACCGTGAAGGCCGCGCGCGTGCTCGTGCTCGGCGCGGGCGTCGCGGGGCTGCAGGCGATCGCGACCGCGAAGCGCCTCGGCGCCGTCATCGAAGCGTCCGACGTGCGTCCCGCCGTGAAGGAGCAGATCGAATCGCTCGGCGCGAAATTCCTCGACGTTCCTTACGAAACGCAAGAAGAGCGCGACGCGGCCGAGGGCGTCGGCGGCTACGCGCGGCCGATGCCGGCGTCGTGGCTGGGGCGCCAGGCGGCGCTCGTGCACGAGCGCGCGAAGCAGGCCGACATCGTCATCACGACCGCGCTGATTCCGGGCCGTCCCGCGCCGACGCTGATCTCCGTCGAGACCGTGCAGTCGATGAAGCCGGGCTCGGTGCTCGTCGATCTCGCGGCGGGCCGCGGCCCCGAATTCGACGGCCGCAAGAGCGGCAACTGCCCGCTCACCGTCGCCGACCAGGTGATCGTCCATCAGGGCGTGACGATCGCCGGCTACACGAACCTGGCCGCGATGGTGCCGGCCGACGCGTCGTCGCTCTACGCGCGCAATCTGTTCGACTTCCTGAAGCTGATCGTCACGAAGGAAGGCGCGCTCAACATCGATCTTTCGGACGACATCGTCGCCGCGACGCTTCTGTGTCGCGACGGCGAAGTCGCGCGCAAATAACGGGAGGCGGGATGGAGATCATCAATCACACGGTCATCAACGTGATCATCTTCGTGCTGGCGGTGTACGTCGGCTACCACGTGGTCTGGAACGTGACGCCCGCGCTGCACACGCCGCTGATGGCGGTGACGAACGCGATCTCGGCGATCGTGATCGTCGGCGCGATGCTCGCGGCCGCATTGACGCTGGGCGGCGTCGGCAAGTTCTTCGGCACGCTCGCCGTCGCGCTCGCGGCCGTCAACGTGTTCGGCGGCTTCCTCGTGACGAGGCGCATGCTCGAGATGTTCAAGAAGAAAGAGCCGAAGCAGGCGGGCGGCAAGGCGAAGGAGGGCGCGCGATGAGCATGAACGTCGTCACGCTGCTGTACCTCGTCGCGTCGGTGTGCTTCATTCAGGCGCTCAAGGGCCTGTCGAATCCGAAGAGCGCTAGACGAGGCAATCTATTCGGAATGGTCGGGATGGCGATCGCGATCCTGACGACCGTCGCGCTGATCGTCAAGCAGGCCGCCTGGCTCGGCGCGAACCTGCCGCTCGGCCTCGGGCTCGTGTTCGGCGCGCTCGTGATCGGCGGCGCGGTCGGCGCGGTGATCGCCGCGCGCGTCGAGATGACGAAGATGCCCGAGCTCGTCGCGGCGATGCACTCGCTGATCGGTCTCGCGGCCGTGTGCATCGCGATCGCGGTCGTGGCCGAGCCGGAGGCGTTCGGGCTCGTGCCGCAGGACGCGAGCTCGCCGAATTTCATCCCGTTCGGCAACCGGATCGAGCTCTTCATCGGCACGTTCGTCGGCGCGATCACGTTCTCCGGCTCGGTGATCGCGTTCGGCAAGCTGTCGGGCAAGTACAAGTTCCGGCTCTTTCAGGGCGCGCCCGTCGTCTATCCGGGGCAACATCTGATCAACCTGATGCTCGCGCTCGGCATGCTCGGCTTCGGCATCCTGTTCTTCGTGACGCAGTCGTGGCTGCCGTTCGGGATCATGACGGCGATCGCGTTCGCGCTGGGCGTGCTGATCATCATCCCGATCGGCGGCGCGGACATGCCGGTCGTCGTGTCGATGCTGAACTCGTATTCGGGCTGGGCGGCGGCGGGCATCGGCTTTTCGCTGAACAACGCGATGCTGATCATCGCCGGCTCCCTGGTCGGCTCGTCGGGCGCGATCCTGTCGTACATCATGTGCCACGCGATGAACCGCTCGTTCTTCAACGTGCTGCTGGGCGGCTTCGGCGCCGAGCCCGGCACGGCGGCGAGCGGCGGCTCGCAGGAGCAGCGGCCGGTGAAGTCGGGTTCCGCGGAAGACGCGTCGTTCATGCTCGGCAACGCCGAAACGGTCGTGATCGTGCCGGGCTACGGGCTTGCCGTCGCGCGTGCGCAGCATGCGCTGAAGGAGCTGACCGACAAGCTCGTCGAGAAGGGCATCGACGTGCGCTACGCGATCCACCCGGTCGCGGGGCGGATGCCGGGCCACATGAACGTGCTGCTCGCGGAAGCGGAGGTGCCGTACGAGATCGTCCACGAGATGGAGGACATCAACGGCGAGTTCGGGCAGGTCGACGTGGTGCTCGTGCTCGGCGCGAACGACGTGGTGAATCCGGCCGCGAAGAACGATCCGAAGTCGCCGATCGCGGGGATGCCGATCATCGAGGCGTACAAGGCGCGCACCGTGATCGTCAACAAGCGGTCGATGGCGGCGGGCTACGCGGGCCTCGACAACGAGCTCTTCTACATGGACAAGACGATGATGGTCTTCGGCGATGCGAAGAAGGTCATCGAGGACATGGTGAAGTCGGTCGAGTAAGCGATGCGCGGGCGCGCCGGCGTCGGCCGGGGCGCCCGCCGTTCGCGTTTCGCGTACAGGGCGCCGATCGGCGCGCGGCCCGCGGGGCGGCGCGTCGTTTCGGCGCTTTTCTTTTCGCCGGCGGCTGCGGCATGCTCGTCGCGGATCGCAGCGCGCGATTCGAGCGATTCGATGCCGCCACGGACCGTTCGGGTTGCGTTTGCGCGACGATCGCTCGCGCGCCTGCCGTCGTGCCGCGCTTCAACGCACGGGCGCGTTCGCCTTGCGCAGATAGTCGGCGAGCCGCTTGCCCTCGTGATCCGGAAACGGCTCGTGCACCGCGACTTCGTTCATTCGCGCGATGTCGAACGTGCGGAAGTCTTCGCGCAGCTCGCACCACGCGCCGATCGTCCAGCGCCCGCCCCAGTAGACAAGCCCGAGCGGCCACACGCGGCGTGTCGTCCGCGCGCCGAGCCGGTCGCAGTACGCGAAGCTCACGATGCGACGGCCGTCGACCGCTTCGTGCAGCGCATCCACTTTCTCCGAGAACGCGCGGTCGATGTGAAACGACGGCGCGAATACCGCGAGCCGGTCGAGCGTCGCGCGCTTGTCGGCGGGCATTGCCGACGCGATCTTCGCGAGCGCCGAACGCGCGCCGCCCGCGAAGCGTGCGCCGCCCCACGTCTCGAGCATCCGCGCGCCCGCCGCGAGCGCGGCCAGCTCCTCCGCGGTGAACGTGAGGGGCGGCAGGCTCGCCGCGCGGTTCAGGCGATAGCCGATCCCGGCTTCTCCTTCGATCGGCACGCCCGACAACTGCAGATCGCGCACGTCGCGGTACACGGTGCGCGGCGATACCGACAACCAGTCGGCGAGCTGCTGCGCGGTCGTCAGGCGGCGGCCGCGCAGCAATTCGGCGATCTGGAACAGGCGGTCGGCGCGACGCGTCATCGCGGAGCTCCGAAAGTGGGGACGGGATTGGGAATGCCGCGATGATAGCGCCGCGCGCGACGGCGGGCACGCGCGGTTTTCGTAGTCGCCCCGATACGCGTGATCGGGGCCGCGAACGGTTGCGTGTGGTTTCGCCGTCGCGGCCGCCGTCGCGGCCGCTCGCGGCGCAGGCGCACGTGCCGCCGCGGCGCTCGCCGTTGCCGCTTTCCTCTTCGTCGCCATCGTCATGTATGCCGTCGCCGCCATCGCAACGGCTGCTCGCGGCGCCGGCGTACACGCTGCCGCGTGCATGCCGGCGCCGCGCATTCCGGCTCGCGCGGCGGCCGTTCCGCCCGCTCGCGCAAGCACGCGTTCCCCCGTCGCCGCGCTCAGCTGCATTTGAGCGAGTGCAGGCCGACGCGATTGCCTTCGGTGTCGACGAGATAGCCGATGTAGCCATAGCCGTTCGGCAACTCGATCACCGAGCCCTGCACGATGCCGCCCGCGCGCTTCGCGCGCTCGAGCGCGGCCGTCACCGGACCGTTTGCGTTCAGGTAGACGACGGCGCCGTCCGGGCCCGGCTTCAGCCGCTGCGGATCGTAGACGACCGCGCCGCCCGTGGCCGCCTCCGGATGCACGAAGACCGCGGTCGGCACGCCGCCGATCATTTCTCGCTGCAACGCCGTTTGCAGCACGGCCTCGTAGAAGCGGATCGCGCGGTCGAAATCGATTGAAGGAATGTCGAACCAGGCGATTACGCTTTCGCTGTTTGCGGTAGTCATTGCAAGCTCCTTGTACGTTGAGGTGCGGGGGAAACCGTCCCGGAAATCCGCGTCGCAGTGCGACGGCATCGCAGTGTGCGCGGGGCCTGCTGACAACGTATTGTCAGCAGCGTAACGGCGCTTGACGTGCAACCTCGAGGTTGCAAAATGAAGCGATGCCGACCGGCATTCCATGGATCTCGTACTCGATGCGCTTGCGCTCGCGGACGCGCCGCGCCGTCGTTCGCTCGATCTGCTGCATGCGCGCAGCGGGCGGACGCGGTCCGAACCCGGCGAAGGGCTGGCGACGGGCCGTCGGGCGGCCCGCGAGCATCTCGCGCGGATCGCGGGCGTGAATCGCCTTGCATCGCGCCGCGACCATGCGGCGCGACTGCGGGAACTCGCATGGCCGGAATTTCGCGCCGATCCGCGAGATCGCCGAGCGCTGGATCGGCAAGTTCGAGCGCCGCCTGCACGCGCTCGCCGATCCGAAACGCGGACTCGAAGCGGCCCGCACCGATGGAGACGACGATGGCTGACCCCGCTTATGTGTACGTGACGTACATCGCATCGACGCCCGAGCGCGTGTTCGATGCGCTCACCGACGCGGAGCTGACGAAGGAGTACTGGTGCCGGCACCGCAACGCGTCGCCGGACTGGAAGCCCGGCTCGCGCTGGGAGCATCAGGATTACGACGATCCGCACACGATCGATCTCGTCGGCGACGTGATCGAGAACGATCCGCCGAACCGGCTCGTGATCTCGTGGCGGTTTCCGACCGGCAGCGAAGACACGCGCGTGACGTTCGCCGTCGAGCCGTTCATGGACGACGCGGTGCGGCTGACCGTGACGCACGAGAACCTCGTGCCGGATTCGGACATGGATCGCGGGATCCGGATGGGGTGGCCGGTCGTGCTGTCGAGCCTGAAGACGCTGCTCGAGACGGGGCGGCCGCTCGCGATGACGGCGCGCCGCTGGCACGGCGGAAGCGCGGACAAGCAGTGAGGGACGCGCCGCGCCCGGTTGCGCGGCGATCGACGCGGCAAAGCGGCGGCGGCTTGCGCGCGGCTGCCGGTGCGGGCCGGGCCGGCGCGCGGCGCGGGCGGTCGCGCCGGCGGTTCGGAATCAGGGCATGCGCTGCGCGGCGATCGCGCCGCGCGTCATTCGCCGTCGGCCGCGGCCGGGCGCTGCCGCACGCTGCCCGCGATCAGATCGAAGCGGAACAGCCGGCACTCGAGCGCGCCGTTGAAGAGCGGCGTCTTCGCCGATTCGCGCAGCCGCAGCTGGCCCGGCAGCGTGCGGTCCGAGCTCAGCATGAACGCCTGCCAGCCGGTGAAGCGCTGCTTGAGCGCGTCGCCGACCGCGCGGAAGAATTCGCCGTCGGGCGCGTCGGTGTGCGTGCGGCGGAACGCGTCGTCGCCGCCGCGGCTTTTGCCCGTCTCGCGCACGTCGCCGCGCGGGCCGCGGCCGCGCACCTCGATCCGCTCGCCGTACGGCGGATTCGTGACGATCACGCCGGGCGTCGCGACGGGCGGCGTCATGTTGCGCGCGTCGAGCTGCTTCAGCCAGAGCGGCGGCACGCCCGCGCGCTCGAGGTTCGCGCGCGTCTTCTCGAGCATGTCGCCGGAGATGTCGCTGCCGAAGATCAGCAGATCGTCGCGCTTGCCGCGCGCCGCGCGCTTCGTGTCCATCGCGGCGACCTTCAGCGCCTGCCACGCGGTGATGTCGTACTGCTTCAGCTTCTCGAAGCCGAAGCGGCGCTCGATGCCTGGCGCTACGCCGAGCGCGATCTGCGCGGCTTCCGCGACGAACGTGCCGCTGCCGCACATCGGATCGTAGAGCGGCGTGCCGGCCGTCCAGCCGGCCAGGCGCAGGATGCCTGCCGCGAGGTTCTCGCGCAGCGGCGCCGCGCCCTTGTCGAGGCGCCAGCCGCGCTTGAAGAGCGGCTCGCCGGACGTGTCGAGATAGAGCGTGCAGTCGCCCGCCGTCAGGAACGCGAACACGCGGACGTCCGGCTGCGCGGTGTCGATGCTCGGGCGCGCGCCCGTCTTGTCGCGCAGGCGGTCGCAGATCGCGTCCTTCACGCGCAGCGTCGCGAATTCGAGGCTCTTCAGCGGCGACTTGATCGCGGTGATGTCGACGCGCAATGTCTGCGTCGCCGCGAACCAGCGCTCCCACGGCTGCTCGAGCGCGAGCGCGTAGACGTCCTGCTCGTTGCGGTACGGCCGGTGCGCGATCTTCAGCAGCACGCGGCTCGCGATCCGCGAATGCAGGTTGGCCGCCATGCCGGCCGCCCAGCCGCCGCGGAAATGGACGCCGCCCGGCACCTGCGCGCCCGCGTCGTACGGGGCGATCGCGTGGCGTGCGGCTATTTCCGCGAGCTCGGCGGCGAGCGCGGCTTCGAGCCCGCGCGGGCAGGGAGCGAAGAAGTCGAATAGGGTCGGCGAGGACATAAGGCGGGCGGAGGCGTGCAAAAGTACGCCATTGTACGCGGGGTGGGCGTGCTCGCCGCTTCGGGGCGCGCGGCGGCGATTCGTATCGGCGGTATCGCAGGTATCGGGGCGTGTCGTCGCGCGTTGGCCGGCTGTCGCATCGGCGACGGCTGGTTCGACGGCGCGCGCCGCCGCGTCGCTCTCGGCGCGGCTTCACAGTCTGGCGGCAGCCTGCCGGGCCGGCGACGCGTTGCCGCTGGCCGTCCGTCAATGTCGTCGCGTTGTCGTGCGGCTGCATGCCGGGCGACGCCGCGGCATCGTCGCTCGACCGCCGACCGCCGACCGCCGACCGCCGACCGCCGACCGCCGACCGCCAACCGCCAACCGCCGACCGCCGACCGCCGACCGCCAACGCTGCCGCTGCCGCAGCGCTCAGTGCGCGCGCGATTCGCCCGCCGCGCCGCTGCCGCGCGGCGGCCAGACGAGGCTGACCGGACGCTCGAGCACCGCGCGGCCGATCGCGGCGACGAGCGCGCGCACCTTGGTCGGCCTGAGGCTCCGGGAACGCACCGCCATCGTGAACGCGAGCGCGAAGCTCACCGCGACGTTCAGGATCGCCATGCTGAAGACGCCCGCGACCGCCCACCACAGCTCGGCCGAGTGCAGCGTTTCCTTGCCGAGCACGCCGAGCGCGACGCCGATCGAACCGGCGGACAGCGTCACGTGCCGCACTTCGAACGAGAACGCGAACGCGCTGACGATCGCCGGCACGAGGCCGAGCATCAGTCCGAGCCCGACGTTGCCGACGACGCCCGCGACGTTCGACCGGCAGAAATGCGCGAGCTTCGCCGCGCCCGCGATGCCGAGCGTGATTCGCAGGCGGCGGTTGTACGCGAGCGCGTCGCCGACGCGATGCAGCACGAACCAGTTGTCGGCCCAGCCGGCGAGGAGGCTCGACGCCCACAGCAGCACGCCCGTCAGCGCAGCGTAGATCGGCGTCGGGCCGAACAGCGAGAACGATTTCAACGTCGCGTGCGCCTTCTCGGGCGAGATCACGTTCGCGTGCAGCACGCCGCTCGCGAACATCTGCACCGCGAAGCAGACGGGCAGCACGACGAGCACGTTGCCGCAGATCGCGGCCGCCTGCGTGCGGATCAGCGCGATCACCGACGACACGAACTGCTTCACGCCTTCGTCGTGGCCGGTGCCGTCGAGCTCGCGCGCGATCGTCGGCGCGGTCATCGCGGGCTGCTTCGTCGCGAGCGTGTAGTGCAGGAAGTGCATCAGCATGAAGCTCGCCGCGTAGTTGATGCCGGCGAGCAGCCCTTCGAGCATCGACTGCAGGTGCATGCCCGTGATCCCGAACTTGATGCAGACGGTCGCGACCGTCACGAGGCCGCCGCCTGCCGCCATCCGCAGCATCTTCAGATACTCGGCGCGGCCGCGCGAGATGTAGTGCTCGCCCGTGTCGGCGTTCGTTTCGACGAGCTTGCGCGCGAAGAGGGAAAAGTTGCTGCGCACGAGGTGCGACACGCTCTGGCTGTTCTGGTTCGCGTCGACGAGCTCGGCCGTCAGGTGCGCGAGCCCGCGCAGGTCGCCGCGCGTCATCCATGCGTTCAGGAGCGTTTCCGCGCGCTGGATGCGCATGCGCATGCGCTCGACCTGGAACACGATGTCGACCGACACGCCGTTGCGGTACAGATGCGAGAACACGTCGTCGATCGACACGCGGCACTCGTCGAGCAGCACGCGCAGATAGTTGACTTCGTGCAGCAGCTTGCTCGGATCGCCGCCGTCGTCGAGCGCCGCGTGCGCGGTCTCGACGGCGAGCATCGCGCGCGTCAGCCGATAGAAAGGCTGCGCTTCGAGCGGCGTGCGCGCGTCCTCGTCCGACAGGCGGCTTCGCACCGTCTGCGACAGGCCCGTCGAGCTGATCTGGCAGGTGAGGTTGTGCAGCGCGGCGAGCAGGTCGCGCGAGAACGAGCCGGGCTGGTGGCGCTCCTTGTCCGTCACGTCGAATGCGAACAGATCGGCGAGCCGCGCGAGCAGGTCGTCGGGCAGCGCGTCGATCCACTGCGCGTCGGGCGTCGACGGGAACATCAGCGTGAAGAGCGCGGCGAGCTCGCGGCGGTTCGGCGCGGGCGGGATCAGCGACGAGTCGATCCGCTCGACGAGCGCGCCGAAGAAGCCCGAATGCACGGGCATTCCGGCGTCGCACAGCAGCGAGATGCCGTCGCTCTCGCGCAGCACGCCGCGCAGCAGGCGCGCGACGTTCGTCTTCCATTCGGGATTGCGGTCGAGCACGTGGAACACGTAGCGCAGCCGCGCGTGCGCGGTGAACGTGCGTTCGCCGGACGCGGTCTGCGCGGGCGCGGCGGCCAGCATCGCGCCGTCGCGCCGCAGCCAGTGCGCGAGCTCGATCAGCCATTCGGCGCGTTCCGCGTACGGCGCGTCGGCATCGGCCGTCGCGAGGAGCGCGTCCAGCTGATGACTCGCGCTGCGCGACGCGCGCCACTTCTTGATCAGGGTCGTCAGGGATTCGAACATAAGCGGGATATCGGGCGCCCCGAAGGGCTGGGTTCTGTCGGGATGCTGCGCAAACCGGCGGCGCGGCGCAAGGTGGCTCGCGCACGGCGGTTCGGTCGGTCATGCAATCGTTCTGGCGTTCGTCGAATGCGCGGCGCCGCGGTTCGCGGCGCGATGACGGACCGGCACGGTCCGGGGCGACGGCGGGGCGGCGCAGCACGGCGCGCATGGCCCCCGGCCCGCCGGAAGGTGCGTAGGATCGTCAATCGACGCGAAAAACGCAAGGCGACCGTCGGCGGCGCTGTCGGTTCCTCTGTCGAATCGATAAACAATGTCAAACGGTCGGTCGCCGGCTCGACCCGGCGGGCGGGAGGCGGCGTCGGGCGGGCGGTGGGCGGACGGCGGCGCGGGTGCGTCACGGCCGGTCTCGCGATCGTGTCGTCTGTGTCGAGCATGCGCGCCGCGCGGCGCGCATCGGTCGCGGAGGCCGAACCGGGATTGCCGATCGAGGCGTACACGCCGGGCGAGTCGGTTGAGCCGGCAAAGGCGCTCGGGTTCTCCGGTCGAGCCGAATGTTGCGACAAACGCGGACGCATCGGTTGCCGAGGCCGGCTCAACTCGCGGCCCTCACGCCTTGCGGCCCTCGCGCCGCGTGGACCTCACGCTCTACGGACCTCAAGCCTCATAGACCTCGCGCTTCGCAAATCCCACATCCCACATCTCACGTCTCACATCTCTCGAATCTCCCCCCCTCGCCGACTTCGCGCCCCACGGTCCTCTGCATGCCACATACGTCACGGCGCGTCGCCGACGCGCTGCGTGTCCGCCGCGGACGGACTCGCCGGGCAACGGACGACCGGCGTCGCGAGCGATAACGCGTCGTTGGCCGCCGCATCCTTCGTCGCCGCCGCGGCTTGCTTCGCCGCCGCACCGTTCGCCGCAGCCCGCGTCGCGACGGCCGCGCGCGCGGCCGCCATCGCGCGCACGCCGGCCGCGATCCGGTCGGCGAGCACGCCGACCGCCTGCCGGTGGCCCGCGACGAGCGCATCGTAGCCCGGCTGCACCGGTTCGACGACGTCGGTGCGGCAGGTCATCACCGCCGGGCTCGGCAGCGCGCGCACGCTCCAGACGGCGGCGAGCGCCGCGTGCCTGCCGGGCCACGACTCGAAGCGCTGGACGTTCACGCTGACCCGGTAGACGGGCGCGCCCGGCGGATACGCGGCGTCCGCGACGTCGATCGTGTCGAGCCGCCGCGTGAGCGCCGACGACAGCGCGCGGCGGATCTCGTCGGCGGGCGGCGACGCCCAGCGTTCCTCTTCGAGCACGTCGACCTGCGCGGCGTTTTTCTGGACGACCAGCTGATTCTTCGCGACCTGCTCCGGCACGCCGATGGACGGCACCTGGATCAGGAACGCGGGATTTGCGCTCACGCTTTGCGCAGTGGCGGCCGTCGAGGCCGCGGCGTCGAGCGTGTAGAAGCGCGCGGGCGGCGACGACGAGCAGGCCGCGAGCGTGGCCGCCGCCGCGGCGGCGAGCGCGGCGCGCGCGAGGCGCGCCGGCCGGAGCGAGCGTGCGGTCATTTCTGATCTCCTGGTTTGCCTTTCAGCAGCGATTCGGGATGCCGCTCGAGATAGTCGGCGAGCGCGTTCAGCGATTGCAGCGTGCGCGTCAGCTCCTTCAGCGCGCCGCGCACGTCCGATTGCAGCGGCGAATCCTGCTGCAGCGTCGCTTCCGCGGTCGTGAACGTCTGCTTCGCCGCGGACAGCGTGTCGCGCGCCTCGGGCGCGACCTCGGTGTCGAGCCGCTTGAACAGCTTGTCCGCATTCGCGAGCGCGCTGTTCAGGTTCGTGCCGATCTGGTCGAACGGCACCTTGTCGAGCTTCTTCGCGATGTCGGCGACCTGCAACTGCAGTTCGTCGAGCGTGTTCGGCACGGTCGGCAGCTCGACCGGCTCGCGGTCGAGGTTGATCTTCACGGGCGGCGCCTTCGGGAAGAAGTCGAGCGCGACGTATAGCTGGCTCGTCAGCAGATTGCCCGTGCGAAGCTGGCCGCGCAGCCCGTGCTGGACGAGCCGCGACAGCACTTCGCGCCGCGCCGCGGCGCCCTTGTCCTGCGCCGCCTCGCGGAATTTCCGGCCGAGCCGGTCGGGGTAGACGTTCATCGTCACCGGCATCGTGAAGGTCTTCGTCTTCGGGTCGTAGTCGATGCCGATGTTCGTCACCTGGCCGAGCACGATGCCGCGGAAGTCGATGGGCGCGCCGACGGACAGCCCGCGCAGCGACTGGTTGAAGTTCATCACGACCTGCACCGGCTCGCCGTCCGGCTCGCGCATCGCGTCGCCTTCGTCGGTGCCGAGCCGGAACGTCATGTTGTTCGGCGCGGGCGGGCCGGCCGACTGGTTCGGCGGCGGCTGGAACGCGATGCCGCCGAGGATCACGGTCGCGAGCGACTGCGTGTTCAGCTTGAAGCCGCTCGAGTCGAGCCGCAGATCGACGCCGCTTGCCTGCCACCAGCGCGAGTTCAGCCCGACGTACTGATCGTACGGCGCGTTGACGAACACCCGGAACGTGACGCCCGTGCCGTCCTTGTCGAGCGAGAAGCCGACGACCTGGCCGACCTGCACGCGCCGGTAGTAGACCGGCGAGCCGATGTCGATCGAGCCGAGCGAATCGCCGCGCAGCACGTACTGGGTGCCTTTCTGGTCGCCCGTGACGGCGGGCGGCGTCTCGAGCCCGGTGAACGATTTCTCGGTCTCGTCCGAGCGGCCCGCGTCGACGCCGATGTACGCGCCGGACAGCAGCGTGCTCAAGCCGGACACGCCGGTCGCGCCGACCCGCGGCCGCACGACCCAGAAGCGCGAGCCCTTCACCGCGAAGTCCTCGGTTTCCTTCTTCAGTTGCACGTCGACGAGCACGTGCGACAGATCCTTCGACAGCTTGATCGTCTTGACCATGCCGATCTCGACGTCCTTGTACTTGACCTGCGTCTTGCCGGGCTCGAGGCCCTCGGCGCTCTTGAAGCTGATCGTGATCTCCGGTCCGCGCTCGAGCACTGACTTGACGACGAGCCCGATGCCGATCAGCGCGGCGACGAGCGGCACGAGCCACACGAGCGACGGCAGCCAGCCGGAGCGCCGCGTGATCACGGGGTCGGGGAGTATCGGCGGTTCGCTGCCGGGCGGGGACGGAGGGGCCGCATTCGGGTCGTGCTGCGGGCCTTGCGGTCTATTCATGAGGATTCCCTGAGTTTTCTACGTTGTCCCAGATGAGGCGCGGGTCGAACTGCATCGACGCGAGCATCGTCAGGATCACGACCGAGCCGAACGCGAGCGCGCCGGGGCCCGCCGTGATCACCGCGAGCGAGCGGAAATGGACGAGCGCGACCGTCAGCGTGACGACGAAGATGTCGAGCATCGACCAGCGGCCGATCCGCTCGACGATCCGGTACAGCCGGATGCGCTCGTGCGGACGCCACGCGGAGCGGCGCTGCGCGGTGACGACGAGGATCGTGAGCACGCCGAGCTTCAGCATCGGCACGAGAATGCTCGCGACGAACACGACGACGGCGAGCGGCCATTCGCCCGACGTCCAGAAATAGACGACGCCGCTCATGATCGTGTCCTCCTGCGAGCCGACGATCGACGCCGTGCGCATGATCGGCAGGAGGTTCGCCGGGATGTAGAGGATCGCGGCGGCGAGCAGGAGCGCCAGGGTGCGCGCGATGCTGTCCGGCGTGCGCAGGTGCAGCGCGGCGCCGCAGCGCGCGCAGTGCTCGGGCTTCTCGTGCGAGCTGAGCGAGTCCGGCGACGGGCGCGTGAGCTTCTGCACGTGGCCGCACGCGTGGCAGCTCGCCATGCCGGCGCGTGCCGCGGTGACGATTTCGCTCATCGCGCCCGCGCCTCGTCGGTCGTGCCGGGCGCTGCGCCGGCTGCCCGCCCGCGCAGCGAATCGGCGATGTCCCACAGCGTGCGCGGATCGAACATCACGACGACGGCGAGCATCAGCGTGAGCGCCGCGAACGCGAAGAGGGCGGCCTCCGGGATCACGCGCGCGAGGCTCACCATCTTGACGATCGTGACGAGGATGCCGAGCATGAAGACTTCGATCATCCCCCACGGGCGCACGAGCTGGATCGCGCGCAGCACGCCGTTGAAGCCGGGCGGAATCGCGCCCGCGCGCAGCGGAAAGAGCACGTAGAGGAGTGCGGCCATCTCGACGAGCGGAAAGAGGAGCGTCGAGCAGAACACCATCACGGCGACGAGCGGCATCCCCTGATTCCACATCGCCTCGAGCGCGCCGAAGAGCGTCGTCTGCACGCGCATCCCGTTCACGTCCATTTCGAGGATCGGGAAGCCCTGCGCGATCAGGAACGTGATGAGCGCGCCGAGCGTGAGCGCGCAGATGCGGTCGACCTGCGCCGAGCCGCTCCGGTAGAGCAGCGCGTCGCAGCGCGGACAGCGGGCGGTATCTTTGCCGCTAAGGCGCGGTTTGTGCAACAGTGCGTCGCATTCGTGACAGGCAATCAGGGTGTTTCGTTCCATATGGAAGGACGGTTCGCGGCATCGCAGGGACGCGTTCACAGGGCCAGAACCCGCGCCAATCTTACCAAAAGGCGATTTTTGCGGTGTCAAGTGCAGGCGAGCGGCCCGCGGCGCCGGCCGCCTCGCCCGGCGGAGCGGCCGGCCGGGCAGGCGGTTTCGGGATTCTGCCATTCGCGACCGGTTGCGGTAGCATGGCGGCCGTGACATGCGTCGGACGAATGCAGCAGCGTCGGCGCGGTTTTTCGCTGAACTGAGGAATTCATGGCATCGTTTTCGTCTTCGACGTCACCCGCAGCTTACACGCGCACCGCGATCGCGCTCCACTGGCTGATCGCGCTGCTCATCGTGTGCGGCTTCGCGCTCGGCTGGGTGATGACGAGCATTCCCGGCTTCACGCCGACGAAGCTCAAATACTATTCGTGGCACAAGTGGATCGGCGTCACGGTGTTCGCGTTCGCGGTCGTGCGCGTGCTCTGGCGCGCGACCCACGTGCCGCCGCCGATGCCGGCCGGCATGCCCGTGTGGCAGCGCGCAGGCGCGCACGCGGTTCACGCGCTCCTCTACGTGCTGATGTTCGCGATTCCCGTGACGGGCTACCTGTACAGCTCGGCCGCGAACATTCCGGTCGTCTATCTCGGGCTCGTGCCGCTGCCGCGCCTGATCGACCCCGATCCCGCGCTGAAGGCGGTGCTGAAGACCGCGCACGTCGCGCTCAACTACGGCCTGCTCGCGCTCGTCGCCGCGCACGTCGCGGCGGCCGTCAAGCACCAATGGCTCGACCGCGACGGCGTGCTGACGCGGATGCTTCCCTTCCTCAAATAACAAGGATCGTCATGAAAGTCTCGTTCTACCGCTACATGCTCGCGGCGTTCGCCGCCGCTTCGGTCGCCGTGTCGGGCGCCGCATTCGCGCAGGTCGATCTCGCGAAGAGCAAGGTGTCGGCCGTCTCGAAGCAGATGAACGTGCCGACGGAAGGCGTGTTCAAGAAGTTCGCCGCGCAGATCAAGTTCGATCCGGCGAAGGCCGCGCAAGGCAGCGCGCAGATGACGATCGACGTCGCGAGCTATGATCTCGGCGACCAGATGTACAACGACCAGGTCGCGGGCAAGGACTGGTTCGACGCGAAGGCGTATCCGCAGGCGAGCTTCGTGTCGACCGCGATCGCGCCCGCGGGCGGCAACAAGTACAACGTGTCGGGCAAGCTGACGATCAAGGGCAAGACGGTGCCCGTGACCGTGCCCGTGACGATCACGCAGAACGGCGCGGCGCAGGTCTTCGACGGCGTGCTGCCGATCAAGCGCTCGACGTTCAACGTCGGCACGGGCGAATGGAAGGACACGTCCGTTGTCGCCGACGAAGTGCAGATCAAGTTTCACATCGTCGCCGCGAAATAACGCGGGCGGCGGTTCGCACCACCCCTGCGCCGCTCGAGAGCGCGGCGCCGTCATAAGGAGATTGATTTGAGCAAGCAATTGATGATCGCGGCGGGCGCGCTCGCCGCCGCACTGTCGTTCTCGGCGCACGCGGCGCCGTCGACGTACCAGTTCGACCCGAGCCACACGTACCCGAGCTTCGAGGCCGATCACTTCGGCGGCCTGTCGGTGTGGCGCGGCAAGTTCGACCAGTCGAGCGGCACCGTGACGCTCGACCGCGCGGCGAAGACGGGCACCGTCGACGTGACGACGAAGGTCGCGTCGATCTCGACCGGCAGCCAGAAGCTCGACGAGCACCTGCAGACGCCGGACTTCTTCGATGCGGCGAAGTACCCGGAAGCGACCTACAAGGGCACGATCAAGTTCGAAGGCGACAAGCCGGCCGAAGTCGTCGGCAATCTGACGCTGCACGGCGTCACGAAGCCGCTGACGCTGAAGATCGATTCGTTCAAGTGCATGCCGCACCCGATGCTGAAGAAGGAAGTGTGCGGCGTCGACGCGGTCGGCGAGTTCAGCCGCGACGACTTCGGCCTCGACTACGGCAAGCAGTACGGCTTCAAGATGAAGACGAAGCTCCTCATCTCGGCCGAAGCGGTCAAGCAGTAACGCGAAGCGACGCGCCGCCCGCGATGCGCGGCGGCTCCATCGCTTCGACGAACCGCCGCGTCCCGCATCGGGCGCGGCGGTTCTTTTTTGGCGCGCGCGGGGCCCTGCCTATAATCGTCCGCATCCGTGTCGCGGCCCGTTTTCGGGCGGCGGCGCGCGCCGGGTGCCGGATGCCCGGTCCGGTCCGGTCCGGTCCGGTCCGGTCGGGGCGACAATCGACGATCAGAACAATTCAGGAGACTCCATGGATGCTGCGCCCGCGGCTTCGTCCGCTCCCGCCGCCGTTCCCGTTGCGCCGCGCGTGTGGCGGGCCGTCGTCGCCGCGTCGATCGGCAACGCGCTCGAATGGTTCGATCTCGTCGTCTACGGCTTCTTCGCGGTCACGATTTCCCGGCTGTTCTTCCCGACCGGCAACGACGCCGTGTCGTTGCTCGTCACGCTCGGCACGTTCGGCGTGTCGTTCTTCATGCGGCCGCTCGGCGCGGTCGTGCTCGGCGCGTACGCGGACCGCAACGGCCGCAAGGCCGCGCTTACGCTGTCGATCCTGCTGATGATGGCGGGCACGCTCGTGATCGCGGTGCTGCCGACCTACGAGACGATCGGGATCGCGGCGCCGCTCGTGCTCGTCGGCGCGCGGCTGATGCAGGGCTTTTCCGCGGGCGGCGAGTTCGGCAGCGCGACCGCGTTCCTCGCCGAGCACGTGCCGGGGCGGCGCGGGTTCTTCGCGAGCTGGCAGGTCGCGAGCCAGGGGCTCACGACGCTCCTCGCGGCGATCTTCGGCACGTCGCTCAACGCGTGGCTCACGCCCGCGCAGATGGCGTCGTGGGGCTGGCGCGTGCCGTTCTTCTTCGGGCTGCTGCTCGGGCCGGTCGCGTACTACATCCGCTCGAAGGTCGACGAGACGCCCGAATTCCTCGCGTCGGAGCGCACGGCGAACCCGCTGCGCGATACGCTCGCCGCGCACAAGGGGCGGCTCGCCGCCGCGATCGGCGCAGTCGTGCTCGGCACCGTCGCGACCTATCTCGTGCTGTTCATGCCGACCTACGGCGTGAAGGAGCTGAAGCTCGCGCCGTCGGCCGCGTTCGCCGCGATCCTCGTCGTCGGGGCGATCCAGATGGTCTTCGCGCCGGTGGTCGGACACTGGTCCGATCGTCACGGCCGCGTGCGGACGATGTTCGTGCCCGCGCTCGCGATCCTCGTGCTGATCTACCCGGCGTTCGCGTGGCTCGCCGCGCATCCGACGTTCGGCGCGCTGATCGCCGTGCAGGTGGCGTTCGCGTTCCTGATGACCGGCTATTTCGCGGCGCTGCCGGGCCTGCTGTCGGAGATCTTTCCGGTCGAGACGCGCACGACCGGCATGTCGCTCGCATACAACGTCGCGGTGACGATCTTCGGCGGGTTCGGCCCGTTCATCATCGCGTGGCTGATCCGCGCGACGGGCGCGCGCACCGCGCCGAGCTTCTATCTGATCTTTGCCGCGCTCGTGAGCCTCGCGGCGCTCGTCGTGCTGCGGCGGCGCTTCGGGTTCCGGTAGCGGGGCGCTCGCGTCCGGCGTCGCGCGCCGACACGTGCGGCCGTCGCAACGGCGTTTCGGGCTTCATGCATCGCGCATTGCGCGTTCCGCGAATCGGCGCGTGCGGGCGCCGCGGCGATGGCGATCCGGCGAAGCGAGCGGGCGCTCGCGAGCGCCGGCTGCAAACGAAAAAAAGCCGATTCGCAAGGAACCGGCTCTTTCGTGCGACAGCGCGCTTACACCTGCGCGCCCGCGTTCGGATCGTTCGGATCGTGCGCGGCCTTCTTCTCCTTGATGAGGTCCTCGCGCTTGATGCCGAGCCACATCGCGAGCGAGCCGGCGACGAACACCGACGAGTAGATGCCGAACATGATGCCGACCGTCAGCGCGAGCGCGAAGTAGTGCAGCGTCGGGCCGCCGAAGAAGAACATCGACAGCACCATCATTTCGGTCGACGTGTGCGTGATGATCGTCCGCGACATCGTGCTCGTGATCGCATGGTTGATCACTTCCTGCACGGTCATCTTGCGCTCGCGGCGGAACGTCTCGCGGATCCGGTCGAAGATGACGACCGACTCGTTGACCGAATAGCCGAGCACCGCGAGCACCGCGGCCAGCACCGACAGCGAGAACTCCCACTGGAAGAACGCGAAGAAGCCGAGAATGATCACGACGTCGTGCAGGTTCGCGATGATGCCGGCGACCGCGTACTTCCATTCGAAGCGGAACGACAGGTAGATCACGATGCCGATCACGACGCACGCGAGCGCGAGCAGCCCGTCGGTCGCGAGCTCCTTGCCGACCTGCGGGCCGACGAACTCGACGCGCTGCAGCGTCACGTCGGCGCTTTGCGCCTTCAGCGCGCCCATGACCTGATCGCTCTGCTGCGCGGACGTCAGGCCCTGCTTGAGCGGCAGGCGGATCAGCACGTTGCGCGACGTGCCGAAGTTCTGCACCTGCGCGTCGGCGTAGCCGAGCGTGCCGAGCGTCGCGCGCACCGGCTCGAGCTGCGCGGCCTGCTGGTACTGGACCTCGATCACCGTGCCGCCCGTGAACTCGACGGACAGATGCAGCCCGCGATGGAACAGGAAGAACACGGCGGCGAGGAACGTCACGAGCGAGATCACGTTGAAGACCAACGCGTGCCGCATGAACGGGATGTCTTTACGGATGCGGAAAAATTCCATGATGGTCTCCGGCGCTTAGTTGGACGAGCCCGGCTGCTTGGGCGGCACGCCCGGCCCCGAGCGGCGTCGCGCGACCGGCTTGCCGGTGCGCGGCGCGCCGGCCGGCTGTTTCGGCGCGGCGACGCGCGCGCCCGGCTGCGGCGCGTTTGCGCGCGCATCCTGGCCGAGCTGCGGGGCGGCGCCGGCTTCGGCGGCGGGGCGCCACACCTGGCCGATCGCGAGCGACTGCAGCTTCTTGCGCCCGCCGTACCAGAGGTTCACGAGACCGCGCGAGAAGAACACCGCGGAGAACATCGACGTCAGGATGCCGATGCAGTGCACGATCGCGAAGCCGCGCACCGGACCCGAGCCGAACGCGAGCAGCGCGAGGCCGGCGATCAGCGTCGTCACGTTCGAGTCGAGAATCGTCGCCCATGCGTGCGCGTAGCCCTGCTGGATCGCGATCTGCGGCGACGCGCCGTTGCGCAGCTCCTCGCGGATGCGCTCGTTGATCAGCACGTTCGAGTCGATCGCCATGCCGAGCGCGAGCGCGATGGCGGCGATGCCGGGCAGCGTGAGCGTCGCCTGCATCAGCGACAGCACCGCGATAAGCAGCAGCAGGTTCACCGACAGGCCGACCACCGACACGATGCCGAACAGCATGTAGTACGCGATCATGAACACGGCGATCGCGACGAAGCCCCAGACGACCGAGTGGAAGCCCATCTTGATGTTGTCCGCGCCGAGGCTCGGACCGATCGTGCGTTCCTCGATGATGTCCATCGGCGCGGCGAGCGAGCCCGCGCGCAACAGCAGCGCGAGGTCGGCGGCGGCCTGCGGGGTCGGCTGGCCCGTGATCTGGAAGCGGTCGCCGAGCTCCGACTGGATCGTCGCGACCGTCAGCACCTCGCCCTTGCCCTTCTCGAACAGCACCATCGCCATCGGCTTGCCGATGTTCTCGCGCGACACCGCGCGCACCGCGCGGCCGCCCGCCGCGTCGAGGCGGATGTTCACCGACGGACGCTGATGCTCGTCGAAGCCCGCCGACGCGTCGATGATGCGGTCGCCGGTGAAGATCACCTGCTTCTTCAGCAGCACGGGCGCCTGGTTGCCTTGCGTGAACAGCTCCTCACCCGGCGGCACCGGATCGTTCGGGTTCGGGTGCGTGTTGAGCGGATCGGCCAAGCGCGCTTCGAGCGTCGCCGTGCGGCCGATGATGTCCTTGGCCTTCGCCGTGTCCTGCACGCCCGGCAATTCGACGACGATGCGGTCGTTGCCTTGCTGCTGCAGGATCGGCTCGGACACGCCGAGTTCGTTGACGCGGTTGTGCAGCGTCGTCAGGTTCTGCTTGAGCGCCGCTTCCTCGACGGCCTTCTGGACGGCCGGCGTGAACGTGCCGACGACCTGATAGCCGCCGCCGCCCGGCTGCGTCGCCCACTGGAGTTCGGAGACGGACGAAGCGAGCAGCTTGCGCGCCTGCTCGGCGGTGTCCTGGTCGGCGAAGTTCGCGACGACCGTCTGGTCGACGCGGTTCACGCCGCCGTCGCGGATGCCCTTGTCGCGCAGCAGCGTGCGGGCGTCGGACGCGTCGGAGTCGAGCTTCTTCGTCAGCGCGCCCGTCATGTCGACTTGCAGCAGGAAGTGGACGCCGCCGCGCAGGTCGAGGCCGAGATACATCGGCAGCGCGTGCAGCGCGGTCAGCCAGCGCGGCGACGCGCTCTGCAGGTTCAGCGCGACGACATACTGCGGATCGTTCGGATCGGCGTTCAGCGCCTTTTGCAGCATGTCCTTCACGCGCAGCTGCGTGTCGGTGTCCTTCAGGCGCACGCGGATCGTCGCGTTGGCGCTGGAATTGTCGAACGTGACGTCGTCGGCCGGGACCTGGTTGGCCTTGAGCGCGTCCTCGACCTGCGCGAGCGTGTCGGCGCCGAGCTTGACCGTGGCCTTGCCGCTCGATACCTGCACCGCCGGCGCTTCGCCGAAGAAGTTGGGCAATGTGTACAGAAAGCCGATGGCGAGCGCCACGACCATCACCACATATTTCCAGATTGGATAACGATTCATGAGGGGGCCGAACGGGATGGTTGGCTGGAATGGCGTCGCGTCCGGCGCCGCTGCGGACCGCGCGCTTCGCGGCGCGGGCGATGGGCGGCCGGACGCGGGGCGGGGCTTACAGCGATTTGATCGTGCCCTTCGGCAGGATGGTCGTGACGGCGGCCTTCTGCACGGTGATCTCGGTGCCTTCGGCGATCTCGACGCCGATGTACGCTTCCGACACCTTCGTCACCTTGCCGACGAGTCCGCCGCTCGTCACCACTTCGTCGCCCTTCGCCATCGCGGCGAGCATGCTGCGATGCTCCTTTTGCCGCTTCATTTGCGGACGGATCATGATGAAATAGAGCACCGCGAACATCAGGATGAGCGGCAGGAAGCTCATCAGGCTCGATTCGGCACCGCCCGCTGCGCCTTGCGCATAGGCATTGGAAATGAACGACACGTTGGTCTCTCCGTTAAGGAAGATCGAAAAATAAGCCGGTTATTCTACCACCGGCCCTTACCGCGACAGCCGCGCAAATGCGCTTTGGTTTCAAGCTGTTAACCTCGATCCGGCAGCGTTCGCGCGTGCTGCGAAAGATAATTGTAAGGTTTTGCGGGGCAGGCGCGGCGACGGCGGCCGTCCGGCAGCGTCGCCGCGCCGCGTGCCCGGCATGGCGCGGGCGCGCGGCGGGCGGGCGTTCACGGTGCGCGATCCGCGACGCGGAGCGCGCCGCGCCCCGTCAGTCGACGCCGCGCGCGCGATCCTCTGCGAAGCGCTTCCGGAACGCGTCGAACGTGTGCGTCTCGATCGCCTCGCGGATCTCGCGCATCAACTCGAGGTAGTAGTGCAGGTTGTGGATCGTGTTGAGCTGCGCGCCGAGGATCTCGCCGACGCGGTGCAGGTGGTGCAGGTAGCCGCGCGAGAAGTTACGGCACGTGTAGCAGCCGCAGGTCTCGTCGAGCGGCTTCAGCGAGTTCCTGTGCGTCGCGTTGCGGATCTTCACGTCGCCGAAGCGCGTGAAGAGCCAGCCGTTGCGCGCGTTGCGGGTCGGCATCACGCAGTCGAACATGTCGACGCCCGCGGCGACGCCCGCGACGAGATCCTCCGGCGTGCCGACGCCCATCAGGTAGTGCGGCTTGTCGGCGGGCAGGCGCGGCGCGACGTGCTCGAGCACGCGCATCATGTCCTCCTTCGGCTCGCCGACGGAGAGCCCGCCGATCGCGAGGCCGTGGAAGCCGAGCTCGGCGAGCCCGGCGAGCGATTCGTCGCGCAGGTCCTCGAACATCCCGCCCTGGACGATCCCGAAGAGCGCGTTCGGATTGCCGAGGCGGTCGAACTCGTCGAGCGAGCGCTTCGCCCAGCGCAGCGACATCCGCATCGAGTCGGCCGCTTCCTGGTGCGTCGTCGGCACGCCGTTCGTCGCGTACGGCGTGCATTCGTCGAACTGCATCACGATGTCGGAATTCAGCGTCTTCTGGATCTGCATCGACACTTCCGGCGACAGGAACAGCCGGTCGCCGTTGATCGGCGACGCGAACGTGACGCCATCTTCGGTGATCTTGCGCAGATCGCCGAGCGAGAACACCTGGAAGCCGCCCGAATCGGTCAGGATCGGCTTGTTCCAGCCCATGAAGCGATGCAGCCCGCCGTGCGCGGCGATCGTCTCGAGGCCGGGGCGCAGCCACAGGTGGAACGTGTTGCCGAGGATGATCTGCGCGCGCATCTCGTCGAGCTCGCGCGGCTGCACCGCCTTCACGGTGCCGTACGTGCCGACCGGCATGAAGATCGGCGTCTCGACGACGCCGTGGTTGAGCGTCACGCGGCCGCGGCGCGCGCGGCCGTCGGTCGTCAGCAATTCGAACTTGAGGCCGCCGTGCGGGCGGATGCCCGCGGCCGTATCGTGCGATGAACCTTCGGTCATCTGTGGGACTCCTTGCCACCGGAAGAGCTTTGCATGGGACCGGAGTATGCGCTAAAGCGCCGACTCCGGATCGACAAGTCCGGCGCATGTTGAAGACGCCGCCGGGGAAGCCGGCGGCGGGGAAAAAAACGGGTGTCGCTTTGCGTGCCTGCGCTTGCGCACAAGGCGCACGGCGCCGCGCCGGCATGCGTCAGCGCGCGTCGTCGCGCCGCGTGAGCAGCATCGCGTCGCCGTAGCTGAAGAAGCGGTAGCGCGCGGCGATCGCATGCCGGTACGCGGCGCGGATCGTATCGACGCCGGCGAACGCCGACACGAGCATCAGGAGCGTCGACTTCGGCAGATGGAAATTCGTCACGAGCCGGTCGACGACGCGAAAGCGGTAGCCCGGCGTGATGAAGATGTCGGTTTCCGCGCGCGTCGCGGAAAGCGGCCGGCCGGCGGCCTCGGCGTCGCGCGCGGCCGCTTCGAGCGCGCGCATCGATGTCGTGCCGACCGCGATCACGCGGCCGCCGCGCGCGCGGGTTGCGGCGATCTTCTCGACGAGCGCGCCGGTCAGCTCGTACCACTCGCGGTGCATCTTGTGCTCGGCGAGGTTCTCGACCCGCACCGGCTGGAACGTGCCCGCGCCGACGTGCAGCGTGAGCGTCGCGCGCTCGACGCCGCGCGCATCGAGCGCGGCGAGCACAGCGTCGTCGAAGTGCAGGCCGGCCGTCGGCGCGGCGACGGCGCCCGGATTTGCCGCGAACACCGTCTGATAGCGGGTCTCGTCGGTCGCGTCGGGCGTGTGCTCGATGTACGGCGGCAGCGGCAGCCGGCCGTAGCGCTCGATCAGCCCGAGGCAGTCTTCGGGGAAGTGCAGCGTGAAGAACGGCTCGACGCGCTCGCCGACCGTCGCGTCGAACGCATCGGCGAGCGTGAGCGTCGTGCCGGGCGCGGGGCGCTTGCTCGCGCGGATCTGCGCGAGCGCGGTGCGCGCGCCCGTGACGCGCTCGATCAGCACCTCGATCCTGCCGCCGCTCGCCTTGTGCCCGAAGAAGCGCGCCTTCAGCACCTTGGTGTCGTTGAAGACGAGCAGGTCCCCCGGCGCGACGCACGCGGGCAGTTCGGCGAAGCGCCGGTCGACGAGGCGCGGGGGCTCGCTCGTGTTGTCCACCTCGAGCAGGCGGCTCGCGCTGCGTTCGGGCAGCGCGGTTTGCGCGATCAGCTCGGGCGGCAGATCGAAATCGAAATCGGAAAGCGTGAACATGCGAAACGGGGTCGAGACGGCCGGCCAAGCGGGCAAAGCGCGTAGCGGCGCGCGCGAGCCGCTATGATGGCGGGGTTGCGCGGCTTGCCGGCGTTGCTCGTTCGTGCGACGTGAAAGCCGCTATTGTACTTGCTAGCCTTCTACCCGATGCCAGTGCCCGTTCGCCGTTCCGTTGCCGATCCAGTCGAAGCCGACGCATTCGCCGAAGACGCCGCGCCGGGCGCCGCCGCGCGCGGCGGGCGGGCGTCGGGCGACCGTCGTCGAGCGTCGAGCGGGACGAGCGCCGAGCGAGCGGACGGCGCGCCCGATGCGCCCGATGCGGCACGGGCGCCGCGCTCGCCGGCCCCGGCCGAATTCGACGCCGACGCCGATGCCGACGCACGATCGCGGCCGCGCGGGGCTGCGGTGCGTGGCCGCACGGCCGACGGCCGCGTCGTGCCCGCCGCCGCGCAGGCGGCGCAGGCCGACCGCGACGACGCGCCGGCCGGAACGGCGAAGCCTGCCAAGCGCGCGGCGAAATCCGCATCGAAATCCTCCGCCGACGCGGCCGGCGCGAAATCCGCATCGAAGCCCGTGAAGACCGCCGACAAGCTCGCGAAGCTCGGCCTCACGCGCGACATCGACCTCGTCCTGCACCTGCCGATGCGCTACGAGGACGAAACGACGCTCACGCCGGTCCGCGAGCTGCTGCCGGGCGAGATCGCGCAGACGGAAGGCGTCGTGTTCGACAACGAGATCGCGTACCGCCCGCGCCGCCAATTGCTCGTGAAGCTGCGCGACGATTCGGACGCCGAGCTCGTGCTGCGCTTCCTGAACTTCTACGGCTCGCAGGTCAAGCAGATGGCGGTCGGCCAGCGGCTGCGCGTGCGCGGCGACGTCCGCGGCGGCTTCTTCGGCCTGGAGATGGTGCATCCGACGGTCAAGGTCGTCGAAGCGGACGCGCCGCTGCCGCAGGCGCTCACGCCCGTCTATCCGAGCACGGCGGGCGTGTCGCAGGCGTATCTGCGCAAGGCGATCGACAACGCGCTCACGCGCACGCCGCTGCCCGAGCTGCTGCCGCCCGAAGTCGCGCGCGCGCATCTGGCGCCGCTCGACGTGCCGCCCCTCGCCGACGCGGTGCGCCTGCTCCATCACCCCGGCGTCGGCGCGGACGAGACGGCCCTCATCGACGGCACGCACCCGGCGTGGACCCGAATCAAGTTCGACGAGCTGCTCGCGCAGCAACTGTCGCTCAAGCGCGCGCACGAAGAGCGCCGCACGCGCGCCGCGCCCGCGATGCCGCGCCGCACGCGCGCCGACGGCGCGTCGCTGTCGGCGCGCCTCTACGCGGCGCTGCCGTTCCGGCTGACGGCCGCGCAGGAGCGCGTCGTCGCCGAGATCGCGCACGATCTCACGCAGCCGCACCCGATGCAGCGCCTGCTGCAGGGCGACGTCGGCAGCGGCAAGACGGTCGTCGCGGCGCTCGCCGCCGCGCAGGCGATCGACGCCGGCTACCAGGCCGCGCTGATGGCGCCCACCGAAATCCTCGCCGAGCAGCACGCGCGCAAGCTGCGCGGCTGGCTCGAGCCGCTCGGCGTGTCGGTCGCGTGGCTTGCAGGGAGCCTGAAGACGAAGGAGAAGCGCGCGGCGCTCGAGGCGGCCGCGCTCGGCACCGCGCAGCTCGTGATCGGCACGCACGCGATGATCCAGGACACGGTCGAGTTCGCGCGGCTCGGGCTCGTGATCGTCGACGAGCAGCACCGCTTCGGCGTCGAGCAGCGGCTCGCGCTGCGCGCGAAGGCGGCGAACGCGGCCGACGGCGCGGCGGGCTTCCAGCCGCACCAGCTGATGATGTCGGCGACGCCGATCCCGCGCACGCTCGCGATGACGTACTACGCGGACCTCGACGTGTCGACGATCGACGAGCTGCCGCCCGGCCGCACGCCGATCCTGACGCGGCTCGTATCCGATGCGCGGCGCGACGAGGTGATCGGCCGCGTGCGCGAGGCGGCGCTCGCGGGCCGCCAGGTGTACTGGGTGTGTCCGCTCATCGAGGAAAGCGAGACGCTGCAGCTGCAGACGGCCGTCGAGACTTACGAGACGCTCGCCGCCGCGCTGCCGGAGCTGAAGGTCGGACTCGTGCACGGCCGGCTCGCGCCGGCGGAGAAGGCCGCCGTGATGGACGCGTTCTCGCGCAACGACGTGCAATTGCTGGTCGCGACGACGGTGATCGAAGTCGGCGTCGACGTGCCGAACGCGTCGCTGATGGTGATCGAGCATGCGGAGCGCTTCGGGCTCGCGCAGCTGCACCAGCTGCGCGGTCGGGTCGGGCGCGGCACCGCCGCGTCGGTGTGCGTGCTGATCTACAGCGGGCCGTTGTCGATCGCGGGCCGCGCACGCCTGAAGACGATGCGCGAGACGACCGACGGCTTCGAGATCGCGCGCCGCGACCTGGAGATCCGCGGCCCCGGCGAGTTCCTCGGCGCGCGCCAGTCGGGCGCGGCGATGCTGCGCTTCGCGGATCTCGAGAACGACGGCTGGCTGATCGAGCCGGCGCGCGAGGCGGCCGCGCGCCTCATCGCCGGCTACCCGGACGTCGTCGCGCAGCACCTCGCGCGCTGGCTCGGCGCGCGCGAGCAGTACCTGAAGGCCTGAGCGCGCGGCGCGGCGGTGCCCGCGTTGCGCGGCGCAGCAGCGGATCTTTTCGACGAAGGTTGGCGAATCGACCCAACCGGTGTATAAATTTAATCTATCGTCATCAAATGATTGATTAACTTGCAATGACGCTTACTGAACTGAAGTACATCGTCGCGGTTGCGCGCGAACGCCATTTCGGCCGGGCGGCCGAGGCCTGCTTTGTCAGCCAGCCGACGCTGTCGGTGGCGATCAAGAAGCTGGAAGACGAGCTGAACGTGCAGATCTTCGAGCGCGGCGCGAGCGAGGTGAGCGTGACGCCGATCGGCGACCAGATCGTCACGCAGGCGCAACGCGTGCTCGAGCAGACGTTCGCGATCAAGGAGATCGCGAAGCAGGGCAAGGACCCGCTCATCGGGCCGTTCCGGCTCGGCGTGATCTATACGATCGGCCCCTATTTGCTGCCGACGCTCGTCAAGCAGATGATCCGCCGCGTGCCGCAGATGCCGCTGATGCTGCAGGAGAACTACACGCTCAAGCTGCTCGAATTGCTGAAGCAGGGCGAGATCGACGCGGCGATCATGGCGCTGCCGTTTCCCGAAACGGGCCTGATGGTGCGGCCGCTGTACGACGAGCCGTTCGTCGTCGCGCTGCCGGCCGGGCATCCGTGGGAGGCGCGCCGCAAGATCGACGCGACCGACCTGAAGCAGGAGACGATGCTGCTGCTCGGCAACGGCCATTGCTTCCGCGATCATGTGCTCGGCGTGTGTCCCGAGCTGATGCACTTCTCGCAGACCGCGGACGGGATCCAGAAGACCTTCGAGGGCTCGTCGCTCGAGACGATCCGCCATATGGTCGCGAGCGGCGTCGGGATCACGGTGCTGCCGCGGATGTCGGTCGCCGAAGTGGGGCCGCATGCGAACGGCCCGGATGCCGAACTGCTGTCATACGTGCCGTTCGAGGATCCGGTGCCGGATCGGCGCGTCGTGCTCGTCTGGCGCAAGAGCTTCACGCGGATGCCGGCGATCGACGCGATCAGCGAGGCGATCACCGCGTGCGAGCTGCCCGGCGTGTCGAAGCTCGACATCCCGGCGACGATGAATTGAGCGCGGCGCGTGCGACCGGTCGTCGCCGCGCATGGACGGGGCCTTGCGGCTCCGTTTATTTTTGACTATCGCATAGATAAAATATATTAAATTTAAATAATTAATAGTATTTAATAGAATGCCCTGCATGGATCGGCGCGGCGCCGCCGGCCGGTCCGGACGGATAGCGCAGGCGTCAAAGGAGGATGTCATGATGCAATCGGCATTGCAGCACGCGCGGCGGAACATTGCGCCGCGCATGACGGTCGTCAATCGTGCCAGGGCTGCCATCCGGAGCCTGCGTCCGATTGCGTTCGCTTACCTGGCGGACCGCGCATATGGCGGCTGAGCGCCGCCGCATGCCGGCTCGCGTTTCCGAACCATTCGCCGCGTCGCGCGCAGGAGGGATCCACCTGTTTCTTGCCCCGCAATGACGCTCCACGAACGGTGCCCGGCTTCGACGCCGAGCCGCGTGGGCGTACATGAACAAAGGAGAAATCGCATGTCGAATGAAGCGAAGTGCCCGTTCCATCACACCGCGGGCAGCGGTACGTCGAACCAGGACTGGTGGCCCAGTCAGCTCGACCTGAAGATCCTGCACCAGCACTCGTCGCTGTCCGATCCGATGGACAAGGATTTCAACTACGCGGAAGCGTTCGAGAAGCTGGACCTCGCGGCCGTGAAGAAGGATCTCCATGCGCTGATGACCACGTCGCAGGACTGGTGGCCGGCCGACTTCGGCCACTACGGCGGCTTGTTCATCCGCATGGCGTGGCACAGCGCGGGCACGTACCGCACGGCCGACGGCCGCGGCGGCGCGGGCGAAGGGCAGCAGCGCTTCGCGCCGCTCAACAGCTGGCCCGACAACGCGAACCTCGACAAGGCGCGCCGGCTGCTGTGGCCGATCAAGCAGAAGTACGGGCGCAACATCTCGTGGGCCGACCTGCTGATCCTGACCGGCAACGTCGCGCTCGAATCGATGGGCTTCAAGACCTTCGGCTTCGCCGGCGGCCGTGCGGACACGTGGGAGCCCGAGGACGTCTACTGGGGCTCGGAAAAGATCTGGCTGGAGCTGAGCGGCGGCCCGAACAGCCGCTACTCGGGCGACCGCGACCTCGAGAGCCCGCTGGCCGCCGTGCAGATGGGCCTGATCTACGTGAACCCCGAAGGTCCGGACGGCAACCCCGATCCGGTCGCCGCGGCGCGCGACATTCGCGAAACGTTCGCGCGGATGGCGATGAACGACGAAGAGACGGTCGCGCTGATCGCGGGCGGGCACACGTTCGGCAAGACTCACGGCGCGGGCGACGCGTCGCTCGTCGGCGCCGAGCCGGAAGCGGCCGGGCTCGAGGAGCAGGGCCTCGGCTGGAAGAGCCGTTTCGGCTCGGGCAAGGGCGCGGACGCGATCACGAGCGGGCTGGAAGTCGTGTGGACGACGACGCCGACGCAGTGGAGCAACGGCTTCTTCGCGAACCTGTTCGGCTACGAATGGGAGCTGACGAAGAGCCCGGCCGGCGCGCACCAGTGGGTCGCGAAGGGCGCCGACGCGGTGATTCCCGATCCGTTCGATCCGTCGAAGAAGCGGCTGCCGACGATGCTGACGACCGACCTGTCGCTGCGCTTCGATCCCGCGTACGAGAAGATCTCGCGCCGCTTCTACGAGCATCCCGACCAGTTCGCCGACGCGTTCGCGCGCGCATGGTTCAAGCTGACGCACCGCGACATGGGGCCGCGTGCGCGCTATCTCGGCCCGGAAGTGCCGGCCGAGGAACTGCTGTGGCAGGACCCGATTCCGGCCGTCGACCACAAGCTGATCGACGACGCCGACATCGCCGCGCTGAAGGGCAAGATCCTCGCGTCGGGGCTGTCCGTGTCGCAACTGGTGTCGACGGCGTGGGCGTCGGCATCGACGTTCCGCGGTTCCGACAAGCGCGGCGGCGCGAACGGCGCGCGCATCCGCCTCGCGCCGCAAAAGGACTGGGAAGCGAACCAGCCCGAACGGCTCGCGAAGGTGCTCGAGACGCTCGAAGGCGTGCAGAAGGCGTTCAACGACGCGCAGACGGGCGGCAAGAAGGTGTCGCTCGCCGACCTGATCGTGCTGGCCGGCGCGGCTGGCGTCGAGCAGGCCGCAAAGAACGCGGGCCACGCGGTGACGGTGCCGTTCGCGCCGGGTCGCATGGATGCGTCGCAGGCGCAGACCGACGTCGAGGCGATGGCCGTGCTCGAGCCGGTTGCGGACGGTTTCCGCAACTACCTGAAGGGCAAATACGCGATTCCGGCCGAGGTGCTGCTGGTCGACAAGGCGCAGTTGCTGACGCTGACCGCGCCGGAGATGACGGTGCTGCTGGGCGGCCTGCGCGTGCTGGGCGCGAACGCCGGGGATGCGAAGCACGGCGTGTTCACCGCGCGTCCGCAAGCGCTGACCAACGACTTCTTCGTGAACCTGCTCGACATGGGCACGGAATGGAAGCCCGTGTCGGCCGCGAACGAGGTGTTCGAAGGGCGCGACCGCGCGACGGGGCAGGTCAAGTGGACGGGCACGCGCGTCGACCTCGTGTTCGGCTCGAACTCGCAGTTGCGCGCGCTGGCCGAGGTCTACGGCAGCGCGGACGCGCAGGAGAAGTTCGTGCGCGACTTCGTCGCGGTCTGGAACAAGGTGATGAACCTCGACCGCTTCGACCTCGCGTGATCGCGGCATCGTGCCGCTGACGCGGCGACGGAACGGGAAACGGCCGGTCACATGACCGGCCGTTTCCCTCCGGGCCGCCGGTATCGTTTCAAGGAGTGACGGTCATGACGCAAATGATGCTCGACATGCGCTCGGCGCTCGCGGCGCCGGCCAGGCGCGCGAGCGCCGTCGCGTTGCGGAGGCTGGTCGGCTTCGCGATCGCGGGCGGCGGCGCGGCCGTGCTGATCGCTCAGGCCGCGCATCGCATCGCGGCTGCCGCGGGCGGTTGAGCGCGCATCCGATTCGCGCAAATTGCGCGATCGCGATCTAAGCTAAACTGGTGCGGCCCGGACGCGCATGTCGCAGACGCGCATGTCGCAGACGCGCACGTCGCAGACGCGCATGTCGCGCCCGGCATGCGGATTTTTCGATGCATTTTCGCCGGTTCGAACCATCGGACAAGGAGTCTCGAGGATGGCCAAGAAAAGCAACGCAACTCAGATCAACATCGGCATCAGCGACAAGGATCGCAAGAAGATCGCGGAAGGGTTGTCCCGTCTGCTCGCCGACACGTACACGCTGTACCTGAAGACGCACAACTTCCACTGGAACGTGACGGGCCCGATGTTCAACACGCTGCACCTGATGTTCGAGGAGCAGTACAACGAGCTGTGGCTCGCCGTCGATCTCGTCGCGGAGCGCATCCGCACGCTCGGCGTCGTCGCGCCGGGCACCTATCGCGAATTCGCAAAGCTGTCGTCGATTCCCGAGGCGGACGGCGTGCCGGCCGCCGAGGACATGATCCGCCAGCTCGTCGAGGGGCACGAGGCCGTCGTGCGCACCGCGCGGTCGATCTTTCCGGACGCCGACGCGGCAAGCGACGAGCCGACCGCCGATCTGCTGACGCAGCGGCTGCAGACGCACGAGAAGACCGCGTGGATGCTGCGCTCGCTGCTTGCCTGAGCGGCGCATGCGCGGGCGGGCGGCGCCGAGCCGGCCCGAATCCCGATTTCGATTTCGATCGACTCGATGAAAGCCTCTCGCGGCCCGGCTGCGGGAGGCTTTTTCGTATAGGCGGCGCGCCGGGTCCGCGACCGGCGCGCGCGAACGCGTCGTGGCCCGATGTTCGCGCGGCGATTGGCGAGCCGCGCAGACGGTTTTAGAATGCAACTCATCGTCTGCAACGCGCGCGGCCCGGCGCCGCGCTTCAAGACTTCCCGATTCCCGCAAGCCCATGGCCCGACGTAAAGACATGAGCGCCGACGACTGCCCCGTCGCGCGCGCGGTGGACGCGGTCGGCGATCGCTGGTCGCTCCTCATCGTGCGCGACGCGTTCGACGGCGTGCGCCGCTTCACCGAATTCCAGCGCAACCTCGGCATCGCGCGCAACATGCTCGCCGACCGGCTGAAGACGCTCGTCGATTCGGGCGTGCTCGCGGCGGCGCCCGCGTCCGACGGCTCCGCGTACCAGGAGTACGTGCTGACCGACAAGGGGCGCGCGCTCTTTCCGGTCGTCGTCGCGCTGAGGCAGTGGGGCGAGTCGCAACTGTTCGCGGCGGGCGAGCCTCATTCGCGCCTCGTCGAGCGGCGCAGCGGCCGGCCGGTGGCCGCGATGGCGCCGCGCACGCACGGCGGCCGCGTGCTGCGGCCGGAGGATGCGATCGTCGACAAGCTCGGCGCGGACGGCGAGCGCTAGCTGGGAAGCTTCAATGGGTTGTATCGATGGTTCATTCGGGCTGAGTCCGGGCGACTGGAAATCTCCAAACACCCAACCTTCCAGGAACCCGGCCGGATGAACACCCATAAGAATGCCCGGCTCACCTTTGCTCGTCGACTTGGGATGGTTCAGGAGATTGCCGCATACGGCTGGACCGTGGCTCGAGCGGCAGCCGATCACGGCGTGGCGGCGTCGTCGGCGTTGCCGTCATGGCGCCGGCCGCTGAACCGACGAAGTGGCCCGTCGACGCGCACGCACCTGCGCCGCCCGCATTCCGCATGCGGCCGGCGAGCAGGGCGCAAAGGGACGTAAAAAGGGGCAAAAACGCGAGCCCCGCGTTTTTGCCGCAAATCCCGCGCGGTTCTACAATGCCGGAGTTACGTTTCCGGGCCTCCCGCCCGTTCACCCCGATGCTCGCCCGTTTCCCTCTCTATTTGCGGCTGATCCGGATGGACAAGCCGATCGGCAGCCTGCTGCTGCTCTGGCCGACGCTGAACGCGCTGTGGATCGCGGCCGGCGGCCATCCGGCGCCGTCGCTCGTCGTCATTTTCGCGCTTGGCACGCTGCTGATGCGCTCGGCCGGCTGCGCGATCAACGACTACGCGGATCGCGATTTCGACCGCCACGTGAAGCGCACCGCCGACCGCCCGCTCACGTCGGGCAAGATCCGCGCGTGGGAGGCGATCGCGATCGCCGTCGGTCTCGCGCTCGTGTCGTTCCTGCTGATTCTGCCGCTCAATACGCTGACGAAGGAACTGTCGGTCGTCGCGGTGTTCGTCGCGGCGACCTATCCGTTCATGAAGCGCTTCTTCGCGATTCCGCAGGCGTACCTCGGCATCGCGTTCGGTTTCGGGATCCCGATGGCGTTCGCCGCCGTGCAGGACACGGTGCCGACGATCGCATGGATGATGCTGGCGGCGAACGTGTGCTGGTCGGTCGCGTACGACACCGCGTACGCGATGGTCGATCGCGACGACGACCTGAAGATCGGCATGCGCACGTCGGCGATCACGTTCGGCCGCCACGACGTGCTCGCGATCATGCTCTGCTATGCGGCGATGCTCGGCATCTACGTGTGGCTCGGCGCGACGCTGCATTTCGGCTGGCCGTACTGGGCGGGCTGGATCGCCTCGGTCGGCTGCGCGATCTATCACTACACGCTGATCAAGGACCGCGAGCGGATGGCGTGCTTCGCCGCGTTCAAGCACAACAATTGGCTCGGCGGCGCGCTGTTCGCGGGGATCGTCGCGCACTACGCGCTGACTGCGCTGTAGGCGTCGCGCCGTCGGGCGCTCGCCCGTCGTGCGACGAAGAAAGGAAAGCGGCCGTCGGGCCGCTTTCTTGTTTGTGCGCTGAGCGTGGACGCGTGGCTCGTCCGCGCGCGCGAAATTCACGAGACCTTGCATCGAGGTGCGGGCGCCTTTCGTTCGTGCAACTCGGTCATGCGATCGTGTTGCCGCATCCGCATCCGCATCCGCATCCGCATCCGCATCCGCATCCGCATCCAAGACCAAGACCAAGACCAAGACCAAGACCAAGACCAAGACCAAGACCAAGACCAAGACCAAGACCAAGACTGGCGCCAGGCTCGAGTTCAATTCCGCGTCTGCGTCTTCGCGATCCACGAGAATCGCTCAACGGCATTCGCCCGGCCTCAATGATCGGCGATGACCTCGCATCCGGTATCCGTATCGCCCGGTGCGCCTCGAGCGAATCCATCGGCGCGCCGCGCAACGCCCGCTTCAGTGTCGCGTGCGTTCCGCGATCGATCGAACCGGATAGGGCACCGCCGTTCCGGCGACATGCGATCGGACATTTTCGAGCGCCATTCGGGCGACCGCGTGCTGGGCCTCCTGCGTCTCCGCCGCGACGTGCGGCGTGAGGATCACGTTCGGCAGACGCCGCAAGCTTTCGCCGACGTTCGGCTCGTCGGCGAATACGTCGAGCCCGGCCCAGCCGAGTCTTTGTTCGGACAGCGCGTCGATCAGCGCGGCTTCGTCGACGAGCGAGCCGCGGGCGATGTTGACGATGGCCCCGGCCGGCCCGATCGCATCGATGACGTCGCGGCCGACGAGGCCGCGGTTGCGCTCGTCCGCCCGGCATGCGACGACGAGATGATCGGCCCATCGCGCAAGGTCGAGCGCGGCGGAAAAGAAAGGGAGACCCGACTCGGGCTTCGCCCGCAATGCGGTGTATCCGACTTGCGCCTCCATCGCGACGAGTCGCGATGATATCCGTCGTCCGATCGCCCCGAGACCGACGACGCCGACGCGCGCGCCGGCAAGGCCGCGTCCGCCGACGAACGGGATCGGGCGCGCGACTCGCCAATTCCCGCCGGCGACGAATCGATGCAGGTCGGGAAGCTGTCGCACGCATGCCAGCAGCAGGCAGATCGCGAATTCCGCGACCGCCGATGCATTGGCGTCAGGGCAGTGGGCGACGACAATGTGTCGATCGCGCGCGGCAGCGAGGTCGACGCCTTCGAACCCCGAGCCGCAGCAGCAGATCATCGACAGGTTCGGCAGCCGCGCCATCGCGTCCCGGGTGGCGCCGATCCGGCCGACGGTCAGCAGGATCTCCGCATGCTCGGCGCCGCTGAGGTCCGCCTGCGGGTCTGACAGATCGACCGGGCCCGCGACCGGAAACTCGCGTCGAACGGCATCGAGGGTGGCGTCGGGCGTGCAGAGCGTTGCCAGGATGCCGGGAGACCGATCGGCTTTCATCGTGCGAGCAATCTCAGGCGCCAATGCAAATCGCGCCGGCCGCGATCACGACGCACGATACGAATCGCTTTGCGGTGACCTGTTCGTTCAGGAAGATTCGGCCGATCAGGACGGCGAACACGACGCTCGTTTCCCGGATCGCGGACACCGCGCCCATCGCGCCGAATTGCATCGCCCAGACGACGATGCCGTACGCGACGATCGATACGATCCCGCCGGCGACCGACGAGCCGATGTCGATCCTGGGCGCCTTCAGCGCGCCCCAGCCCCGGTTCGTCACGAACACGACGGGCATCAACGCGTAGAACACGAAAGTCCATGCGACATATGAGACCGAATCGCCGGACAGGCGCACGCCGATGCCGTCGATGACCGTGTATAGCGCGATCGTGACGCCCGTCAGCAGCGCCGCCGCGGCGTTCGCGCACGAGACCTTGCTGCGCTGCCACGCGAGACTGATGATCCCGACCGAAACCAGTGCGACGCCGAACACGTGTAGCGCGCCGAGACGCTCGCCGGCGAAGAGCGCCGCGCCGAGCGTGACGAGGAGCGGAGACGAGCCGCGGGCGATCGGATAAGCCTCGCCGAGATCGCCGCGCCGATACGCATGGACGAGGCTCAGGTTGTAGGCGATGTGGACGAACCCCGAGGCGACGACGTACGGCCAGGACGGAGCGGCGGGAACGGGCAGGAACGCGACGAAGACGATCGCGACGGCGGCGATTTCGATGCTCATCCACGTCATCGACAGGAAGCGATCCCGATTGCCGTGCAGAATCGCATTCCATGACGCGTGCAGCACCGCTGCCAGCAACACCAATCCACCGACATAGCTGATCATTTCGCCGATCCGATATTGGGACAACGAGAGGGATCGTCTCACTCTAATTGATGATCGTCTGCTCAGTCAAACGGCCTGCCGATATCAGGCTTTCGGCGGAAATCGGCCGATCGTCGAATTTCATTTACACCACGCCGGAGGCCATCGCTTTCAATACGGCGAGATGCCTCGATTGAACGTCGAATTTCGCCATTAATTTCTTCACGTGATAAAGCACGCCGTTCTCCGATATGCCCAGTATCATCGCGATCTCCCAGCTCGATTTTCCCGCGGCGATCCATTTCAGGCATTCGAGCTCGCGATGGGTCAATGGCGCGCTCGGCTCATGGTCCGGCCGGTTCGAAATGCGCTCCATGCCTTCGCGAACGAACGCGGCGGCGAGCGCTCCTTGCGCGAAAGTCGCCGGCGCATGTTTCGCGGACAGGCTCGTCGTTCCGCCGGCCGAGCGCGACGCGAGACTCAATATGCTGACTTCGCCATGCCTCGAATGCACCGGAAAACTCGCGCCCGCGACGAGCCCGTGACCGCGAGCGTCTTCCATGAAGTTCCGCTGTTCGCGGCAATGGCAGATGCCGTCGTTCCATTGCAGCGGAATCAGGCGGTGCCCGCAGTGCCGCACGACCGGATCGATTCGAATGTATCCCGATGACTTGTATTTTTCCTGCCAGGCCATCGGGTAATTCGAGACTGTCTTGACCGGATTTTCCGGTTTTCGCATGTCGGAAAGCGTGCCGTAAAAGAAATAATCGAAGCCGAGTCTCGCCGCGATTCTGGACAGGATGTCATGGATATCGCGTTCCGTTTTCGCGGACGATGTTTGATCGAGAATATCCTGCGTCAATCTCTCGTGTCTCATGATGACTCGCCGGAAACGAATGGCCGATGACGGTTGGCCGATTTCAGGCCGCGGGCGGCGTTCGCGCCTCCGCGCGCCGCGTCCCGCCCGGTTCGCGATGCGGCGCCGCGCCCGCCGGCAGCGACGCGACGAATTCGGACATGCGCCGGACGAGTTCGTCGACGTCGGCGTCGTCGATTTCTCCAATCACGCCGACCCGGAACGAGTCCGGATTCCAGTGCCTGGTCGGATAGATTTCGAGCCCGTGCTCGAACAGGTATTGCTCGAGCGCGGCGACACGGCCGCGGACATGGGGGGGCGTCGCGAACGTGGTGATGATCGGCGCGCGGTTCGCGGCGTCGATGACGGGCGCGATGCCGACACGCGCAAGCCCGTCGACGAGCCGCTGCGCGCGCCGCCGATACGACGCGAGGCGCGCGGCCTGTCCGCCGGCTTCGTCGTACTCGTCGATCGCCCGATCGAGCGCGCGCATGATCTGGATCGGCGGCGTGTACCGCCACTGACGAGTCGATTCGAGCGCGCGATGTTGCGCGAGCAGATCGAGACTCAGCGTGCGCGGGCGAGGACGGCGCATCAGCGCCGTTTCGTCGGCGATCACGAATCCGAGGCCGGGCAGGCCGTGAAGACACTTGTTCGACGACAGCGCGACTGCCGCGAGCGTCCGCCCGGCGAAATCGAGCGGATAGGCGCCGAACGTGCTGATTGCGTCGAGCAGCACGCGCCGGCCGTGCCGCGCGGCGAGCGAGACCAAGCCCGCGACGTCGTTGAGCACGCCGAGCGCGGTCTCGAAGTGAACGGCCGCGACGTGCGTGACGTGAGGGCTCGCGGCGAGCGCGCGGTCGACGAGCGGCAGATCGAATCGCTCGGTGTGGCCGCATGCGAGCGCATCATGCCGGATGCCGTGAATCCGGCATATCTCCGTCATTCGCTCGCTGTACGCGCCGTTTTCGACGATCAGCACGTGATCGTCGTCGGCCAGCAGGCTGCACAGCATCGCCTCGACGGCGAATGTCCCGCTGCCCTGGATCGGCACCACGCTGTAGCCGCTGCCGCAGCCGGCGATGCGTGCGATCTTCGCCCTCAAGCGCTGAGTGAGCGCCGTCGCGGACGGGCTGCGCGAGCCGAGATCGACCGCGGCTGCGGCGCGCACCGCATCCGACGTGGTGAGCGGGCCCGGCGTGAAGAGGCGGTGCCGCGTGACGGACGTGCGCGATGTTCTTTCGGCGGCGTCATCGTTCATTTGGGCGCCTCCTGGACCGCGCTGTGACGAGTCGGCGTGGCGACGTGGAAGATCGGGTTGTCCGGCCGGCTGCGTTTCGCGCGGTAGTACAGTTCGTACAGGTCGCCTTCGCTCGCGGGATTGAACGTGAAGAACAGCATGCGGCGCGTCGCTCCCGACCGGTTCGGCTCGGAGCGGTGCGGGACGTACGAGTCGAACAGGATCACGTCGCCCGGCTGCGCCTCGACGAGCGTCCACGTCATCCGGGCGGCGAGCTCGTCGACGATGTCGCCGTTGCGCGGCCCGCCCTCGTAGCTCGGCAGCGCGGCGAGCAAGCCGCGCGGCGTCCGCGTCGACGGCGCGCCGGCCGACAAGCCGCGCCGGGCGTCGGCCATCTCGAGGCCGCCGTTCGCCGCGACTGCGGGATCGAGCGCCAGCGCGGCCGTGACCTGATAGCGGGTCGGGAAATGGCGATAGGCGGTGATGTCCTGATGCGCGGTGAATGCGCCGCCGCCCGGGAGCTTCAGGTTGCATTTGTCCTTGAAGAGCGACACGGGCTCGCCGAGCACGCTTTCGATCAAATGCGCGAGACGCGGGACGAGCGACCGCTTCACATAGGCGGACGCCCCGGCCAGATATTCGAACCTGCACAACGCGTGCGGATCGGCGCGCTCGGCGACCGCGATGACGGCGCCGGCATCGGCGCGCGCGCCCGGGTTCTCGACGAGGCGGCGCGCGGCCTGCGACGCCAATCGCTCGTATTCGGCCTCGATGCGGGAAAGATCGATCCGTGTGTCGCGATGCGGCAGGCGGACGTAGCCGCGTTCGTGAAAGGAATCACGCAGTGTGTTCATCGCAAGCGCCCCGTGGAGTCGAGAGCAATCGGAAAGCGAAGGGCGGCGCGGCCGCCCGTCGCCGATTCAATTCGCGTGCTCCATCCGTTCGAGCGCCTGCTCGAAAGCCTGCTGCTGCGTGCACAGAACGAGGCGGACGTGGTCGTTCCCGAGTCTTCCGTATGCCGAGCCGGGCACGACCGCCACCTTGCGCTGCTCGAGAAGGAATCGCGCGACTTCGTCGCCGATCGGCACGCCGTCCCGGCGATAGGCGGCCGGCAGCTTCTGGTGGAAGCCGCGCACGTCCGGGAACAGGAACATCGCGCCGAGCGGGCGCCGCGTCCATCGATAGCCGGCATCGGCCGACAGGCGCTTGACCGCGGCGACGTTGCGCGCACGCAGATCGTCGACGATCCGCGCAAGCCAGCCGTCGCGCCTCGGGTCGCCGATGATGCGCGTCGCGATGCGCTCGTACTGGATGTTGACGCCGAGGTACAGATAGTCGTGCGCCTTCGCCGCTTGATCGATGACGTGAGCCGGCGCGACCATCCAGCCGATCCGCAAGCCGGGCAGGCCGAATTTCTTCGAGAAGCTGTTGACGAGGATCGCGTTGCGGGCGAGCGGCGCGAACGTGCTCGCGGGCGCGTGCGGCCGCTCGAAATGCATCACGTCGTAGACCTCGTCGTGAATGACCCAGGTGCCGTGCTTGTCGGCCACTTCGGCGATGCGCCGCCAGTCCTCGTGGCTCGCCACGTAGCCGGTCGGATTTTCGGGCGAGTTCACGATGAACGCCTTCGCGCCGTCGAACAGCGCGTCGTCCGCGAGGCTGTCCGCGTATTCGTGCTGCGACGGCGCCCGGCGAAGGCGGCGCGGCACGCGATCGAGCGTCGCGACGGTGCGAGCGTACAGCTGATACGACGGATCGCCGACGATCACCGGATCGCCGGCCGCCGACGTCACGAGGAGCGCGAGCGTGATGGCTTCCACGCCGCCGTGCGTCGTCATGATCTCCCGCTCGGGATCGAGCAGCAGCCCGTAGCGATCGCGGTACCAGCCGGCGATCGCCTCGCGCAGCGCGAGGCTTCCGCGCGGGTCCTCGTAGCGCTTCGCGCCGTCGAGGAACGCGTTGAGCGACAGATCCTCGCGGGAGAGGTCGTCGAGCAGATGCGCGGGCGGCCCGAAGACGGGCTCGCCGAAGCTCAGGTTCGCGATCTGCGGATCGGCCTTCGCGCGAAGCGAAATGGCCTTCGACGCATAGATGTCCATGTCGACGAGGACCGGATTCAGCTCCGTGGGGAAGACACCGGGAGAAACTCGAGTTGTTTGCATGGTGCGCTCACGTTCGTAGTGGTGATGGGACGAGGGCGGGGCGCGGCCGGATTGCGCGACGGCGCTCGCCGATGGTTCGCAACCGCGGGACAAGCGGCCGTCCATCGAGCGATGGCCGCTTGTCCCGCCCGCGCCGGACGCCTGCGAGGCCGTCCGGCGGCGGCGCCCGGCGCAATGGCCGGACGCTCGAGCCTGTCCGTCGATCCGATGGCGATCGGGACGCGGAGCCGCTTCGGCTCGCGCAGCGCGGATGTGTTCGACGCAGCGATGAACGCTTCGCGTCGCGCGCCGCTCCGCGCGCGGGATCGCGCTAAGCCGCATCCCGGTCCGTCGCGCGCCGGACGGACGACATCGTGTGAATCACGCAGTGAAGTACTTGCGCTCGGCGGCCTGCACTTCGAATTCGCCGGTGAGCTCGAAGATGTCGTTCAACGTCGCGATTTCGTGTTCGATCCCGGCGACGGTCTGGCTCTCGTAGATCGCGCGCGTCACCCGCCGAATGTTGGTCACGGACGCGCGCAGGCTGTGATTGGCCCAGATCACGGCGGACACCTGCGCGTCGCGGAACGCGGCCGTCGGCGTCTTGTAGTATTTCGTCGGCACGATGATGACCGGGGCGCGCCGCGACCATTGATTGCAGAAGTCGAGAATCTCCTGCCCGTCGGTCTTCTTCGAGTGGATCAGGATCGCGTCCGCGCCCGCTTCGCGGTACGCGTCCGCGCGCTGGAGGGCCTCCTCCATCGGGCAGCCGCTGACGAGCGCCTCGATTCGCGCCACGACGCAGAAATCCGGATCGATCTGACTGTCCTTCGCCGCGCGCAGCTTGCCGCAGAATTCCGCGATGTCCGCGAGATCCTGGCCCGACCCGACGAACGAATTCGTCTTCGGGAAAAGCTTGTCTTCGAGGCACACGCCGGCAATGCCGAGCTGCGAGAGCTTCTTGACCAGCCGGCGCACGTTGTTGAAGTTGCCGAAGCCGGTGTCGCCGTCGAGCAGGATCGGCACGGACGTGTGGTCGGCCATGAATTCGACGACGTCGACAACCTGGGTCCACGAGGCTTCGTTGCGGTCGGTCAGTCCGAGCGACGCGGAGATCGACAGGCCCGAACCCCATATCGCCTTGAAGCCGGCTTCCTCGGCAATTCTCGCGCTGAGCGCGTTATGGGCCTCCATGAGGAATTCCAGTTCGTTTCCGCAAATCAGTTCTTTCAGGACGCGTGCTTTTGTCTTTTTCATAGACTCACCTTTCCTAGGGTCTTCTGATCGCCGGATGCCGATCGTCTGCAATGAATCGGCGTGCTGTCCGGAATTTGGTATGCAATGGACCGACGCATTAATGTCGAATGTCATCGCCCCAGTTTAAATTTTATTAGACATCTTTCTGTCATATTTAAACACTACAAGAAGATGTAGGGTGATGCGGGAAAAAACGGAGCGGGCCTGGGAGTATTGGGGGCGGTGAAGTAGAAATTTCCGGGATTTGGCGGGCTGGTCAAAATTGGATATCGTCAGCGTGAAATTCCGATATTTTAGTATTTGACCCTGATCTTTCATGTCTCCCATAAATATTTTGGATGATAATTTATTGGAAAATCATTCAATTGAAAATGGATCGTTTATAAGTCGCTTGTGTATCTTGATGAAGATGTTTATTGAATGATATCGACAATGTGCATTTTGATTCGGCCGCGAAACACGAATAATCCCGGGCCGGTTTCCACGGAACCGATGCGCGATATTGCCTGATCGCGTGCTCGACGCGTACCGCAACCGTCCGTGCGCGGTTGCGCCGCGGCGGCCGTCGGCGCGTGCGTGCAGGACGCGCGACCGCAGTGCAATCGCGTCGAGACAGTATGCGGACTCCGGATGCGTCGCGATGCGCGGTGAGCTACCGATGCTCCGGGCAGCGCGACATCGCGAGGTAGCGCGCCATGTCGTGTAGCGCGGCGGCGTGCGACGTGACGACGGATCGGCATCCGACATCGAATGCGGGACCAAGGCCGGTCCGCACGAGGCTCGCTGCCGCGAGGCATATGGGCGTTCGCCGGCGCGTCGGAAGCACAGACGGAACGTGACGACACCGGGGAGGAAGCGTCGAGCGTTCGTCGCAAGCGTCACGCGGGCGGGAACCGGCGCGCCGGTTATCGAACCGAGGGCGCGCCGTCCGAAAAAGGGCGGGGATATCGCCCACCAGTCGAGCTCGGACGCGGCGGATCGCGCCCGAGCTCGACGAACCACCGATTACGCCGCGCCGAGCTCGTCGCCCATTTCCTTCGCGCGCGCCTGCGCGGCGAGCACGCCGCGCACGATGGCCTCTTTCACGCCCTGCGCGTCGAACGACGCGAGCGCGGCCGCCGTCGTGCCGCCCTTCGACGTCACGCGCTCGCGCAGCACGCTCGCCGGCTCGCCAGACTGCACGGCAAGCTGCGCGGCGCCCGCGAACGTCGCGACCGCGAGCGCGCGGCCTTGTTCGTCGTTCATTCCGAGCTGGCGCGCCGCTTCCTGCAGCGCCTCGATGAAGTAGAACACGTACGCGGGGCCGCTGCCCGAGATCGCGGTGACGGCGTCGAGCTGCGATTCGTCGTCGAACCAGACGGTTTCGCCGGCCGCGCCGAGCACCTTCGACGCGAGGTCGCGGCCCGCCGCGTCGACGTCCGGCAGCGCGGAGAGGCCGGTCACGCCGAGGCCGACGAGCGCCGGCGTGTTCGGCATCGTGCGCACGACCCGCGGGTAGTCGCCGAGCCAGCGCGACAGGTCGGCGCCGCGAATCCCGGCCGCGATGCTGACGACAAGCTGCGCCGACAGATGCGGCGTGAGCGCCGCCGCGACGTCCTTCAGCACCTGCGGCTTCACGGCGAGCACGATCGCGTCGTAGCCGGCGAGCGCGCCGTCGATCGCGGCGGCCGTGCGCACGCCGAATTGCGCTTGCGCGCGCTCGCGCGCGTCTTCGTTGACGTCGACGGCGAGCAGATCGCCTGCCGGGACGCCGCGCTTGACGAGTCCGCCGATCAACGCGGCTGCCATGTTGCCGCCGCCGATGAATGCGATTTTCATGATGAGGTCGTTTGGAGAAGTGACGGGTTCAGTGGGAATACTCGCGCGCGCCGAAGATCGCGGTGCCGATCCGGACGATCGTCGCGCCTTCGGCGACGGCGGCCTCGAGATCGTCCGACATGCCCATCGACAGCGTGTCGAGCGCGAGCCCGTCGGCGCGCAGTCGTTCGAAGAGCGCGTGCAGCGCGCGGTGCGGCGCGCGTTTCGCATCGGGATCGTGCGCGGGTTCGGGAATCGCCATCAGTCCGCGCAGCCGCAGCGCGGGCAGCGCGGCGACCGCGCGCGCGAGCTCGGCGGCCTCCGCGGGCGCGACGCCGCTCTTCGACGCCTCGCCGCTGATGTTCACCTGCACGCACACATCGAGAGGCGGCAGGTGCGCGGGCCGCTGCTCGGACAAGCGCTGCGCGATCTTCAGCCGGTCGACCGTGTGCACCCAGTCGAAGCGCTCGGCGACGGCCCGCGTCTTGTTCGACTGCAGCGGACCGATGAAATGCCATTCGAGCTCGGCGCGCAGATCGGCGAGCGATTCGATCTTGTCGATCGCCTCCTGCACGTAGTTCTCGCCGAACGCGCGCTGGCCGGCCGCATGCGCGGCGCGCACCGCGCCGGCCGGAAACGTCTTCGACACCGCGAGCAGCGTGACCGCGCGCGGCTCGCGTCCGGCCGCGCGCGCGGCGTCTTCGATGCGGTGATGAACGGAGGCGAGGCGGGCGGCGAGATCGGACATGTCGGGACGAACGGAACGTGAGGCGTGCGCCGGGCGGCGTGCCGCGGCGCGCGACGGATGCGGGAATTATACGGACAACCGGCGCGCGCGAAGCGGCACGCGGCGCGGGGCCGTGCCGCGTCAACCGTACAGCAGGTTCTCGACGAGCTGCACCCAGTGCACGACGGGCACTTGCGTGCCGCTTTGCAGATGCGCGATGCAGCCGATGTTCGCCGAGACGATCATCTGCGGCTCGGTCGCCTGCAGCTTCGCGAGTTTCTGCTTGCGCAGCTTGTACGCGAGTGACGGCTGCGTGAGCGAGTAGGTGCCCGCCGAGCCGCAGCACAGATGACTGTCGGCGGGCAGGCGCACTTCGATGCCGAGCGCTTCCAGCAGCCGCTCGACCTTGCCGCGCAATTGCTGGCCGTGCTGCAGCGTGCACGGCGGATGATAGGCGACCGTATGAATCCCGCGCCGGCGCGTGAGCGCGATCAGCTCGGCCTCGAAGCCGCCGAGCAGCTCGGACAGGTCCTTCGTCAGCTCGACGATGCGGCGCGCCTTGTCCGCGTACGCCGGATCGCCGCGCAACAGGTGCGCGTATTCGAGCACCGTCGCGCCGCAGCCGGACGCGTTCATCACGATCGCCTCGACGCCGCGCTCGACATGCGGCCACCACGCGTCGATGTTGCGGCGCGCGTCGTCGAGCGCCTCGTCGTGATAGCCGAGGTGCAGCCGGATCGCGCCGCAGCAGCCGGCTTCGGGCGCGACCACCGTTTCGATGCCGAGCGCGTCGAGCACGCGCGCGGTCGCGATGTTGATGTTCGGCATCATCGACGGCTGCACGCAGCCCGCGAGCATCAGCACGTGGCGCTCGCGCTGCGCGGTCGGCCACGCGAGGAGGCGTGCGCGCGGCGGCACCTTGTCGCGCAGCCGCTTCGGCAGCAGCGGCCGCACGTGCTGGCCGAGCCGCATCACGGGCGCGAACACGGCGGCGTTCGGCACGAAGCTCGCGAGCAGGCGCCGCGTGAGCCGCTGCGACAGCGGCCGCGACACTTTCGTCTCGACGACCTTGCGGCCGATGTCGACGAGCCGGCCGTACTCGACGCCGGACGGGCAGGTCGTCTCGCAGCTTCGGCACGTGAGGCAGCGATCGAGATGCTGCTGCGTGCTGCGCGAGACGTCCGCGCCTTCGAGCATCTGCTTGATCAGATAGATGCGCCCGCGCGGGCCGTCGAGTTCGTCGCCGAGCAGTTGATAGGTCGGGCAGGTCGCGGTGCAGAAGCCGCAGTGCACGCACTTGCGCAGGATCGCGTCGGCGTCGTCGCCGTCGGGCGTATTGCGGATGAAATCGGCGAGGTTCGTCTGCATCGCGCTTTAGAGATCGGGGTAGAGCCGGCCGCGGTTGAAGATGCGCGCCGGATCGAACGCGGTCTTCAGGCCGCGGTGGATTTTCATCAGCGGCGCGGGCAGCGGCGTGAACACGCCCGCGCTGCGGTCGTAGCTTCCGCTCGCGCGAAAGAGCGTCGCGTGGCCGCCCGTCTGCTTCGCGCTCATCCGCACCGTCTGCGCGTCGGCGTCCGTGATCCACCAGCGCTGCGCGCCGCCCCATTCCATCATCTGCGTGCCGGGCAGCTGCATCGGCTCGGTGATCGACGGCAGCGACAGGCGCCACAGCGCGTGGCCCGGCGCGAGCGACGAGAAGAACGGATCGCTCTGCTCGCGCACGCCGTACCAGAAGCGCTCGGCCTCGACCGCGTCGACGACTTCGCCGCCGAGCACGTTCTTCGCGCTCTTCACGGCCGCTTCCGCACCGGACAGGCGCAGCACGAGCGTGCCGTATCGCCACGCGCTCGCGGACAGCGGAAACGGGCGGCCCGCCCATTCGTTGAGCTTGCGCACCGCGTCGGTTGCGCTCATGTCGAATTTCAGCGTGACTTCGGCGGCGGGGACGGGCAGCACCTTGATCGACAGATCGAGCATCAGCCCGAGCGTGCCGAGCGAGCCCGCCATCAGGCGCGACACGTCGTAGCCCGCGACGTTCTTCACGACCTGTCCGCCGAAGCGCAGGACGTCGCCGCGCCCGTTCAGCAGCGTCACGCCGAGCACGAAATCGCGCGGCGCGCCCGTCGTCGCGCGGCGCGGGCCGGCGAGGCCCGCCGCGACCGCGCCGCCGATCGTCGCGCCGCGCCCGAAGTGCGGCGGCTCGAACGGCAGCATCTGGCCGCGCTCGGCGAGCGTTTCCTCGAGCTCGGCGAGCGACGTGCCCGCGCGCGCGGTGACGACGAGCTCCGCCGGGTCATACGACACGATGCCCTGATGCGCGCGGGTGTCGAGAATTTCCCCGTCGAGCGCCTGGCCGTACCAGTCCTTCGTGCCGCCGCCGCGTATGCGCAGCGCGCGGCCGCTCGCCGCGGCGTCGCGGATGCGAGCCGCCCAGCCTGCGACGATGTCGTCCTCTTCCATGGCGTTCTGTTTCGTTGTTCGTTTCGGTCGATTTTACCGGGGTGGCGCAATAGCACATTCGGGCGAACCCCTTAGACCGCGCGCGAGCGTCAGAAGCGCGGCAGGTCCGGATGCGGCAGCAGCCCGCCGCGCACGTGCATCCGGCCGTATTCGGCGCAGCGCGCGCGGGTCGGAATCCCCTTGTCCGGATTCAGCAGCTCGGGCGGATCGAACGCGCGCTTGACCGCGAAGAACGCGTCGCACTCCTGCGGCGAGAACTGCACGCACATCGAATTCAGCTTCTCGACGCCGACGCCGTGCTCGCCCGTCACCGTGCCGCCGAATTCGACGCAGGTCTCGAGGATGTCCGCGCCGAACGCTTCCGCGCGGTGCAGCTCGTCGGGATCGTTCGCGTTGAACAGGATGAGCGGGTGCATGTTGCCGTCGCCCGCATGGAACACGTTGATGCAGCGCAACCCGTATGTCTTCTCCATCTGCTCGATGCGCGCGAGGAGCGGCCCGATCGCGCGGCGCGGCACCGTGCCGTCCATGCAGTAATAGTCAGGCGAAATGCGGCCCGCGGCCGGGAATGCGTTCTTGCGGCCCGACCAGAATCGCAGCCGCTCGGCTTCGCTGCGCGATATCTGGATGCGCGTCGCGCCGTGCTCGCGCAGCACCGCGGTCATCCGCACGATCTCCTCGGCGACTTCTTCCTGCGTGCCGTCCGATTCGCACAGCAGGATCGCGGCCGCGTCGAGATCGTAGCCCGCGTGCGTGAATGCCTCGACCGCCTGCGTCGCCGGCTTGTCCATCATTTCGAGGCCCGCGGGGATGATGCCCGACGCGATGATCGCCGCGACCGCCTCGCCGCCCTTGACGACGTCGTCGAAGCTCGCCATCACGAGCTGCGCGGCCTGCGGCTTCGGGATCAGCCTGACCGTGACCTCGGTGACGATGACGAACATTCCTTCGCTGCCGATCGTGACGGCGAGCAGGTCGAGGCCGGGCGTGTCGAGCGCGAGCGAGCCGAACTCGACGATCTCGCCGTCGCTCGTCACGCCGCGCACGCGCAGCACGTTGTGGCACGTGAGCCCGTACTTCAGGCAATGAACGCCGCCCGAGTTTTCGGCGACGTTGCCGCCGATCGTGCATGCGATCTGCGACGACGGATCGGGTGCGTAGTAGAGCCCGTACGGCGCGGCGGCTTCGGAAATCGCGAGATTGCGCACGCCCGGCTGGATCGTCGCCGTGCGCGCGTACGAATCGATTTCGACGATCCGCGTGAAGCGCGCGAGCGACAGCACGACGCCGTGCCCGATCGGCAGCGCGCCGCCCGACAGGCTCGTGCCCGCGCCGCGCGGGACGATCGGCACGTCCATCCGCCGGCAGATCTGCGCGATCCGCTGCACCTGCGATTCGGTCTCCGGCAGCACGACCGCGAGCGGCAGCCGGCGGTATGCGGAAAGCGCGTCGCACTCGTACGCGGCCGTGTCCTCGTCGCGGTACAGCAGGCAGTGGGTCGGCAGCACGGCCATCAGCGCCTGCACGACCTCGCGCTGGCGCTGCGCGCGCAGATCGGCCGACAGTTCGGCGGGGGCGTTCATGTCTCCTCCTGGTCCGCGACGGACGGCCCGATGTCGTTCGCCGGTCTCGTCGCTGGCTTCGTTTTCGTCATGCGTCGATCGTGAAGATCTTGCCGGGATTCATCAGATTGTTCGGATCGAGCGCGAGCTTGATCGCGCGCATCGCGTCGACCGCGTTCTCGCCGTGCTCGGCCGCGAGAAAGCGCATCTTGTGCAGCCCGATGCCGTGCTCGCCCGTGCAGGTGCCGCCCATCCGCAGCGCGCGCTCGACGATCCGGTCGTTGAGCGCTTCGGCTTCGGCGAGCTCCTCGGGCTTCGAAGGATCGATCAGGATCGCGACGTGGAAGTTGCCGTCGCCGACGTGGCCGACGATCGGGCACGGCAGCGACGACGCTTTCAGGTCGACCTCGGTTTCCTCGACGCACGCGGCGAGCTGCGAGATCGGCACGCAGACGTCGGTCGTCACCGCGCGGCAGCCGGGCTTCAGTTGCAGCATCGAGAAATAGGCGTGATGGCGCGCGGACCATAGGCGCGTGCGGTCTTCGGGACGCGTCGCCCATTCGAAACCCTGGCCGCCGTTCTGCGCGGCGAGCTCCTCGACTTGCTGCGCCTGCTCGCGCACGCCGGATTCGGTGCCGTGGAATTCGAAGAAAAGCGTCGGCGCCTCGGCGAGCCCGAGATGCGCGTTGCGATTGATCGCGCGCACGGCGAGCGCGTCGACGAATTCGACGCGCGCGATCGGCACGCCGATCTGGATCGTCTCGATCACGGTGCGCGCGGCGGCGCTCATCGACGGAAACGCGCACACGGCGGCCGACGCCGCCTCGGGTTGCGGATGCAATCGCAGCGTGATCTCGGTGATCACGCCGAGCGTGCCTTCCGATCCGACGAAAAGCCGCGTGAGATCGTAGCCCGCCGACGACTTGCGCGCGCGCGTGCCGGTCTTCACGATGCGGCCGTCCGCGAGCACCACGGAAAGGCCGAGCACGTTCTCGCGCATCGTGCCGTAGCGCACCGCGTTCGTGCCCGATGCGCGCGTCGCGGCCATCCCGCCGATGCTCGCGTCCGCGCCCGGGTCGATCGGAAAGAAGAGGCCGGTGTCGCGCAGCGCGTCGTTGAGCGCGCGGCGCGTGACGCCGGGCTCGACGGTCGCGGTCATATCGTCGGCGTCGATCGACAGCACGCGGTTCATCTCCGACAGATCGAGCGACACGCCGCCGCGCACGGCAAGCAGATGGCCTTCGAGCGACGAGCCGACGCCGTACGGGATCAGCGGCACGGCGTGCCGGGCGCAGAGGAGGACGACGTCGCGCACGTCGTCGGCCGTGCGCGCGAACACGACGGCGTCCGGCAGTTGCGGATCGAAAGGAGACTCGTCGCGGCCGTGATGGGCGCGCACGGCTTCCGCAGTCGACATGCGCGAGGCGAACCGGGCGGCGAGCGCGTCGACGAACGCTGCGGGAAGCGGGCGATGCGGCGGGGCGGGGTGGTTCACGCGAGTCTCCTGGGGGCAGATCTTTATGGCAGGCGCCGCGGCGAGGCGGCCGAATCATTTTACGCTCGAAAGCATGCGCGCCGCCGCCAAGGCGGCTGCGATAATAGGGATTTCACCGACGCGGCGCGCGCCGCTGACCATGGGGACACGAATGGGCAATCGCTTGAGCAAGATCGCGACCCGCACGGGCGACGACGGCACGACGGGCCTCGGCGACGGCAGCCGCGTGCGCAAGGACGACGCGCGGATCGCGGCGATCGGCGACGTCGACGAATTGAATTCGCAGATCGGCGTGCTGCTCGCCGAACCGCTGCCGGGCGATATCCGCGCGGCGCTGTCGACGATCCAGCACGACCTGTTCGATCTGGGCGGCGAGCTTTGCATCCCGGGGCACGCGGCGATCACCGACGCGCATCTCGCGCGTCTCGACGACTGGCTCGCGCACTACAACGGGCAGTTGCCGCCGCTGAAGGAGTTCATCCTGCCGGGCGGCGCGCGCGGCGCGGCGCTCGCGCACGTGTGCCGGACCGTGTGCCGGCGCGCTGAGCGCTCGATCGTCGCGCTTGGCGCACACGAGACGCTCAACGCGCCGCCGCGCCGCTACGTGAACCGGCTGTCGGATCTGCTGTTCGTGCTCGCGCGCGTGCTGAACCGCGTGGCGGGCGGCGCCGACGTGCTGTGGGACCGCGCGCGTGCGCGCTGAACGCGTTGATGCGCATCATTGCAATCCCGAACCCGTTGTGTCGAGGTGCGACAATTTGACTGGCGGGGGCGCGCTCATAAACATGTATCGTTCGAGAATGTTTAACGGAGGAATACTTTCATGACGCAGATGACCGCCGAGCAAATGGCCCGAGTGAAAGCGACCGCACCGGTTCTCGCGGAGCACGGCGCGACGATCACGAAGCACTTCTATCAACGGATGTTCGGGCGCCATCCCGAGCTGAAGAACGTCTTCAACCAGACGCACCAGAAGACGGGCAGCCAGCCGGAAACGCTCGCGAAGGCGGTCTACGCGTACGCGGCGAACATCGACAATCTCGGCGCGCTCGGCGGCGCGGTGTCGCGGATCGCGCACAAGCACGCGAGCCTGAACATTCGGCCGGAGCACTATCCGATCGTCGGCGAGAACCTGCTCGCGTCGATCGTCGAGGTGCTCGGCGACGCGGTCGATCCGGACACGCTCGAAGCGTGGCGCGTCGCGTACGGCCAGCTCGCGACGATTCTGATCGGCGCGGAGGCGAATCTGTACGAGAACGCCGCATGGAGCGGCTTCCGTCCGTTCAAGGTCGCGAAGAAGGTGCGCGAGAGCGACGAGATCACGTCGTTCTACCTGACGCCCGCCGACGGCGGCGCGGCGCCCGAGTTCGAGCCGGGTCAGTACATTTCGGTGAAGCGCTTCGTCGGCGACATGGGCGTCGATCAGCCGCGCCAGTACAGCCTGTCCGACGCGCCGCACGGCAAGTGGCTGCGGATCTCGGTCAAGCGCGAAGCGGGGCGCAGCGAGGAAGTGCCGGCGGGCAAGGTGTCGACGCTGATGCACGATGGCGTCGACGTCGATTCGATCGTCGAAGTCACCGCGCCGATGGGCGACTTCGCGCTGAATCGCGATGCGTCGACGCCCGTCGTGCTGATCTCGGGCGGGGTCGGGATCACGCCGATGGTGTCGATGGCGACGACGCTCGTCGCATCGGGCAGCGAGCGTGAAGTGCGTTTCATCCACGCTTGCCGGTCGGCGCGCGTGCACGCGTTCCGCGACTGGCTGAACGACACGGCCGACGCGCATCCGAACGTGAAGCGCGCGGTGTTCTACGAAGAGGTCGGCGCGAACGACCGGCCGGGCGTCGATCACGACGGCGAAGGGCGGATCACGCCGGCGGCGCTCGAGCGTCACGCGCTCGTGCCGGATGCCGATTACTACATCTGCGGCCCGATCGCATTCATGAAGCAGCAGCGCGATGCGCTCGTCGCGCTCGGCGTCGCGCCGGAGCGCGTGCAGACCGAGATCTTCGGTTCGGGCGCGCTCGAATGACGAAGCGGCGGCGAACGGTGGACGTTCGCTGAAACGAAATGGAGAAGCCCGGCGTTTCGAGCCGGGCTTCTTTTTTGCGGACGCGCTTCACTCGCTTGCGCGTGCGACGCGCGGCGAGCGGCCGGGGCATGTGGCGCGAAGCAGGGCGGAGCGGCGAGCGCGGCGGGCCGTGGGTGGCGGGCCGTGCGCGGCCGGCGAACGAGGCGCGTGCAACGCACGAGACGCACGAGACGCACGAGACGCACGGCGCACGCATCGAGCCGCGCCGCGTCGCCCGGCCCGCCCGCGATCAGTTCCCGCTGCCGCGCGCGACGCGCCGCGCCTTCACCGATTCGGCGAGGCCTTCGAGCACCTTCACGCTGTCGTCCCAGTTGATGCACGCATCGGTGATGCTCTGGCCGTAGGTCAGCTCGCAGCCTTCCTTCAGATCCTGGCGGCCCTCGACGAGATGCGATTCGACCATCACGCCGACGATCCGCTCGTCGCCCGCCGCGATCTGGCGGCCGATGTCCGCACAGACCGGGATCTGGTTCTCGTGCTTTTTCGAGCTGTTCGCGTGGCTCGCGTCGATCATCAGCCGCGCGGCGAGGCCCGCCTTGCCGATGTCCGCGCATGCGGCGTTCACGCTGTCCGCGTCGTAGTTCGGCGTCTTGCCGCCGCGCAGGATCACGTGGCAGTCCTCGTTGCCGGCCGTCGACACGATCGCCGAATGCCCGCCCTTCGTCACCGACAGGAAATGGTGCGGCTGCGATGCGGCCTTGATCGCGTCGACCGCGATCTTCACGTTGCCGTCGGTGCCGTTCTTGAAGCCGACCGGGCACGACAGCCCCGACGCGAGCTCGCGGTGCACCTGCGACTCCGTCGTGCGCGCGCCGATCGCGCCCCACGAGATCAGGTCGGCGATGTACTGCGGGCTGATCATGTCGAGGTACTCGGTGCCGGCGGGCAGCCCCATCTCGTTGATCTCCAGCAGCAGCTCGCGCGCGGTGCGCAGGCCGTCGTTGATCTTGAAGCTGTTGTCGAGATGCGGATCGTTGATGAGCCCCTTCCAGCCGACCGTCGTGCGCGGCTTCTCGAAGTACACCCGCATCACGATCTCGAGCTCGTTCTCGAAGCGCTCGCGCTCCTTGACGAGCCGGCCCGCGTATTCGAGCGCCGCCTTGGTGTCGTGAATCGAGCACGGCCCGATGATGACGATGAGGCGATCGTCCATCCCGTGCAGGATCCGGTGCATCGCCTGGCGCGAGTTGTAGATGAGCTCCGACACCGCTTCGCTCAGCGCGAATTCGCGGATCAGGTGCGCAGGCGGAATCAGTTCCTTGAGTTCTCGGATGCGGACGTCGTCGGTATTGTGCGGGGGCATGCTTGGGTTCTCCAGTTCGGTGCGCCGCCCGGCGAACGCGGGTGCGGCTAGCTATTCAATTCGACAAATCGGGTTGTTCGGGAAAGCCTGCGGATCGGTCCGTCTGCCGCTCTTGCGAACCGGCGGGGCGAAAAAAAACCGCCGGGTTCGCCGGCGGTTTTTCGGGAATTCGGTTGCGCTTCGCGCGCCATCACTCCTCTCGATCCGCCAGCGGTCTGAGATGCCAAAAAAAGTAAAAGTAAAACTTTGCGGACATGGCGGAAATGCGGTTCATCAATGAAGCGATACGAGAACGAGATTTATACCCGGTCGGGGCGCAACTGGCAATCCTGTGACCCTAAAAATGCGGGCAATCCGCGCGATGTGGGCGATTCGCGCGAATTGTCTGCGCCGCGATGCGGCAACGCCGCATTATGACGCGGTGCCGCCGACCGTCATGTTGTCGAGCCGCAGCGTCGGCTGGCCGACGCCGACGGGCACGCTCTGCCCCTCCTTGCCGCACACGCCGACGCCCGTGTCGAGCTTCATGTCGTTGCCGATCATGCTCACGTACTTGAGCGATTCCGGGCCGCTGCCGATCAGCGTCGCGCCCTTCACCGGGTACGTGACCTTGCCGTTCTCGATCATGTACGCCTCGGACGCCGAGAACACGAACTTGCCGTTCGTGATGTCGACCTGGCCGCCGCCGAAGTTCACCGCGTAGAGGCCGTGTTTGACCGACTCGATGATCTCCTGCGGATCCTTGTCGCCGTTCAGCATGTACGTGTTCGTCATCCGCGGCATCGGCAGCGCCGCGTACGATTCGCGCCGCGCATTGCCGGTGACGGGCATCTTCATCAGCCGCGCGTTCAGCGTGTCCTGGATGTAGCCCTTCAGAACGCCGTCCTCGATGAGGGTCGTGCATTGCGTCGGGTTGCCTTCGTCGTCGATGTTCAGCGACCCGCGGCGGTTCGGCAGCGTGCCGTCGTCGACGACCGTCACGCCCTTCGCCGCGACCTGCTCGCCGATGCGGCCCGCGAACGCCGACGAGCCCTTGCGGTTGAAGTCGCCTTCGAGACCGTGGCCGATCGCTTCGTGCAGCAGCACGCCGGGCCAGCCCGGGCCGAGCACGACCGTCATCGCGCCCGCGGGCGCGGGACGCGCGTCGAGGTTCACGAGCGCCGCGTGCACCGCGTCGTCGACGTAGCGCGACAGCACGTCGTCGGTGAAGTAGCCGTAGTCGAAGCGGCCGCCGCCGCCGCCCGAGCCGATCTCGCGCCGGCCGTTCTGCTCGGCGATCACCGTCACCGACACGCGCACGAGCGGGCGGATGTCCGCCGCGAGCGCGCCGTCGCTGCGCGCGACGAGCACGACGTCGTATTCGCCCGCGAGGCCCGCCATCACCTGCGTGATACGCGGGTCGCGGCCGCGCGCCATCTGCTCGACGCGCTCGAGGAGCTTCACCTTCGCGGTCGCGTCGAGCGACGCGAGCGGATCGGAGGGCAGGTACAGGTCGCGGCCCGAGATGCGTTTCAGCGACGACGCGGCGCGAATCCTCTGCTTGCCGCCGCCCGCGGCGGCGATCGCCTTCGTCGCCGCGGCCGCCTGGAGGATCGCGTCGGACGACAGGTCGTCCGAATACGCGAACGCGGTGCGGTCGCCCGCGACCGCGCGCACGCCGACGCCCTGGTCGATGCTGAAGCTGCCCGATTTGACGATGCCTTCCTCGAGACTCCACGCTTCGCTGCGGGTCGCCTGGAAGTACAGGTCCGCGTAGTCGACGCGATGCGTGAAGATGTCCGCGAGCGTGCGCGTCAGGAGGGTTTCGTCGAGGCCGTACGGCGTGAGCAGGACGTCCTTCGCGAGTGCGAGATTGCGGATGCCGGGTTCGATGATGTTCATGCGGATTTGGGGATTCTCAAATTCTGAAACGGTTGTCGGACGCGCCTTCTTTCCGGTTAGATGGATCGCGGCGGCCGTCTTTCAATGGCGGCGGTCCGGTGATCCGGCGCTCATGCGAGCACGCGGTGCCGCCAAGCGGGCAGGCTCTGCCGCACGTCGGCGATCCGCGCGGGATCGATATCGCCCGCGACGACGCCCGCGCCTTCGTCGCGCACCGCGACGATTTCGCCCCACGGATCGACGAGCATGCTGTGGCCCCACGTGCGGCGGCCGTTTTCGTGCTTGCCGCCTTGCGCGGCGGCGAGCACGTAGCATTGATTCTCGACCGCGCGGGCGCGCAGGAGCGTCTCCCAATGCGCGCGGCCCGTCGTGTACGTAAATGCCGACGGCACGACGATCATCGCGCAGTCGCCCATCTTCCGGTACAGCTCCGGAAAGCGCAGATCGTAGCAGACCGACAGGCCGACCCGGCCGAACGGCGCGTCGAACGTGCGCACCGCGTCGCCCGGGCGGATCGTGCGCGCCTCGTCGAACGACTCGTCGCCCTTCTCGAAGTTGAACAGGTGGATCTTGTCGTAGCGGGCCGCTTCGCGCCCCTGCGGGTCGAACACGAGCGTCGTGTTCAGCACGCGCGACGGCTCGGGCGCCGAGAGCGGCAGCGTGCCGCCGATCACCCAGACGCCGTGCGCTTGCGCGCGGTCGGCGAGAAAGCGCTGGATCGGGCCGTCCTGGTAGCGCTCGGCGAGCGCGAGCTTGTCGGCGTCGGTGTGACCCATGAAGCAGAAATATTCGGGCAGCAGCACGAGCCGCGCGCCCGACGCCGCCGCGTCGGCGATCAGCCGGCCGGCTTCGGCGAGGTTGCGTTCGAGATCGGGCGTGCTGACCATCTGCAGCGCGGCGACCCGAAACGGCGTGGCTAAGGCGTGGCGGTCGGTCATGGCGGATTCGATAGCCGAAAAAAGGGTGCGGGCCCGGCGGCCGCGTCAATGCTCGGCGGCCGCGGGCGCGTAGCCCATCTTACCCCGATCGTTGCCCACACGCTCGATGTGCGGATGCGCCCACGATCCCGTGATCGCGTAGTTCACCGCGAACGCGTGCGCGAGCGTCTGCGACAGCGCGAGGTTCGCGGCGAGCACGCCCAGGCCGAGGAGCGGATTGAAGATCGCCGCGCCGATCGCGGCCGCGCTCGCGCTGACCTTCGGCGCGATGTGCGCGTTCAGGTCCTGCGTCTCGCGCGCGAGATCGACCGATCCCGTCACCGTCACTTTCGCGGGCGACGTCTTCATTTCGAAATCCTGCGTATGCGCGATGCCGTTCTCGATCCTGCCCGTGCCCGTGATCGTCTCGAACGGCAGGCCCTTGCCGATCACGTCGCGGAAGTCGAGCGTCAGGAAGCGCGCGAGGCCTTGCAGGCTCAGCACGCCGAGCAGTTTCGCCGCGCCCGGATCGACCTTCAGGATCTGGCCGTGCGCGAGGTCGAGCGACAGGCGGCCGTTCAGCGTCGGATAGTCGATCGAAGTCGGGCCGCCGCGCCATGCGACCTTGCCCGACAGCGTGCCGCGCCCGTTCTCGACGGTCCTCGGCAGGCCGACGCGGTCGAGGAGGGCGCCCGCGTCGTCGATCGCGAGCGTGAAGTCGAACACCGTGCGGCGCGGCGCGTCGTCCTCGTCGACGCCGCGCGCGAGCGCGCGCCGCGACGTGCGCCAGTTCGCGGTCGCCGTGAGCTTCGCGGCCGGGTTCGCGAGCTCGAGCTTGTCGAGCTGCCAGACGGGGATGCCGTTCTCGTCGAAGTTGCGCGCGTCGACCTCGAGCCGGCCGATGTCGTGGCCGCGCGCGACGACCTGGTCGACGACGAGGTCGATGGCCGGCATCGCATGGTTGGTGGGCGTCGGCAAATCGATCGCGCGGCCGACGAGATCGTGCTCGGCGCTCTCCGGGATCACGAGCTTCGCGAGCCGCGCGCTCAGCACGCCCGCGCCCGTCGGGCCGCCGCCCGGCGCCCACGACAGATAGCCGGACACCTGGTTCGACGCGATGTTCGCCTGCCACAGGTCGTCGATGTGCGACGCGCCGACGATCACGTTTTCCCAGTTGCGCTTCAGGAGCTTCAGCGTGCCGAAGTGGAGCGCGAAGCGCTTCGGCGCGAAGCTCGCGAGATCGATCGGCGCGGCGGCCGGCTTTTCGCGTGCGGCGGGCGACTTGCCGAAGCCTTGCGCGAACGCCTGCCAGGCATCCGCGTCGAGCTCGTGCACGTCGATCGCGGCGCTCACGCCTTCCTGCGGCATGTCGGGCATCCGGTTCATCCCGATCGCGCCGCGCACCGCGCGCACCGGCTGGCCGCGCTCGACGTCGAGCAGGTACGTCGCGGCGAGCGGGCCGAGCGTCAGGTCCGCGCGCTCGAGCGGCTTGGCGCCCGCCTGCGGCTCGGGCGCGAGCGCGAAGCTGAACGGCATCGGCGTGCCGGCCGGCTTCGCGAACGGCGCGGGGAAGTCGAGCGCGACGCCCGTCAGGTCCGAGCTCGCGGCGATGTCGGGCAGACCGCCTTTCGCACCGCGCACGGCGAGCCGATACGGCGCTTCGCCGACGACGCGCTCGAGCGCGGCCGCCGCCGCGCCGCGCAGGTTCAGCCCGCGCGCGGCGTCGACCGACAGGCGGCCGTCGACGTCGAACGCATAGCGGCCGTTCGCCGACAGCGAGCCGCTCGCGCGCACGTCGCCGCCGAGAAAGCGCGCGGTCAGCCGGTCGACCGTCGCGGTGTGCTCGGTGAAGCGCAGGTTGCCGCGCAGCCGCGTGAGGGGCGGCACGCCGTCGGCTTCGAGCGTGTTGCCGCCGAAGCCGAGCGCGCCGTCGACGCCGACGTGCGGATGCGCAACGTGCTGCGGGATTTCGAGCTTGAGCGCGAGCGTGGCCGGGCCTCGCGCGCGCACGAGATTGCCGACGTGGCCCGTCATCCCGGCGACCGCGCTGCGGTTCGCGTAGTCGAGCAGATCGGCGAGCGGGCCGTGCGCGCGGCCTTCGATCACGAGCGGCGAATGCGTGGGGCGGCCGAGATCGTCGATTCGACCCGTCACCTTCGTGAGCGCGACGCCCTTGTAGTGCGCGCGGTCGATGTCGAAGCGCAGCTTGTTCTGCTCGAGCTCGAACACGCCGTCGATCCCGTCGAGCGCGGGCCACACGTTCGGCGTGCCGTTCGCGAGCGTGCGCGGCGGCTGCGGCGTCGGCTCGAACTTGCCGCCCGAGAACGGCGCGACGATGTGGAACACGCCGGCCTTCGGATCGTGCTCGTACGGGAACGTCTCGAGCGGGCCCTTCGCGACGATCGTCGCGCCTTTCTTCACCTGGCCCGCCTGCAGCGCGTGGCCGAGGTACAGGCGCAGGTGGTCGGACAGGCTCGTCGGCAGGTAGCGGGTGATGCGCGCGACGGCCGCGCGCTCGAAGTCGGCCTTCAGGTCGAGCGAGCCGCGGCCGTGGCCGGGGTTCGCGTAGCTGCCCGCGACCGCGATCGCGGCGTCGGCGTTCTCGACGTAGAACTCCGGCACCGCGACGTCGACCCGCGCGTGCCGCTCGCCCGCCGCCGGCGCGATGGTCCAGCTCGCGCGGCCGCGCAGCCGGTCGAACGCGAGGCGCGGCTCGTCGAACACGCCGGGCACCGTGACGGCCGCGTCGACCGTGTCGAAGCGCGCCGCGCCGCCTTTCTCGTCCGCGTCGACGTGGCCCCACAGGTTCTCGACGCCCGGAATCCCCGCGCGCGGATGCCCGTGCGGCGACAGCCCGGGCGGCGGCTCCTGCGCCTCGAAGCTGATCCCCTGCAGGTCGCCCTGGAACCGGTAGCGGATGATCGGCGCGGTGCCGCTCTGGCGCTCTTCGTCGACGAACTCGGCGCTCGCCGGCTTCGCGCGCTCGACCTCGATCGCGTAGTTCGCGACGAGCCCGCGCGGATCGAAGCGCACGAGCTCGTTGCGCAGCCGCGCCGGAAGCGGCAGCCCGCGGATGAATTCGGCGAGGATCCCGAGATCGACGCGGTCGCCGGACACGCTCAGCAACTGGCCTTCGTCGACGCTCGGCACGCGGTAGCGCGCCGTCAGCGTGTGCAGCGCGAGCGCGCGGGAGAGCGGCGTGCCGTCGGGCAGCGGCGGCTGGCCGAGCTCCGCGTGCAGCCGCGACAGGTGCAGCGTGTAGTCGCGCTTCGGATCGATCGCGAGATCCCAGCCGAAGCGCGCGACCGGGATGTCGAGCCGCGGCTGCGTCGGGCGCACGCGCAGCGCGACGTCGTAGCCGCGCAGCTCGCCGCCCGCGCCGTACAGATGGCCGTCGGCGAAATGCGCCCAGATCGCGTTGTCGATCCGGCCCGCGTACGCGGTCAGGCGGATGTTCGCATAGCGCGCGAGCGTCGGCAGGTCGACGGGGCCCGTCGACAGGTACGCGTCGCCCGTCCAGTTCGACGGCTTGCCGATCGGCGCGAGCGCCTTGTGGACGAAGCGCGCGCGGAAGTCGAGCGGGCCGTGGAACAGCGTGCCGTTCGCGGGCGCCTGCAACGCGATCCGGTGGACGATGCCGTCGTTCAGCACCGCGATGCGGATGCCCTTCAACGCGAGCTCGGGCGCGTCGTGCTGCGCGTCGCGCCAGCGCAGCGTGCCGCCTCGCAGCACGATCGCCTCCTGCTTCAGCAGCCACGCGCTGAATGTGTCGTCGGCGCCCGTCTTCGTCGTCGGCACCGCGACGCCCGCGACGAAGAGGGAGCCGTCCGCGCGGCGCTCGGTCAGCAGGTCGGGATTGTCGACGACGAGGCTCGACAGCGTCGGCGCAAAACGCGCGAGCGAGCGCCACGACAGCGCGGCCGTCGCGTGCGGGACCGACAGCGCGACGCGGCCGTCGCGGCCGCGGATCGTCAGGTTGCTGATGTCGACGCCCGGCTGCATCCCCGACCAGTGCGGCGCGAGCCGGCCGATCCGCAATTCGGCGTGGAGCTTTTGCGAGACGAAGGTTTCGATCCGCGGACGGTACTCGTCGATGCGCGGCAGCAGCAGGTAGCGCAGCCCGAGGAAGAGCGCGGCCGCGATGAAGTAGGCGGCGAGCGCGATCGCCAGCACGCCCTTGAACACGCGACGCAGGACCGGGTGATCGTGCTGCGGAGGTCCGGCTTCGGTCGTTGCGGCGGAATCCTGACGGTCGGACATGCGGCGAAAGGGCGGCGATATGGTAGTTTTGCGGACTGACGTTCAAATGTATCACACGGGTTCCCGCAGACGGCTTTCGCGACGCCGTTCGCGCGGGCTGTCCGGCCGGCCGCGTGCCTGCTCCGTGCGCCGTCCGCGCGCGGCGGCTGGCGGCCTTTCACCGCGCGACGCGCGTTTGACGATGACCGACGCCTCCGATCTGCTGTCCCTTTCCTATTCGCACTATCTCGCCCGCGCGGCCGCGGCGCGTCCGGCGCTCGCCGAGCGCATCGCCGCGTGGGCGGCCGCGCCCGTCACGCGCGCGGCGCTCGACGCGCGCCTCGACGCGCTGCTCGCCGAAGGCGGCCAGCCGCCGTCCGAGGACACGCTGAAGAAGGCGCTGCGGCAACTGCGCATCGAGGCGTTCGGCGCGGTTGCCGAGCGCGACCTGTCGGGGCGCGCCGACGTCGCCGAAGTCACGGGCGCGATGAGCGACCTCGCGGAGGTCGCGATCCAGCGCGCGGTCGCGCTGCTGTCGGCGGAACTCGAAGCGCTGTACGGCGAGCCGCGCGGCCCGTCGGGCGAGCGGCTCGCGCTCGGCGTCGTCGGGATGGGCAAGCTGGGCGGCCGCGAGCTGAACGTGTCGTCCGACATCGACCTGATCTTCGTCTACGAGGACGACGGCGAGACGGCGGGCGGCGCCCGCACGCCGATCTCCGCGCACGAGTTCTTCACGCGGCTCGGGCGGCGCCTGATCGGCGTGCTGTCCGAGGCGACGGCCGACGGCTACGTGTTCCGCGTCGACATGCGGCTGCGCCCGAACGGCGACTCGGGCCCGCTCGTCTGCAGCCTCGGGATGCTCGAGGAGTATTTCTACGTGCAGGGGCGCGAGTGGGAGCGCTACGCGTGGATCAAGGGCCGGCTCGTGACCGAGCGCACGAGCGACGCCGCGCGGCGCCTCGCGCAGCAGCTCGACGCGATCGTCAAGCCGTTCGTCTACCGGCGCTATCTCGATTTCGGCGTGATCGGCGCGATCCGGTCGCTGCACGAGCAGATCCGCCAGGAGGCGCGCCGGCGCGCGACGATGCGGCCCGACAAGGCCGACGACATCAAGCTCGGCCGCGGCGGGATTCGCGAGATCGAGTTCAGCGCGCAGGTGTTCCAATTGATTCGCGGCGGCCAGGACGCGCGCTTCCGGGTGCGGCCGACGCTCGCGGTGCTGCGCCACGCGAACGCGAGCGGCCTGATCGCCGACGACGTCCGCGCGGGCCTCGCCGATGCCTATCTGTTCCTGCGGACGCTCGAGCACCGGCTGCAATACCGGAACGACGCGCAGACGCACGCGATGCCGGTCGATCCGGCCGAGCGCGGGGCGCTCGCCGCGTCGCTCGGGTTCGCAGACTATGCGGCGCTGATGACGGAGCTCGACCGGCACCGCGCGTTCGTCGAGGCGCAGTTCGACCAGGTGTTCGCCGACAAGGCGGGCGGCGGCAAGCGCCGCGCGGACGAAGGCGCGGCGGGTTGCATCTGGAGCGGCGCGCTCGCCGACGACGGCGCCGACGACGCGCTCGCCGCGCGCCTCGCCGAGCTCGGCTTCGCCGATCCGGCGGCGGTGCTCGCGCGGCTGCAGGCGGTATGGCGCTCGTCGCGCTACACGGGGCTGCCGGAATCGAGCCGGGTGCGGTTCGACCGCGTCGCGCAGCGCGCGCTCGAGGCGGCGCCGCGGATCGACGCCGCGCATCGCGACGAGACCGTCGTGCGCTGCTTCGACCTGCTCGAGACAGTCGGCCGGCGCGGCGCGTACCTCGCGCTCCTGACCGAATATCCGGCGGCGCTGCGGCGCGTGCTGTCGGTGCTCGGCGCGACGCGCTGGGGCGGCGGCTACCTGATCCGCCATCCGCAATTGCTCGACGAGCTGCTCGACGACGAGGCGATCGAGAGCCCGTTCGACTGGCCGGCGTTCAAGGATGCGCTGCGCACGCGGCTCGCGGCCGCCGACGGCGCCGAGCATCAGATGGACCTGCTGCGTCACGCGCACCACGCGGAGGTGTTCAGGATCCTGCTGCTCGATCTGGCGGGCAAGCTGTCGGTCGAGCGCGTGAGCGACCGCCTGTCGGAGCTCGCCGACGCGATGCTCGACGTGACGATCGACGTCGTCTGGTCGCAGCTCGCGAAGCGCCACCGCGACACGCCGCGCTTCGCGGTGATCGCGTACGGCAAGCTGGGCGGCAAGGAGCTCGGCTACGCGTCCGATCTCGACCTGATCTTCCTGTACGACGATCCGGACGAGCGCGCGGCCGACGTCTACACGACGTTCACGCGGCGCCTGATCACATGGCTCACGACCGCGACGGGCGCGGGCACGCTGTTCGACATCGACCTGCGGCTGCGGCCGAACGGCGAGGCGGGCCTCCTCGTCACGGACCTCGACGCGTTCCGGCGCTACCAGCTGCGCGAGGGCGACGCGGCGAACACCGCGTGGGTGTGGGAGCACCAGGCGCTCACGCGCGCGCGCTACAGCGCGGGCGACGCGCAGATCGGCGCGGCGTTCGAGGAGATCCGCGTGCAGGTGCTGACGACGCCGCGCGACGCGGCGGTGCTCGCGAAGGAGATCGCCGGGATGCGCGACAAGGTGTTCGCCGGACATCCGAACACGAGCGAGCTGTTCGACCTGAAGCACGACCGCGGCGGGATGGTCGACATCGAGTTCGTCGTCCAGTACTGGGTGCTGCTGCACGCGGCGCGCCATCCCGAGATGATCCGCAATACCGGCAACATCGCGCTGCTGCGCGAGGTGTCGCGCTTCGGGCTGATGAGCGAAGACGAGGCGGAGACGGTCGGCGCGGCTTACCGGACCTACCGGAAGCTGCAGCACAGGCTGCGGCTCGACGGGATGGAGAAGGCGCGCGTCGAGCCGGAGCGGGTCGCGGCCGAGCGGGATGCGGTGGTCGCGCTGTGGAATCGGGTGTTCGGCGCGTAGCGGAAAGGGGGGGCGAGCGTGTTGCCGGCCGCGCCCGGTGGGCCGCGCTTCTGTCCGGCACGTGGCGCTTCTCCAGCCGTTCCTTTCCTGAAGCGCCGTCAGCTTTCACCGGGCGCGATGCCGGTCTGGCGGCCGTGGTTGTCTGTCGCCGCCCGCCGCCCGCCGCCCGCACCGCCATCCGTCATCCGCCCGTCCGCCCGTCCGCCCGTCATCCGTCCGCCGCCGTCCGCGACGCCGGGCGATCAGGGTGGCTCGATTGGATCGCCGTATTTCGGTTGCCGCGTAACCCTTGCCGGGCGGGCCCGGAGCCGGAACGATGCGGCCGGATCGCCGACGTCCGAAGTCGCGAGGACGGTCGTCGCCGCGACGCGCGGAACCGCCGCATCCGGCGCGCGCGCCGCGTCACGCGGTGAGCATCTCCTTCGCGTGCTTGCGCGTCGTCGCGGTGATTTCGAGACCGCCCAGCATCCGCGCGACTTCCTCGATCCGGCTCGCGCGGTCGAGCGGTACGACCGTCGACACGATGCCGCCGTCGCCGTCCTGACCCTTCGCGACCTGGAAGTGATGATCGCCGCGCGCGGCGACCTGCGGCAGGTGCGTGACGCACAGCACCTGCCGCATCTGCCCGAGCTGGTGCAGCAGCCGCCCGACCACCTCGGCGACGCCGCCGCCGATGCCCGTGTCGACTTCGTCGAAGATGAGCGTCGGCGTCGGGCTCGCCGCGCTCGCGATCACCGCGAGCGCGAGACTGATCCGCGCGAGCTCGCCGCCCGACGCGACCTTCGCGAGCGGCCGCAGCGGCACGCCCGCATGGCCCGCGACGCGGAATTCGACTTGCTCGAGCCCGTGCGCGCCGCCTTCGGCGAGCGGCACGAGCGCGACTTCGAAGCTCCCGCCCGCCATCGACAACTCCTGCATGCCCGTCGTCACCGCCGCGCCGAGCGCCTTTGCGGCCTGCGCGCGCGCCTTCGACAGTTTCTTCGCGTCGGCGAGATACGCTTCCTTCGCCTGGTCGGCGATCGCCTGCAGCGCGGTCAGGTCGGCGGCGGCGTCGAGTTCGGCGAGCTGCGCGCGGCGCGCCTCGTGCTCGTCGTGCAGCGTCTCGGGCGGCAGCCGGAACTTGCGCGCGGTCGAGTGCAGCGCGTCGAGCCGCGATTCGACCTGCGCGAGGCGGTCCGGATCGAGGTCGAGCCGCTGCGCGTAGTGCGACAGCGAGTACGACGCCTCCTGTAGCTGGATCTCGGCCGGCTCGAGTGACGCGAGCGCGTCGTTCAGCGCCGGATCGTATTCGGCGAGGCTGCGAAGCTTCGACACGATCGCGCCGAGCTGCGTGAGCATCGCGTCGTCCGATTCGGAGATGGCGTCGAGCGCGCCCTGGACGCCGTCGATCAGGTTCGCCGAATGCGTGAGGCGCTTGTGCTCGGTGTTGATTTCATCCCATTCGCCCGGCTGCGGCGCGAGCTTGTCGAGCTCGGCGAGCTGCCACGCGAGCTTTTCGCGTTCGAGCTGGCGCTCGCGCTCGTGCGCCTGCGCGGCCTCGATCGCCTGCGTCGCGTCGCGCCACGCGCGAAAACCGCGCGCGACGGCGGCCGCGTCGGCGACGAGCCCCGCGTGCGCGTCGAACAGCTCGCGCTGCGCGTCCGTGCGCATCAGCAGCTGGTGCGCATGCTGGCCATGGATGTCGACGAGCATCTCGCCCACTTCGCGCAGTTGCGCGAGCGTCGCGCTCGTGCCGTTGATGAATGCGCGCGAGCGGCCGTTCGCGTCGACGACGCGCCGCAGCATCACTGTATCGTCGGCGTCGAACGCATGCTCGTCGAGCCAGCGTACGACGCGGTCGTGCGGCGTGAATTCGGCGCTGATGTCGGCGCGCGCGCAGCCGGCGCGCACGACGCTCGCGTCTGCGCGTTCGCCGAGCGCGAGCGCGAGCGCATCGATCAGGATCGATTTGCCGGCGCCCGTTTCGCCCGAGAAGACGGAGAAGCCGCTGTCGAATTCGAGGTCGAGCGCGGCGACGATGACGAAGTCGCGGATCGAGAGGTGGCGGAGCATGAGTGGCGGTCGGAAGGTGGCGTCAGGGCTTATGCGTCGTCGTCTTCTTCGCTCGACGGGTGTTCGTTCCAGTGGAGCTTCTTGCGCAGCGTCACGTAGTAGCTGTAGCCGACCGGGTGCAGGAACGGCACCGTGTGCTTCGAGCGGCGCACCTCGATCGTGTCGTTCAGCTCGAGTGCCGTGAACGACTGCATGTCGAAGTTCACGTTCACGTCGCGCCCGCCGATGATCTGGATCGCGATCTTCGAATCGTCCGGCAGCACGATCGGCCGGTTCGACAGCGCGTGCGGCGCGATCGGCACGAGCACGAATCCCTGCAGCTGCGGATGCAGGATCGGCCCCGACGACGACAGCGCGTACGCGGTCGAGCCCGTCGGGGTCGCGACGATGAGGCCGTCCGAGCGCTGGTTGTACATGAAGCGGCCGTCGACCGATACGCGCAGCTCGGCCATCCCGGAGAAGCCGCTGCGGTTCACGACGACGTCGTTGAACGCGAGCGCGTGATAGATCGGCTCGCCGTTGCGCACGATGCGGGACTCGAGCAGCGTGCGTTCCTCGCGCTCGAAGCTGCCCGCGAGCATCATCGGCACGACGTCCTGCATGTCGGACGCCGGGATGTCGGTGATGAAGCCGAGCCGGCCGTGGTTGATGCCGATGAGCGGCGTCTTGTACGGCGCGAGCTGGCGGCCGATGCCGAGCATCGTGCCGTCTCCGCCCAGCACGACCGCGACGTCGGCGCGCGCGCCGATCTCGGCGGGCGTGAGCGCCGGGTAGCCCGTGCTGCCGATCGCCTGCGCGGTGTCGGCCTCGAACACGACTTCGAAGCCGCGTTTCGCGATGCACGCGGCAAGCGACGCCAGCGGCTCGGCGATCCCTGGCGTGTTGCTGCGCCCGACGAGCGCGACGGTATGGAATTGGTGGCCGATTTTCATGCCGGCATTACACCATAGCTCGATGACGAAAAGAACCGCCCGCCGGCCCGGGGACGGCAAAACGGGTGGGGAACGGACGATGCGCGCGGGACGCTCGCGGGCGCCGCCCGGTTGCGCTAAAATTTTCCGTCATGTTAGATCCACGCGCACGAACCCTCCTCAAGACTCTGATCGAGCGGTATATCGCCGACGGTCAGCCGGTCGGATCGCGCACGTTGTCTCGTTATTCCGGGCTCGAGCTGAGCCCGGCGACGATCCGCAACGTGATGTCCGACCTGGAGGAGCTCGGCCTCGTGTCGAGCCCGCACACGTCGGCGGGGCGCGTGCCGACGCCGCGCGGCTACCGCCTCTTCGTCGACACGATGCTGACGGTCGAGTCGCCGATCGACGCCGACGCCGTCACGCGGCTCGTGCAGACCACGCTGCAGGCGGGCGATCCGCAGCAGAAGGTCGTCGCGGCCGCGGCGAGCGTGCTGTCGAACCTGTCGCAGTTCGCGGGCGTCGTGCTGACGCCGCGCCGCAGCCACGTGTTCAAGCAGATCGAGTTCCTGCGCCTGTCGGACAAGCGGATCCTCCTCATCATCGTGACGCCCGAAGGCGACGTGCAGAACCGCATGATCGCGACGCAGCGCGACTACACGCCCTCGCAGCTCACCGAGGCGTCGAACTACATCAACGCGCACTTCGCCGGCCTGTCGTTCGACGAGGTGCGCCGCCGGCTGCGCGAGGAGATCGACGAACTGCGCGGCGACATGACGGCGCTGATGCACGCGGCCGTCACGGCGAGCACCGAGGAGGCCGACGACGAGGACACCGTGCTGATCTCCGGCGAGCGCAACCTGCTCGAAGTGGCGGATCTTTCGTCCGACATGGCGCGGCTGCGCAAGCTGTTCGACGTGTTCGACCAGAAGACGAGCCTCCTGCAGCTTCTCGACGTGTCGAGCCACGCGCAGGGCGTGCAGATCTTCATCGGCGGCGAATCGACGCTCGTGCCGATCGACGAAATGAGCGTCGTGACGGCCCCGTACGAGGTCAACGGCAAGATCGTCGGCACGCTCGGCGTGATCGGGCCGACGCGGATGGCCTACAACCGCGTGATTCCGATCGTCGACATCACCGCGCGCCTCCTGTCGCTGGCGCTCAGCCAGCAGTAACCGGTTCCACCCGCGCTTCATCGCCGTTTCATCACACGTTTGCGGCGTCCCGCGCCGTTTTCCCTCGATCGAGTCCGTCATCGGCATCGTGCCGGCGCGCCGCGCGCAGCGCAATCGGCCGGACGGCCGACTGGTGGGCCCGGGCCGCCCCGCTATAATGAGTGTCGTTCGATTCGGTGCTCCGGCACGATCTTTCCATGCGTTTTGACCTCGAACCGCCGTCGCAGGCGTCGGCCGCTCACCGCGTCGCCGTGCTGCTCGTCAACCTGGGCACGCCCGACGAGCCGACGCCGCGCGCGGTGCGCCGCTATCTCGCGCAGTTCCTGTCCGACCCGCGCGTCGTCGAGATCCCGCAGGCCGTCTGGCAGGTGATCCTGCGCACGCTGATCCTGCCGCTGCGCAGCCGCGCGTCCGCGAAGAAGTACGCGGCCGTCTGGATGCCCGAGGGCTCGCCGCTGCGCGTCCATACGGAGCGTCAGGTCGAGTGCTTGCGGCCGCTCTTCGCGGCGAACGGCTACCGGGTGATCGTCGACCACGCGATGCGCTACGGCACGCCGAGCATCGCCGACGTGCTCTCGCAACTGAAGCGCGCGGGCGCCGAGCGGGTGCTGCTGCTGCCGATGTATCCGCAATATTCGGCGTCGACGACGGCCACCGCGTTCGACGCCGCGTTCGCCGCGCTCGGCCGGATGCGCAACCAGCCGGAGGTGCGCACGGTGCGCCACTACGCGGACCACCCGGCGTACATCCACGCGCTTGCCGAGCAGGTCCGCCAGTATTGGGCGGCGCACGGCCGGCCCGCGTTCGATTCGGGCGACAAGCTCGTGCTGAGCTTTCACGGCGTGCCGAAGCGCACGCTCGATCTCGGCGATCCATACCACGAACAATGCCAGCAGACGGCCGCGCTGCTGATGTCCGCGCTCGGCCTCACGACGTTCGAGTGCCGGGTCACGTTCCAGTCGCGCTTCGGCAAGGCCGAATGGCTGCAGCCTTATACGGCGCCGACGCTCAAGGAACTGGGCACGGCGGGCGTGCGTCGCGCGGACGTGTTCTGCCCGGGCTTCACCGCCGACTGCCTCGAGACGGTCGAGGAGATCGGGATCGAGGTGCGCGACGAGTTCCTGCACGGCGGCGGCAAGGAATTCCACCGGATTCCATGCCTGAACGCGTTGCCCGCGTGGATCGCGGCGCTCGGCGAGATCGCCGCCGAAAACCTGCAAGGCTGGCCGGTGCGCGTCGCGGCGGCGCCGGAGGTCGTGAGCTGACTGCCATGAACTTCAAGATTTCGACCGAACCCGGTGCGCGGCTGCGCATCGACAAGTGGCTCTGGGCCGCGCGCTTCTTCAAGACCCGTTCGCTCGCGGCCGACGCGGTCGAAAAAGGGCGCGTGAAGATCGGCGGCGCGGCCGTCAAGCCGGCGAAGGAAGTGCGCGTCGGCGACCGGGTCGACGTGACGATCGAGAGCGTCGTCTGGCAGGTCGACGTGGTCGGCGTATGCGACGTGCGCGGGCCGGCGAGCGTCGCGCAGACGCTCTATGCGGAGACGGAAGCGGGGCGGGAGAAGCGTCTTGCGGAGCTCGACCGGCGCCGGCGTTTCCGCGAGCCGGCGGCCGAGCTGCAAGGGCGGCCGACGAAGCGGGACCGCCGGGTCATCGACAGATTTTCGAATGGGAGCTGAATAGCTGATCGAACGTCGCGCGCACGCTGCCGTATTCCGTCGTGCGTTCGGTGACGGCGCCCGATAGGCAGATGGTCGTCGTGCCGGCGATGAGTACCAGCGCGACTGCCGAAATAGCGAAGGTCAGTTTCACGGTACTCCCCCTCGAGACGACGGGTGAAAGGGCCTCTGGTCCGGTGTCGGGCGTTGTCGGGTCAGGGTATACATGGTCGTCGACGCGCCTGTCGGAAGTGTAGTTCAGCGCACCGGCGCGATCCAGCGACCGGCCGGTAAGGGTTGTTACAGGCCGTTTCGGCCTGAATCGGGGCGGCGGCCGCGGCGCACCGCGGCGCGGCGCGATGCCTCCGGCGGGGGCGCGATTCTTGCGGCAAACCCACTTGAAATCGTCGCCTGGGGCCCCATTTGCACCGATATTGTGCGGCGTCGGCCGTTTGCGCGAAAAGGCGCGAAACCGGCTGCCGTTTTGGCTTTAACCCTCTAAACCGACTTTCTAGCGATATGGAAAACACGCAAGAGAACCCGACTGACCAAACGACTGAAGTAACCGGTCGCGAGGCGCAGGCCGCGGAACCGGCGGCGCAAGCCGCGGAAAACGCGGCGCCGGCTGCAGAAGCCGCGCTCGCCGAGGCTCAAGCCAAGATCGCCGAGCTGCAGGAGAGCTTCCTGCGTGCGAAGGCGGAAACCGAAAACGTGCGCCGCCGCGCGCAGGACGACGTCGCGAAGGCGCACAAATTCGCGATCGAGAACTTCGCCGAAAACCTGCTGCCCGTGCTCGACAGCCTCGAGGCGGCGGTGGGCGACACGTCCGGCGATCTCGCGAAAGTCCGCGAAGGCGTCGAGCTGACGCTGCGCCAACTGCAGAGCGCGCTCGAGAAGGGCCGCGTCGCGGCGCTCAATCCGGTCGGCGAGAAGTTCGATCCGCACCTGCACCAGGCGATCTCGATGGTGCCGGCCGACCAGGAGCCGAACACGGTCGTTGCCGTGCTGCAGAAGGGCTACACGATCGCCGACCGCGTGCTGCGTCCGGCGCTCGTGACGGTCGCGCAACCGAAGTAAGGGGCGGCGATGGCGGGCACGGGCGTCGACGCGACCGCGTTCGCGGCGTTCGACATGCAGGAACTGGACGCCGAGAGCTTCGACGCCGGGCTCGCGAGCGCGGGCGACGCGCTCGCCGTCGTCTTCTTCTGGGGCATTGACTGCTTCAACTGCGAAATCGCGAAGAAAGCGATGCTCGCGAACCCGGACGCGATCCGCGCGCTCGGCCTCGAATGGTTCCATAGCAACGTCTACGAACACCGCGAACTCGCGCGGCGCTTCGTGCTGCACGGCGTGCCGACCTGGTTCTTCTTCCGGCGCGGCAAGCGGCTCGGTCGGGTGACCGGCTGGCACGGGCTCGCGCAGTTCGAGGCGGCCGTCGCCGCGGCGCGCGCGAAGGCGGAGGCCGCCGTCGCGGGCGAAGCGGGCCGTCCCGCCGATTGAAAAAATTTAATGGCCGCATCGCCTTCGGGGTCTTGAAAACGACGCGGCCGCACTTATTTCGAGTGCAGAGTCGAATATGGCGCGGCGCAGCGGGTAGCAACCCGCCAACGCCGCAGCGAACAGGGATTTCTGGAGATTAGGAAAAATGGGAAAGATCATCGGTATTGACCTCGGCACCACGAACTCGTGCGTCGCCGTGATGGAAGGCAATCAGGTCAAGGTCATCGAGAACTCGGAAGGCGCGCGCACGACGCCGTCGATCATCGCCTACATGGACGACAACGAGGTGCTCGTCGGCGCGCCGGCCAAGCGTCAATCGGTGACGAACCCGAAGAACACGCTCTTCGCGGTGAAGCGCCTGATCGGCCGCCGCTTCGAGGAGAAGGAAGTGCAGAAGGACATCGGCCTGATGCCCTACAAGATCACCAAGGCCGACAACGGCGACGCGTGGGTCGAAGCGCACGGCCAGAAGCTCGCGCCGCCGCAGGTCTCGGCCGAAGTGCTGCGCAAGATGAAGAAAACCGCTGAGGATTACCTCGGCGAGCCGGTCACGGAAGCCGTGATCACGGTGCCGGCGTACTTCAACGACAGCCAGCGCCAGGCGACCAAGGACGCCGGCCGTATCGCGGGCCTCGAAGTCAAGCGGATCATCAACGAGCCGACGGCGGCCGCGCTCGCGTTCGGCCTCGACAAGGCCGAGAAGGGCGACCGCAAGATCGCCGTGTATGACCTCGGCGGCGGCACGTTCGACGTGTCGATCATCGAGATCGCGGACGTCGACGGCGAAATGCAGTTCGAAGTGCTGTCGACCAACGGCGACACGTTCCTCGGCGGCGAAGACTTCGACCAGCGCATCATCGATTACATCATCGGCGAGTTCAAGAAGGAGCAGGGCGTCGACCTGTCGAAGGACGTGCTCGCGCTGCAGCGCCTGAAGGAAGCGGCCGAAAAGGCGAAGATCGAGCTGTCGTCGGGCCAGCAGACCGAAATCAACCTGCCGTACATCACGGCGGACGCGTCGGGTCCGAAGCACTTGAACCTGAAGATCACGCGTGCGAAGCTCGAAGCGCTCGTCGAGGATCTGGTCGAGCGTACGATCGAGCCGTGCCGCATCGCGATCAAGGACGCGGGCGTCAAGGTGTCGGACATCGACGACGTGATCCTGGTGGGCGGCCAGACCCGCATGCCGAAGGTCATGGAGAAGGTGAAGGAATTCTTCGGCAAGGACCCGCGCCGCGACGTGAACCCGGACGAAGCCGTCGCGGTCGGCGCGGCGATCCAGGGCCAGGTGCTGTCGGGCGACCGCAAGGACGTGCTGCTGCTCGACGTGACCCCGCTGTCGCTCGGCATCGAGACGCTCGGCGGCGTGATGACGAAGATGATCAACAAGAACACCACGATCCCGACGAAGCACTCGCAAGTGTATTCGACGGCGGACGACAACCAGGGCGCCGTGACGATCAAGGTGTTCCAGGGCGAGCGCGAGATGGCGGCGGGCAACAAGCTGCTCGGCGAGTTCAACCTGGAAGGCATTCCGCCCGCCCCGCGTGGCGTGCCGCAGATCGAAGTGACCTTCGACATCGACGCGAACGGCATCCTGCACGTCGGCGCGAAGGACAAGGCGACCGGCAAGGAAAACAAGATCACGATCAAGGCGAACTCGGGCCTGTCCGAAGCCGAGATCGAGAAGATGGTGAAGGACGCGGAAGCGAACGCGGAAGAAGATCACCGTCTGCGTGAGCTGGCCGATTCGCGCAACCAGGGCGACGCGCTCGTCCACAGCACGAAGAAGGCGCTCGCCGAGTACGGCGACAAGCTGGACGCGGGCGAGAAGGAGAAGATCGAAGCCGCGCTGAAGGAGCTCGAGGACGTGCTGAAGGGCGCGTCGAGCGACAAGGCGACGATCGATGCGAAGATCGAAGCGGTCGCGACGGCGTCGCAGAAGCTCGGCGAGAAGATGTACGCCGACATGCAGGCGCAGCAGGCCGGCGCGGCGGGCGCAGCCGGTGCGGCAGCCGAAGGCGCGGCGCAGGGCGGCGCGCAGACGGCCGACGACGTCGTCGACGCCGACTTCAAGGAAGTGAAGAAGGACTGAGCCGGGTCGAGGTCGGGCCGTGCCGGCACCCACGCGGGGTGCGCGGCACGGCCTTCCCGGGTCCGTTTCTTCACTGCCGAATTGGCGGATCATACTTGCGCCTGGCGGGCCTTGCGGCTCTCCGGGCACATTTGTTTTATGGCGAGCGCCGCGCCGACCGGCTTCTGCGGGCCGGCCGGCGCGGCGCTCAACCAGTCGCAAGACTTTACTGGAAGCGAGAGGAGCCGTTGCGCGCGCTTCGCGCGGCGGCATTGAAACGATATGGCGAAACGGGATTACTACGAGGTTCTGGGCGTCGCGAAGAATGCAAGCGACGACGAAATCAAGAAGGCATATCGCAAGCTCGCGATGAAGTACCACCCCGACCGCAATCCGGACAGCAAGGATGCGGAAGAGCATTTCAAGGAAGCGAAGGAAGCCTATGAAATGCTGTCGGACGGCCAGAAGCGGGCGGCGTACGATCAGTACGGCCACGCGGGCGTCGATCCGAACATGGGAGCGGCCGGCGCGCAAGGCTTCGGCGGCTTTGCCGACGCGTTCGGCGACATCTTCGGCGACATCTTCGGCCAGGCCGCCGCTGGGGGCGGCCGCGGACGCGGCGGTCCGCAGGTGTACCGCGGCGCGGACCTGCGCTACAGCATGGAGATCACGCTCGAGCAGGCGGCGCACGGCTACGACACGCAGATCCGCGTGCCGAGCTGGGCGTCGTGCGGCGTCTGTCATGGCTCGGGCGCGAAGCCGGGCACGAAGCCGGAAACCTGCCCAACGTGTCACGGCCAGGGCACGGTGCGGATGTCGCAGGGCTTCTTCAGCATCCAGCAGACCTGCCCGAAGTGCCACGGCACCGGCACCTACATCCCGGAACCGTGCGTGCACTGCCACGGCTCCGGCAAGGTGAAGGAAACCAAGACGCTCGAAGTGAAGATTCCGGCGGGCATCGACGACGGCATGCGGATCCGCTCGGCCGGCAACGGCGAGCCGGGCATCAACGGCGGGCCGTCCGGCGATCTGTACGTCGAGATCCACATCAAGCCGCACTCGGTGTTCGAGCGCGACGGCGACGACCTGCACTGCCAGATGCCGATTCCGTTCACGACGGCGGCGTTGGGCGGCGAGATCGAAGTGCCGACGCTCGCCGGCCGCGCGTCGTTCACGGTGGCGGAAGGCACGCAGTCGGGCAAGACGTTCCGTCTGCGCGGCAAGGGCATCAAGGGGCTGCGTTCGAGCATCGCCGGCGATCTGTACGTGCACGTGCAGGTCGAGACGCCCGTGAAGCTCACCGAGCAGCAGCGCGATTTGCTCAAGCAGTTCGAGAAGTCGCTCGCGGAAGGCGGCCCGCGTCACAGCCCGCAAAGCAAGAGCTGGTTCGATCGCGTGAAGAGCTTCTTCGAGTGACGGGCGGCACGCAGCACGCAGGTGATGCAGGATGACTGACGAATCGGGCGCGGTGTTCGCGCTCTTCGACGATTGCGACTCGACCGCGGCAGCGCGGTCGAGTCGTTTGTATTTGGGCTTCTCGCACGAGCGCGTCTGCGTCGATCCGGCCGAGCTCGACGCGGTGTGCGCGGCCGTCGCCGACGATGCGCGGCAAGGGCTGCACGCGGTCGTGCTCGGCGACTACGAATTCGGGTGCGATCTGCAGCTCGGGAAGCGGGGCGGCGGCGCGCTGCGGTTTCTGCTGTTCTCGGAATGCGCGAAGCTGTCGTGCGACGAAGCCGACGCGTGGCTCGCCGCGCGCGACGGCGGCGCGGCCGAGCCGTCGGCCGCGGGCGTCGCGCACGTGACGAAGAGCGTGACGCGCGACGCGTTCGACGCGGCGATCGCCGCGGTGCATGACGCGCTGCGCGCGGGCGACTCGTATCAGATCAACTACACATACCGGCTGCGCTTCGATGCGTTCGGCGCGCCACTCGCGCTGTACCGCCGCCTGCGCGCGCGCCAGCCGGTGCGCTACGGCGCGCTGATCGCGCTGCCGGGCGATGCGTGGGTCGTGTCGTGCTCGCCGGAGCTGTTCGTCGAGAAGTCGGGCGCGCTGCTGCGCGCGCGGCCGATGAAGGGCACCGCGCCGCGTTCCGACGATCCGCGCGCGGATGCCGCCGCGGCCGAGTTCCTCGCGAACGACGCGAAGAACCGCGCGGAGAACGTGATGATCGTCGATCTGCTGCGCAACGACCTCGCGCGCATCGCGCGAACGGGGTCGGTGACAGTGCCGGCGCTCTTCTCGGTCGAGCCGTATGCGTCGGTGTGGCAGATGACGTCGACGGTCGAAGCGGGCCTCGTCGACGGTGCGACGTTCGCCGACGTGCTGCGCGCGCTCTTTCCGTGCGGCTCGATCACGGGGGCGCCGAAGCACAGGACGATGCAGCTGATCGACGCGATCGAGACGACGCCGCGCGGGCTCTACACGGGCGCGATCGGCTGGCTTGATGCGATATCGGACGGCCCCGCGCAGGAAGCCGCCGGGCAGGGCGCCCCGGAAGAAGACTCCATGGGAGGCACCTTGAAGGAATCCTCCCGGAGAGCGGCTCCGGGCAACGCTTCCTCGGGGCGCGTCTCGAAGGACGCCCGCCCGCCGAGTGCGGCACGCGGTTGCGGCGACTTCTGCCTGTCGGTCGCGATCCGCACGCTGACGCTCGACGCGCCGGCGGCCGACGGCCACCGATGCGGCACGATGGGCGTCGGTGCGGGAATCGTGCTCGACAGCGTCGCCGCCGACGAATATGCGGAGTGCGAATTGAAAGCGCGCTTTCTGACCGACGCCGATCCCGGCTTCCAGCTGTTCGAGACGATGTACGCGACGCGCGATGCCGGCGTGCGTCATCTCGACCGCCATCTCGCGCGGCTGCGTTCGAGCGCAGACGCGCTCGGCTTCGCGTTCGACGAAGCGGCCGCGAAGCGGCGCATCGACGAGCGCTGCGCGCAGTTGGGCGACGGCGAACATCGTTTCCGCGTCGCGCTGGCGAAGGACGGCACGCTCGACCTCACGGCCGCGCCGCTTGCGCCGCTCGCGGGCGGCGCGGTCGGCGTGCTGCTCGCACCCGAGCACGGCTTCGCGCCGATGCGTTCGGGCGACGTGCTGCTCGCGCACAAGACGACGCGCCGTGCCGACTATGATCGCGCGTGGAAGAGCGCCGAGACGCGCGACGCGTTCGACATGCTGTTCTTCAACGAGCGCGGCGAGCTGACGGAGGGCGGGCGGACGAATGTGTTCGTGAAGCTCGACGGGCGCTGGTTCACGCCGCCGCTGTCGTCGGGCGTGCTGCCGGGCGTGATGCGCGGCGTGCTGCTCGCCGATCCGGCGCTGCAGGCGACCGAGCGCGTGCTCACGCTCGACGACCTGCTGCACGCCGATGCGCTGATGCTGGCCAACGCGCTGCGCGGCGCGGTGCCCGCGCGGCTCGTGCGAGGCGGTGCAGCGGCGGCTTGACGACAAGGAGGCCGGAGCCGGGAGCGAGCCGGCGCTCGACGGCGTGTCGCGTCACGATGCGCTGATGCCGGCCGACGCGCTGGTTGGTGCGCGGCCCGCGCCGCTCGTTCGGAATGGCGCGGCGGCGGCACGGCGACATGCATGCATCGAACCAGCCGCGCGCTCATGCTCGACGACGTGTCGCTTGCTGTTCGGCGGTCGACATGAAAAAGCGGCATCCGCACACGTCGGATGCCGCTTTTTCTCGAGCGCTACGGCGCCCAAGTGCGAAGCGTGGCGTGCGAGCGAAGCCGCGCCGCGCGCGATCAGGCCGTCACTCCCTCATCAGAACGAATGCTCGGGCCCGGGAAAGCTGCCGTCCTTCACCGCGCGCACGAACGCCTCGACAGCCGCGAAGATGCTCGGCTGCCCTTGCATGAAGTCCTTGACGAAGCGCGGCCGCTTGCCGGAGAAGATGCCGAGCATGTCGTGCAGCACGAGCACCTGGCCCGAGCAATCCGCGCCCGCGCCGATGCCGATCGTCGGGATCGTCAGCTCGCGCGTGACTTCGGCCGCGACGAGCGTCGGCACCGCTTCGAGCACGACGAGCTGCGCGCCCGCATCCTCGACCGCGCGCGCGTCGCGCAGCAATTGCGCGGCGCCCGCTTCCGTCTTGCCCTGCACCTTGAAGCCGCCGAACGCGTGCACCGACTGCGGCGTGAGCCCGACGTGCGCGCACACGGGCACCGACCGCTCGACGAGGAAGCGCACCGTGTCGGCGAGCCATTCGCCGCCTTCGAGCTTGACCATTTGCGCGCCCGCGCGCATCAGCTTCACCGCGCTCGCGAACGCATCGGCGGGCGTACCGTAGGTGCCGAACGGCAGGTCCGCGACGACGAGCGCGCGCGGCTGCGCCCGCGCGACGCATGCGGTGTGATACGCGATGTCGTCGAGCGTGACGGGCAGCGTCGTCGTCTGGCCCTGCAGCACGTTGCCGAGCGAATCGCCGATCAGCTGCACGTCGACGTTCGCGCGGTCGAGGAGGGCGGCGAAGCTCGCGTCGTAGCAGGTCAGCATCGCGATCTTCTCGCCGGCTTCACGCATCGCCTGCAGTTTGGGCACCGTCACGGCCGGTCGGCTGGATTCCTGAAGGTAGGTCATGGGAGGTCCGATTCGATGGTGAGAGAAAAGGCGGCGTCGCGACGAGCGACCGCGCGCGCGTCCGTCAGCGCGCGCCGCCGCCTTTGACGAAGAATTCCTTGCGGCCGCGCATCGACGCGATGCGCTCGACGAGCAGTGCAAGGTCGTCGGGGGAGTCGAGCGGATTCAGGTGCTCGGCTGCGACCGTCAGCACGGGCGTGCGGTCGTAGTGATAGAAGAATTCGTTGTACGCGTCGCAGAGCGAACGCAGGTACGCGTCGCCGATCTGCAGCTCCATCGGCTGGCCGCGCTTCTGGATCCGCGCGAACAGCACTTCGGGGCTCGCCTGCAGATAGACGACGAGGTCGGGCGCGGGAGCGGGTGCGTCGAGATGCGCGGCGAGCGAGCGGTAAAGCTGCCATTCGTCGTCGGGCAGCGTGAGCCGCGCGAAGATTTCGTTCTTCTGCGGCATGAAATCCGCAACGATCGGTGTGTTCGCTTCGTATGCGGCGGCAATCTCGCGCGCCTGGTGCTCGCGCTGCAGCGCGAACGCGAGCTGCGCCGGCAGCGCGTAGCGCGCGGTGTCGCGATAGAAGCGTTCGAGAAACGGGTTGTCCTGCGGGCGTTCGAGGAGCGCGCGCATCGACCAGCGTTCGGCGAGCAGCGTCGCGAGCGTCGTCTTGCCGACGCCGATCGGTCCTTCGATCGCGAGGTAGCGGCACGGCGGCCGCCAGTCGGGGGCGGTGACGGTGAGCGGTGTCGAGTTCATCGGCAGCGGTTCTTTTCGGCGGCGGCCCGCATCGCCAGGCACTGGCAAGTCTGGACCTTCTCGATGCGCTGGTGCGCGACGTCCGCGAGGAACGCTTCGGCGCGGCCGCGCGCGGGGATTTCGAGCGTGGGCTCGATCTCGACGAGCGGCACGAGCGCGAACGCGCGTTCGGTCAGGCGCGGATGCGGGACGATGAGGTCGGGCTCGTCGATCGTTTGTTCAGCGTAGAGCAGGATGTCGATGTCAAGCGTGCGCGGCGCGTTCCGGTACGGCCGTTCGCGGCCGAAGTGGTGCTCGATCTTCTGGCAGAGCGCGAGGAGCGCGCGCGCGGCGAGCGTCGTGTCGATCTTCACGACGCAGTTGTAGTAGTCGCCGCCGCCCGCGTCGACGGGCGCCGTCCGATACAGGCTCGACTTGCCGAGCACCGTGATGGCGTGCTGCTGGGCGAGGCAGACCACTGCGTCCTTCAAGGCCTGGCGTGCGTCGCCGAGATTGGCCCCCATCCCGAGATAAGCAACCGTCATGGCTTTCCTTCCTACGTCGTTCGACGGCGCAAGCGTCAGTCGTTCGCGTCGGACTCGCCGCGCGCGGCGCCTTCCGTGCTCTCGGCACCTTCGGCCCCGCGGCGGCTGCGACCGCCGCGGCGGCGCCGCTTGCGAGGCGCCTTGTCCCGACTGCCGCCTTGCGTGAGGAGCGCCTCGCGCGTCGCGGCATCGCCGTCGATGAAATCCGTCCACCACTGTCCGACGGCGGGATCGAGCTCGCCGGATTCGCAGCGCAACAGGAGGAAATCATACCCCGCTCTAAATCTTTGGTGTTCGAGGAGCCTCAGCGCGCTGCGGCCGGAGCGCTTCTCGAGCCGCAACTGCAGCCCCCAGATCTCCCGCATGTCGGCCGAATAGCGCTTGTGGATGGCGAGCTTTTCGGTCTGCATGTCGATCACGTCGTCCATCGCGTGATTGATCGCGGGGACCGGGTACTCGCCGCCCGCGGCGTATTGCTCCCAGCGCTGGCGCATGTCGTGCCAGAGGAGCGTCGCGAACAGGAAGCCGGGCGACACCGGCTTGCCCGCGCGCACGCGCGCATCGGTGTTGTTGAGCGCGAGCGTGACGAACTTCTCGCCCTGCGGCTGCTCGAGCACGACGTCGAGGAGCGGCAGCAGCCCGTGATGCAGCCCTTGCTTGCGCAACTGCCTCAGGCACGCGAGCGCGTGGCCCGACAGCAGCAGCTTCAGCATCTCGTCGAACAGCCGCGCGGCCGGCACGTTGTTGATGAGATCCGCGAGCTCCTTGATCGGCGCGCGCGTGTTCTCCTCGATCTCGAAGCCGAGCTTCGCCGCGAAGCGCACGACGCGCAGCATCCGCACCGGATCCTCGCGGAAGCGCGTCACCGGATCGCCGATCATCCGCAGCAGGCGCGCGCGCATGTCGGCCATCCCGTCGTGATAGTCGAGCACGGTCTGCGTCGCGGGATCGTAGTACATCGCGTTGATCGTGAAGTCGCGGCGCGCCGCGTCCTCGTGCTGCTCGCCCCACACGTTGTCGCGCAGCACGCGGCCGCTCGCGTCGACCGCGTGCGTGCGGCGGTCGAGCTCGTCGCGCTTCATGCGCTTCGCGGGCGCGGTTTCGGCGGGCGGCTCCTGCGGGGCGTCGACGAGCGCGCGGAACGTCGACACCTCGATCAGCTCCTGCCCGAACTGCACGTGGACGATCTGGAAGCGCCGGCCGATCAGCCGCGCGCGGCGGAACAGGTGCTGGACCTGGGTCGGCGTCGCGTCGGTCGCGACGTCGAAATCCTTCGGCGCGATGCCGAGCAGCAGGTCGCGCACCGCGCCGCCGACGATGAACGCGCGGAAGCCGGCTTGCTGCAGCGTGTCGGTGACGCGGATCGCGTTTTTCGAGATGAGCGCGGGATCGATCCCGTGCACGTTCGCGGACACCACGGTCGGCTCGCCGTTGCGGGCCTTCTTGGCGGCGCCGCGCGCGGATTTCGCGCGGCGCGGCGCGGCGGGCGCGGCCGAGGCGTCCCCCGACGCGGCTTCCTGCGGGGCGGCGGAGTCCTGCGGCGCGTCTTGCGCCGCGCGGGCGTCCTGCCCGAACAGCTTGCGGATGAGTTTTTTGATCACGACGGTTGGAAGAGGTCGAGGATGCGCCAGCCGTGTTCGCGTGCGTATGCGCGCAGCGTGTCGTCGGGATTGGTCGCGATCGGGTCGGTGACTTTTTCGAGAAGCGGAATGTCGTTGTGCGAATCGCTGTAGAAGTAGCTGCGATCGAAGTCGTCCCAGCGCTTGCCGAGCGACGCGAGCCACGCTTGCGTGCGCGTGATCTTGCCTTCGCGGTAGCTCGGCGTGCCGGTCGGCCGGCCGGTGAACGCGGAGTCCGGATGGCCGTCGACGGTTTCCACCTCGCACGCGATCAGCGTGTCGACGCCGAACGCGGTCGCGATCGGACGCGTGATGAATTCGTTCGTCGCGGTGACGATGCAGCAGAGATCGCCCGCATCCTGGTGCCGGCGCACGAGCTCGAGCGCGGCGGGCAGCATCGCCGGCCGGATCACCTCGTGCATGTACTCGTCGTGCCACTGCGCGAGCTGCGCGCGCGAATACTTCGCGAGCGGCGTGAGCATCGCCGTGAGGTACGCGTGGATATCGAGCTTGCCCGCCTTGTAGTCGGCGTAGAAGCGGTCGTTCTGGCGCGAGAAGCTGTCCGCGTCGACGATGCCGAGCCTGACCATGAAGCGGCCCCATTCGTGGTCGCTGTCTGTCGGGATCAGCGTGTGATCCAGGTCGAAGAGTGCCAAATTAGTCATGGAGGGGCATTTTACTTGAAGCTACTTGAACCGGCCCGGAGCGACCTCGTCGCGCTCCGGCGCGGCGAGCATCGCGCGCAGGAGCGGCAGCGTCACCGCGCGCTTCTGCTCGAGCGAGAAGCGGTCGAGCGCGTCGAGGAGCGCCATCAGGCTCGGCATGTCGCGGCGGAAATGGGTGAGGAGGTACGACGGCACGTCGTCGGCGAGCGCGATCCCGCGCTCCTTCGCCGCGTGCTTGAGCACGGCCGCCTTGCCTTCGTCGGTGAGCGGCGCGAGATGGAACACGAGACCCCAGCCGAGGCGGGTGCGCAGGTCCTCGCGGACGTCGAGCGCGAGCGGCGCGGCGGGGCCGGCCGCGACGAGCGCGGTCATCGGATGCGCGCGCACTTCGTTGAACAGGTTGAAGAGCGCGATCTGCTGCGCGTCATTGAGCGCGTCGCAGTCGTCGACCGCGTAGAGCGACGCGCGCGGATCGAACACGAACGCGTCGAGCCCGCTTTGCGGGCTCACGTAGCGCGCGTGGCCGTACGTCGTGTCGTGCACGAGCGCCTGCAGCAAGTGGCTGCGGCCGCTGCCCGCTTCGCCCCACACGTAGAACGTGCGGTCGGCGACGGGGCCCGCCGCGAGCGCGAGATCGAGCTCGCGCAGGCGCGTGACGAGCTCGGCGTTCGTCCCCGAGTAGAAATTGTCGAACGTCGCGGGCGGCGGGGTGCCGAGATCGAGCGTCAGTTGACGGGATACAGTCACGGTGCGAATCAGGTCCGGTGTTGCATGCCCGAAGGGCGGCGGCGCGTGGCCGGCATCGTCGGGAAGCGCCCGTGCGCGCGGCTGCGCGCGCCGCCCTCGACGGCCCGGCAGGCGCCCGCGCGCGACGGGCGGGCGGCGCGCGCGGCGTGCCGTGCGGCGGCGCCCGCCAAGCGAGGGCGCCGCCGCTCGAGCGGCGAAAACGGTAACGAATGGGGCAAGATGCTTTCCCTGATGAATCGATGCGGGGAATTCCGGCCGCCCGGCCGGCTTCGGGTAAAATCGCATTTTACCGACCTTCTCGCATTCCCCCATGAATCCTCCGAAATCCGCTCCCGACGCCCAGGGTCTGTCCTACCGCGACGCGGGCGTCGACATCGACGCGGGCGACGCGCTCGTCGACAAGATCAAGCCCTTTGCGAAGAAAACGCTGCGCGACGGCGTGCTCGGCGGCATCGGCGGGTTCGGCGCGTTGTTCGAAGTGCCGAAGAAGTACCGCGAGCCGGTGCTCGTGTCGGGTACCGACGGCGTCGGCACGAAGCTCAGGCTTGCCTTTCATCTGAACAAGCATGACACGGTCGGGCAGGATCTCGTCGCGATGAGCGTCAACGACATCCTGGTCCAGGGCGCCGAGCCGCTGTTCTTCCTCGACTACTTCGCGTGCGGCAAGCTGGACGTCGAGACGGCGGCGACGGTCGTCAAGGGCATCGCGCAGGGCTGCGAGCTGTCGGGGTGCGCGCTGATCGGCGGCGAGACGGCCGAGATGCCGGGCATGTACCCGGACGGCGAATACGACCTCGCGGGCTTCGCGGTCGGCGCGGTCGAGAAGAGCAAGATCATCGACGGCAGCACGATCGCCGAGGGCGACGTCGTGCTGGGCCTCGCGTCGAGCGGCATCCATTCGAACGGCTTCTCGCTCGTGCGCAAGATCATCGAGCGCGCGAATCCGGATCTGTCGGCCGATTTCCACGGCCGCCCGCTCGCGGACGCGCTGATGGCGCCGACCCGCATCTACGTGAAGCCGCTCCTCGCGCTGATGGAGAAGATCGCGGTGAAGGGGATGGCCCACATCACGGGCGGCGGCCTCGTCGAGAACATTCCGCGGGTGCTGCGCGACGGTCTCACGGCCGAGCTCGACAAGAACGCGTGGCTGCTGCCGCCGCTGTTCCAGTGGCTGCAGCAGCACGGCGGCGTCGCCGACGCCGAGATGCACCGCGTCTTCAACTGCGGGATCGGGATGGCCGTGATCGTGTCGGCCGCCGACGCGGATGAAGCGCTCCGCCAACTGACCGACGCGGGCGAGCAGGTGTGGAAGATCGGCGCCGTGCGCGCGAGCCGCGAAGGCGAGGCGCAGACGGTCGTGGTCTGAGCGCGTTGCGCACACGCCCTTTGCCGGCCCCGAGCGGCTGTTGAGGGACGGATCGAACACGAGCCCGGCTCATCGCGAGCCGGGCTTTTTTTCGTCCGGGAGCCGGCCTGGCCGGCGCGGCTTCGCTACCCGTCGTCATGCGATCGCGGCGCGCCGGACGCGAGAGCAGGGACAGAACGGCAGGCGATGAACGGAGCAATATTTCAATAAATATTGAAATATTGAAATGATGGCGGTATGCTGCGCGCATGGACTCGACTCTCGCCATTCGCGCGCTCGGCGCGCTCGCTCACGAATCGCGCCTCGCGATCTTTCGTCTGCTCGTCGTCACGGGCACGGACGGGCTGCCGGCGGGCGAAATCGCCCAGCGGCTCGAACTCGCGCCGTCGCGGCTGTCGTTCCATCTGAAGGATCTTTCACACGCCGAACTCGTGAAGTCGCGCCAGGAAGGCCGTTTCGTGATCTACACGGCCAACTTCGACGCGATGAACGGGCTGATCGGCTTTCTGACCGAGAACTGCTGCGCGGGCGCATCGTGCGGCGTGTGCGGTCCGGCTTCCTGCTCCGAGGCGCAATCATGAAACGCATGCACATCCACGTATCGGTCGCCGACCTTGCCGACAGCATCCGGTTTTACCGTGCGCTGTTCGGCGGCGTCGAGCCCACTGTCCTGAAGGACGACTACTGCAAATGGGAGCTGACGGACCCGGCCGTCAACTTCGCGATCTCGCAACGCGGCGCGCCGCCGGGCGTCGATCACATCGGCATCCAGGTGGAGACCGACGCCGAGCTCGGCGAGATGAACGCGCGCCTCGCGGCGGCCGGGCTGCCGAGCCACGAGCAGACCGCGACGACCTGCTGTTACGCGCAGTCGGACAAGGTGTGGACGGTCGACCCGCAAGGCGTCGCGTGGGAGACCTTCCGGACGCTCGACAGCGCGCCCGTGTTCGGCCAGCCGCACGACGCGACCGCGCGATCGGCGTGCTGCGCCCCCGCCGCGTCGGCAATTCAGTTCCATCGGAGCCGCTCGTGAGCGACACACCCTTCTCGGTCCTCATTCTCTGCACGGGCAACAGCGCGCGCAGCATCATGGCGGAAGCGCTCTTCAACGCGATGGGCGGCAGCCGGTTCCGCGCGTACAGCGCGGGCAGCCATCCGAGCGGCAAGGTCAATCCGTTCGCGCTCGAACGCTGCGCGGCGCTCGGCTACGACGTGTCGCAACTGCGCGGCAAGAGCTGGGGCGAGTTCGGCGGCCCGGCGCGCCGCAGATGGATTTCGTGATCACGGTCTGCGACCAGGCGGCGGGCGAGGCGTGCCCGATCTGGCCCGGCCACCCGCTGACCGCGCATTGGGGCTTCGAGGATCCGGCGGCGGTCGCGGGCACCGACGACGAGAAGCGCCGCGCGTTCGACAAGGTGTACCGGCAGATCCTGAATCGGGTCGGCCAGTTCGTGAATCTGCCGCTGCACGTGCTCGACCGCGCCGCGATCCAGCGGGAGATGCACGCGATCGGCGCTCTGCCGGCCGGGGAGGCGCCCGATGAGCAGCGTTGAGCGGCGCGCCGCCCGCCGCCCGCCGCGCGCCCGGCGATCGGCTTCTTCGAGCGCTATCTGAGCGCGTGGGTCGCGCTTTGCATCGTCGCCGGCATCGTGCTCGGCCAGTGGCTGCCCGGCGTCTTTCAGGCGATCGGCCGGATGGAGGTCGCGCAGGTCAATCTGCCGGTCGGGCTGCTGATCTGGGTGATGATCGTGCCGATGCTGATCAAGATCGATTTCGGCGCGATGTCGCAGGTCGGCCGGCACTGGCGCGGGATCGGCGTGACGCTCGCCGTCAACTGGCTCGTCAAGCCGTTCTCGATGGCGTTCCTCGGCTGGCTGTTCGTGCGTCACCTGTTCGCGCGCTGGCTGCCCGCCGACCAGCTCGACAGCTACGTCGCCGGCCTGATCCTGCTCTCCGCCGCGCCGTGCACGGCGATGGTGTTCGTCTGGCCGCAGCTTTGCAAGGGCGATCCGTATTTCACGCTGTCGCAGGTCGCGCTCAACGACGCGATCATGATCGTCGCGTTCGCGCCGCTCGTCGCGCTGCTGCTCGGCCGGTCCGCGATCACGGTGCCCTGGATACGCTCATCGTGTCCGTCGGCCTTTACATCGTCGTGCCGGTGATCGCCGCGCAGCTCGCGCGGCGCGTGCTGCTCGCGGCCGGCGAAGCCGCGCTGCGGCGCGCCGTCGCGGCGCTCGGCCCGTGGTCGATCTGCGCGCTGCTCGCGACGCTCGTGCTGCTGTTCGCGTTCCAGGGGCGGGCGATCGTCGACGAACCGCTCGTCATCGCGCTGCTCGCGGTTCCGATCCTCGTGCAGGCGTTCTTCAACTCGGGCCTCGCGTATCTGCTCAACCGGCGCTTTCGCGTCGCGCATTGCGTGGCCGGGCCGTCGAGCCTCATCGGCGCGAGCAACTTCTTCGAGCTCGCGGTCGCGACCGCGATCAGCCTGTTCGGCTTTCAGTCCGGCGCCGCGCTCGCGACGGTGGTCGGCGTGTTGATCGAAGTGCCGGTGATGCTGCTCGTCGTCGGCGTCGTGAATCGTTCGCGGCATTGGTACGAATCCCGCGCGTGAGCGCGTGGTTCGGCCGCGCGCCGTCGGTTTGGGCGGTGCGCCGTCGCCGGGCGGCCGCTCGTCGGCGGTCATCCGCGATTCGCCCGTGACGCGCTTGAATGCCGGGCGGCTGGGCCGCGCGGGCGCTTGCGTCGCGCGCGGGCATGATCGATCGGAGGCGGAGGAGGCGGAGGAGGCGGCGGCCGGCCATGGATGCCGTGGGCCGGCGGCGCAGGCGGGTGCGGCGCTCGGCTCAACCCGTGTGCGCGTCGCCCAGCACCCGCTCGAGCGCATCGACCGCGCGCGCGGTCGCGTCCGCCGCGCAGCAGTCGACGCCGATTCGTTCCGGCATCGCGCGCAGCCACGTCAGCTGCCGCTTGCAGAGCTGCCGGGTCGCGAAGATGCCCTTGTCGCGCATCGTCCGGTAGTCGTTGACGCCGTCGAGATACTCCCACGCCTGCCGGTAGCCGACGCAGCGCATCGACGGCAGCCCGAGATGCAGGTCGTCGCGCCGGCGCAGGCGCTCGACTTCGTCGACGAAGCCCGCTTCCAGCATCGCGTCGAAGCGCGCGGCGATGCGTGCATGCAGCACCGCGCGGTCCGACGGCTCGAGCGCGACGGGCACGAACCGCAGCCCCGCGGCCGCGCCGCCTTCGCGCGGCGGTGCGGCGAGAAGCGCCGACATCGGGCGCCCCGTCAGCCGATACACCTCGAGCGCGCGCTGGATCCGCTGCGAATCGTTCGGCGCGAGCCGCGCGGCCGTCGCCGGATCGACGCTCGCGAGGCGCGCGTGCAGCGCGGGCCAGCCGTCGCGCTCGGCCTCGGCGTCGAGCGTCGCGCGCACGTCCGGATCGGCCGCCGGCAGGTCGTTCAAGCCTTGCGTCAGCGCCTTGTAGTACAGCATCGTGCCGCCCGCGAGGAGCGGCGTGCGGCCGCGCGCGGCGATCTCGGCGACGACGCGCAGCGCGTCCGCGCGGAATTCGGCGGCCGAGTACGCGTCGGCCGGGTCGACGATGTCGATCAGATGGTGCGGCACGGCCGCGCGCTCGTCGCGCGTCGGTTTCGCCGTGCCGATGTCCATTCCGCGATAGACGAGCGCCGAATCGACGCTGACGATCTCGATCGGCCGGCGCGCGGCAAGCGCGAGCGCGGCGGCCGTCTTGCCGGACGCGGTCGGGCCGAGCAGGCACGCGACCGTTCGCACGGAGGCTGCGGTGCGTTCGCTCATTGGCCGCGCATGAAAAGCCGGTCGAGGTCGCCGAGCGTCAATTGGTACCAGGTCGGCCGGCCGTGGTTGCATTGGTCCGCGCGTTCCGTCGCCTCCATCTGGCGCAGCAGCGCGTTCATCTCGTCGAGCGTCAGGCGCCGGTTCGCGCGCACCGCGTGATGGCACGCGAGCGTGCCGAGCAGCTCGTGCTGGCGCTCCGTCAGCACCCGCGAACCGCCGAACGCGTGCAGGTCCGCGAGCACCGCGCGCGCGAGCGCCTGCAGATCGGCGTCCTTCAGGAGCGCGGGCACCGCGCGGATCGCGAGCGTCGTCGGCGACAGCACCGCGAGGTCGAAGCCGAGCGCGTCGAGCGTCTCGCGCTCCTCCTCCGCCGTGCCGACCTCGACGGGCGTCGCCGTCATCGACACCGGAATCAGCAGCGTCTGCACGGCGACCGTGCGGTCGGCGAGCGCGCGCTTGAACTGCTCGTACAGGATTCGCTCGTGCGCCGCGTGCATGTCGACGATCACGAGGCCGCGCGCGTTCTGCGCGAGCACGTAGATGCCGTGGATCTGGCCGACCGCGAAGCCGAGCGGCTGCTCGTCGTGCGTCATGGGGTCGGATGCGCTCGTCGCCGAGAACGCGGGCGTCGCGGCGCCCGCGCCGCCCGGCATGGTCGCGAAGCGCGGCGGGTTATGCGCATCCGGCGCATCGTGCGCTTCGAGCGCGGCGCCCGTCGTGCCCTGCGGCGTGCCCGCGCCCGTGTCCTTGCGGCCGAAGAGCGCGTCGTACAGCGCGAGCGGCTGCGCGACGGGCAGCGTGCCCTGCGTCATCCGCGACTGCCGCAGCCACGTGTTGCCGGGCGCCGGCTGGCCGGCGCTTGCCGCGGGGCCCGAGCGGACGAACGACGCGCTCGGCGCGGCGGGCGATCCGGGCGACGCCGGCCCGGCCGGCGCGAGATGCGCGGCGTGGCCGCCCGCCGTCGTCTCCGGCGACGCGCCCGCGTGCCGCGCGAGCGCGCGCTGCACCGCGTGGAACACGAACTGGTGGATCGAGCGCGAATCGCGGAAGCGCACTTCGATCTTCGACGGATGGACGTTCACGTCGACGGCTTCGGGCGGCAGGTCGAGGAACAGCACGTACGACGGATAGCGGTCGCCGTGCAGCACGTCTTCGTATGCGGCGCGCACCGCGTGCGTGAGCAGCTTGTCGCGCACGAAGCGGCCGTTGACGAAGAAGTATTGCTGGTCCGCGCGGCCGCGGCTCGCGGTCGGCAGCCCCGCGCAACCGTAGACGGCGAGCGGCCCGGCGCTTTCGTCGAGCGGCAGGTGGGCGGTCGCGAAGCCTTCGCCGAGGATCTTCGCGACGCGCGCGGCGGGCTCGCTCGCGTTCCAGTGCTCGACCGCGCGGCCGTTGTGCAGCACCGAGATCGCGACGTCCGGCCGCGCGAGCGCCGCGCGACGGATCATTTCCAGGCAGTGGCCGAACTCGGTCTGCTCGCTCTTCAGGAACTTGCGGCGTGCGGGCGTGCTGAAGTACAGCTCGCGCACTTCGATCGTCGTGCCGCGCGTGCCGGCGGCGGGCGCGAGCACGCCCGTCTGCGCGTCGATGCGCATCGCGTGCGCGGCGTCCTCGGTGCGGCTCGTGACGAACATCTCGGCGACCGACGCGATCGACGCGAGCGCCTCGCCGCGGAACCCGAGCGTCGCGACCGCCTCGAGCTCGGCGAGCGAGCGGATCTTGCTCGTCGCGTGGCGCATCAGCGCGAGCGGCAGCTCGTCCGCGGGAATTCCGCAGCCGTCGTCGGTGATCGAGATGCGCTTGACGCCGCCTTCGTCGAGCACGATGCGCAGCGTGCTCGCGCCGGCGTCGAGCGCGTTCTCGACGAGCTCCTTGATGACGGACGCGGGCCGCTCGACCACTTCGCCCGCCGCGATCTGGCTGATGAGCTGGTCGGGCAGCGGCTGGATCGCGCGCGGGCGTCGCGGCGCGGATGCGGACTCGTCGGGCGTCGCGCCCGCGGCGGATTCGGTGAATTCGGACATGGCGGAATTATAGCGAGGCCGCGCGGCGCGTCGCCCGACGCGCTCGGTGCGCGACGTCGCTCGTCGACCAAATTTCACGGTTGCTTAAGGTACTTTCGGTATCATGACAGCGTTGCTTTTTTCGCTTCCGGCCCCGGAAGGCCGGCGCACGCTCACTTTGTCACGGACACAAGGAAACGCATTTGGAAACGCTGCTTCATTTCGTCAGTCTCGTCGTGCACATCGATGCATTTCTCGGCGATTTCATCCGGCAGTATGGCGCCTGGGTCTATCTGGTGCTGTTCCTGATCGTTTTCTGCGAGACCGGGCTCGTGATCTTCCCGTTCCTGCCGGGCGATTCGCTGCTCTTCATCGCGGGCGCGTTCGCGGCGACGGGCGAGATGACGCTCGCGGGCCTCATCGTGCTGCTGCTCGTCGCGGCGGTGGGCGGCAATACGGTCAACTATCTGATCGGCCGCGCGATCGGGCCGAAGGTCTTCAACACGCACATTCCGGGGCTCGAACGCTTCCTCGACCGCGCTGCGCTGCAGAAGACCCACAACTTCTACGAGCGGCACGGCGGCAAGACGCTCGTGCTCGCGCGCTTCATCCCGGTCGTGCGCACGTTCGCGCCGTTCGTCGCGGGCGCGTCGATGATGCGCTTCGCGCGCTTCCAGCTGTTCAACATGATCGGCGCGCTGATCTGGGTGCTGCTCCTCGTGTTCCTCGGCTACTTCTTCGGCAACATTCCGTTCATTCGCCATTACCTGAACGTGATCGTGCTCGTCGGGATCGGCGCGGCGGTGATTCCCGTCGCGATCGGCGCGCTGTGGAAGCTGCTGCGCGCCAAGTCGCAGGCGGACACCGGGAAGAGCGGCGGCCGCTGAGCGCACGCATCGGTCGAGTCCACGACGGGAAGCGGCGCGGCGACCAGCCGCGCCGTTTTTTTATCCGGCGCCGGCTAGCGCCGCGCGAGCACCTGGCGCAAATCGTCGACGCGCCACATCGCCATCGTCTTCATCTGATCCCATTGCCCTTCGTTGATCACGTGCACGGGCGGCGGGAACGCGAACGGCGGCAGCAGGAAGTTGAGCGGCCGATAGAGGTAATTGACGCCGTCCGCCGCGTCTTCGAGATCGACGTTGGCATGGCCGTTGTCGACGTAGCGCAGGAAACAGTTGTCGTGCGTGAGGAACACGTAGCGCGCGCGGCTCGCGGCGAAATTCGCGACAAGCCGCCAGATCAGCTCGAACGAGAAGTGGATGGCGCAGTCGCGGCAGAAGATTGCATCGACCTCGGGAAGCGGATCGTCGATCGCATCGATCTGGATGAAGTTTCGCGCCGCGCTGCCGTACAGCCGCTGGTTGGCGTCGACGAGGTCCGGCACGATGTCGCCGCCGATATAGCGGATGCCCGCCAGATCGACATGCCGCATCCAGTGGAAATCACCGCACGGCACGTCGAGGATCGACTGCACGCGATAGTGGCGCAGCACGGCCGGCAGCTCCGCCGCGAGCGACGCCGTTGCCCGCACTTCGGAGCCCTGACCGGAGCGGCTTTCCTCGCTGTTCCACAGATTGTCCCGGTAGACCGATTCGAAAAAGGCACGGCGGTTCGACATGGCTGGGTCCCGGAGAGGCATCGTCGGGCGATTCTGACACATCACCGCCGAAAGGCCCACTCGGGCGGAGCGGGCGTCGTCCCGGCAGCGTGAGCGCCGCCGCGCGGCGGCCTGCGCATCACGACGTCGTGCGATGCGCGACCGGCGTTTCCGGCGTCGGGTAGCCGGCTTCGCGGAACGTGTCGAGAATCGCGCGGTTGGTGTCGCAATACACCTGCCAGTAGTTCGCGGGCTGCGTGGACGGACGCACGAAGAGGAGCGGGCCCTCCGGCGTGAACGACAGCACGCCGACGTCGGGCGTCGGCTCCTGGACGACGTTCGGGATCTTCGCGATCGCGGCCTTCAAGCGCCCGATCGCATCGACCGCGTCGACGCCGTTCGCGATCTTCGCCGTCAGATCGACGCGGCGCGTCGACGTCGCGCTGTAGTTCGCGATGTTGTCGGAGAAGATCTTGTTGTTGCCGACGAGCGTGACGACGTTGTCGGCCGTGACGATCGTCGTGCCGAACAGGCCGAGCTCCTTGACCGTGCCCGTCACGCCGCCCGCCGAAATCACGTCGCCGACCTTGAACGGGCGCAGCACCTGCATGAACACGCCGGCCGCGAAGTGCGCGAGCAGGCCGCCCCACGCGGTGCCGACCGCGAGGCCGAGGCCCGCGAGCAGTGCGGCGAACGAAGTCGTCTGCACGCCGAACACCTGCAGGATCGCGAGGATGAGGAGCACCGTGAGCAGCACGCTCATGACCGACGTCAGATAGTGCGACAGCGTCGCGTCGACTTTCCCGCTTCTGCGGATGATCCTGCCCATCACGTTCGTGAGGATCCGGATCGCCCAGCGTCCGATGATCCAGAGGGCGATCGATGCGATGACCTGCAGGCCGAAGTCGATGCCGCGAGTGACGATGAAGGTTTGCACGGAGGCGAGATCCACGATGAGGTCTCCAAATGAATTGAACGGAGGCGGCCGTGAAGCCACGCGAAAGGGGCTTTTTTATAACCGACTCGCGGCGATGGAGCAACCTTCGCCGCGCGAGCGGCGCGCTACGTCGAGCGGTGGGGCGCGAACGGAACCTGCCGGATGTCGCTGCGCCGTGCAATGATCGCGGTGCTTTCCGGAATTTTCTCCCATGCGTCGTGCAGGTCGACGAGCGGCTCGGACAGCACGAGGAACGCGTCGTCGCCGATCGCCTGGATGCGCGGATCGTGCGGATAGAGCTCGTGCAGATGATGGAACGACGTGCTGTGAAAGAGCGAGCGCGACGCGCGCTCGCTCGAGTAGCGGACCGCGACGACCTGCTCGCCGTCCGTCGCGCAGACGGTCATGTTGAGCGGCGCATCGATGCCGTGACGCGCGCCCGCATCCTCGATCGCTCCGGCCATCCGTTCGAGCGCGGACAGCGGATCGTGCTCGAGCCCGAACGTGAGCGCGAGATGGAACATCACTTCGGAGTCCGTCGATCCTTCGATCGACGGGAACAGCGCGGGATCGATACGGATCATCAGGTCGCGCCGCAGCGTGTGATAGCGGCGGATCAGGCCGTTGTGAGCGAACAGCCAGCGCCCGCGGCGGAACGGATGGCAGTTGGTTTCCTGCACGGGCGTGTCGGTCGCCGAGCGAATGTGCGCGATGAAGAGCGGCGAGCGGATCGCGCGCGCCGCTTCGCGCAGGTTGCGATCGTTCCACGCGGGGCTCACGCAACGGTAGATGAACGGAATCTCGTCGGGTTCTCCGTACCAGCCGATGCCGAAGCCGTCGCCGTTGGTCGTCGTCACGCCCATCCGCGAATGCAGGCTCTGGTCGATCAGCGAATGCTTCGCGCGAAACAGCACGGTTTCGAGTTGGATCGGATTGCCGGTGTAAGCGAGCCAGCGGCACATCGTGAGCACCTCCGTCTAACGTGCACGGCGAACCGGTCGTCGCGATCGGCGAGGCCGGCCGTGCAGACTGCGATGTGCAAAGCCTAGCCGATTTTTGCCGGGTCTGCCGCGCGGCGGCTCGCGGTTTGCCGCTGCGCGCGAAACGAAACGAGCCGCATGCGCGTGCATGCGGCTCGTCGTCGGTGCGGTCTCGCTGCGGCGCGCTCACGCTCGCGTGAAGCGTGAAGCGTGAAGCGTGAAGCGCGACGCAGCGCGGCACGTCACGTCGCGGACGTGCGTCCGTACGTGTCCTCGAAGCGGACGATGTCGTCTTCGCCGAGATACGAGCCCGACTGGACCTCGATCAGCTCGAGCGGAATCTTGCCGGGGTTCTTCAGGCGGTGCGTCGCGCCGAGCGGTATGTAGGTCGACTGATTTTCGGTCAGGATGATTTCCTTGCCGTCGTTCGTGACGAGCGCGGTGCCCTTGACGACGATCCAGTGCTCCGCGCGATGGTGGTGCATCTGCAGGCTCAGCTGCGCGCCCGGATTGACGACGATGCGCTTCACCTGGAAGCGGTCGCCCTCGTCGATGCCTTCATACGAGCCCCATGGCCGGATCACGCGGCGATGCGTGACGGACTCGTGTCGCCCCGACGCGTTCAGCCATTCGACGACCTTCTTCACGTCCTGCGCGCGGTCGCGATGCGCGACGAGCACGGCGTCGGCGGTTTCGACGATCACGATGTTGTCGATGCCGATCGCGGCGACCATCCGATGCTCGGCACGGATGTACGAGTTCTCGACCGCGTCGGTGTACACGTCGCCGATCAGCGCGTTGTGCTGCGCGTCGGTGGCCGCGATGTCGGCGAGCGCGCTCCACGAGCCGATGTCGTTCCAGCCGAGATTCGCGGCGGCGACGACGGCCGCGCGCTCGGTCTTCTCCATCACCGCGTAGTCGATCGACACGTTCGGGCTCGCGCCGAACGCGCCCGGATCGAGGCGCAGGAAGTCGTGGTCGCGCGTCGCCGCGTCGAGCGCGAGCTCGGCCTGGCGCGCGATGTCCGGCGCGTGGCGGCGCAGCTCGTCGAGATACGTCGACGCCTTCAGCATGAACATCCCGCTGTTCCAGTAATAGCCGCCGTCCGCGACGAAACGCTCGGCGGTCGGCGCATCCGGCTTCTCGACGAATGCGTCGACGCAGTAGACCTGCGCATCGCCCGCAAGCGCCGCGCCTCGGCGAATGTAGCCGTAGCCCGTGTGCGCTTGCGTCGGCGTGATGCCGAACGTGACGAGACGCTCGTCGGATGCGACGGTCGCCGCCGTCTTCACGATCTCGACGAACGCGGATTCGTTGTCGATCACGTGATCGGACGGCAGCACGAGCAGCAGCGCATCGGGCGTTTCGCGCAGTGCGAGGAGGGCGGCGATCGCGATCGCCGGTGCGGTATTGCGGCCCACCGGTTCGAGCACGATCGACGACGGCGCGATGCCGACCTGGCGCAATTGCTCGGCGACGAGGAAGCGCTGCTCGTTGTTGGTGACGACGATCGGCGCGCCGACGCCGTCGACGTCGCGCACGCGCAGTGCGGTCTGCTGGACGAGCGTGTTGTCGCCCGTGAGCTTCAGATACTGTTTCGGATAGCCGCCGCGCGACATCGGCCAGAGGCGCGTACCGCTGCCGCCGCAAAGGATCACCGGAAAAATGTTCATGAATGACCTCGGTTTGTGAAGCTGGGCTGATTCATTTTGCCGAACCAGCGGTTTTCGATTCCGTCGATGAGCCGATCCTTCGTTCCGTTTCGGCCGATTTTCAACTGTCCGGGCGATCCCGTCGAATCGCGATTCGCTGCGCGATTCGCCATCTGGCGTGCGATAGTACATTACGCGTCCAACGGAAAGCCTTCAGAAACGGCCGCGCGCGATTGCCGCGCACCTGCTCGAGCGGCCGTGCGGCAGGGGCCGCGAGCCGCTCGACGACGGCTTCCGGCGTCGTGAACACGTGCAGCCGCCAGTCCCAGTACAGCGGGTAGCGCAGCAGCGCGCCAGCCGTCAGCATGTCGAGCGTGAGCGTGCGCTCGCGCCACGGCAGCGGCGCGAGCGCATCGTGCGTCAGACCCCACCCCGCATAGAATGGCAACCCGTACGTGTAAACGGTCTTGCCGCGCAACAGCGCATCGAAGCCTGCCAGCGACGAAAGCGTGTGAACTTCGTCGGCCGCTTCGATCAGCGACAGCAGATCGGATTCGGCGTCGACGACGTCGGCGAGCCGCAGCGCGTCGACGAGGCCGTCGCGGTTGCCCGACAGCACGTCGGGATGCGGTTTGTAGACGATGAACGCATCGGGGCGCCGCGCGCGGACTTCGCGCAGCAGCGCATCGGCCGTGCGCAGCGCACGGGTGCCGAGGCGGATCGACGCGTCGTCGGCGACCTGCCCGGGCACGAGCGCGACCGGCCGCTCCGCCGGCCGCGTCCATGCGGGCGCGCGGCGGCCGAGGTTGTACTTCGTGACGCCGTCGCGCACGATCCGCTCGCGCAGCGCCGCCGCGCGGGCGAGCTCGGCTTCGCCGAAATCGGCTTCGTTGAGGAGTGCCGTGAGATCGCTCGGCCGGCTTGCGTCGAAGTACAGCCCGCGCCGGTCGATCGCTTGACTATACGGTGCGTTCATGTCGGAGCCGAGTCCGAGCGAATGAATGAAGCCGTCTTCGATGCGCACGTGCGCGACGCCGGGCGCAAGGCCGTCCGCGTTGCGCGCGCCCCAGAGCGCGGCGCATTCGTTCGCGCGCACGGTCGCGGGCGCATGCGTCCAGCGCAGCCGCCCGCCGCCCGCGGCGAGAAACGGCGTCGCGAACGGACGCTTCCAGCGCTGGAAGCGCACGCCGACGACCCGCTCGAGATCCTTGAACCGTTCCGCGATCGCATGCTGCAGCTCGATGCTGTCGAGCACGGCGTGCAGACTGCCTGGTGCGTGCGTCGCGGGATCGAGATAGCGGGCGACGCGCAGGAACACGACGTCGAACAGCGCGGCGAGCGTCGGGCGCGCGGTGCGGCCGGGCAACGCGCGGCGATCGTCGGTGAGGCCCCAGCCCGCATAGTACGGTGTCCCGAATACATGCGTGCGCACGCCGGCGAGGAGCGCGCTCATCCCTTCGGAAGCATCGACGACGTAGACGTGATCGACGTGCCGCAGCACGTCGGCGAGCGAATAAGGCGGCACGAGACGACGCACGCCGTCCGGCAGCGCGGCCGAATCCGCGGACAGCCAGCGCCCCGTCGCGGGATCTCCGCTTCGGATCAGCCAGAACGCCGCATCCGGGTGCGCGCCGCGCGCCGCCTGCAGCATCGTCTCGAAACACTGTGAACGGCCGCGTGCGGATGCGTGAACGTTCGCCGAGGTCGCGCGCCGCTCGTCGATCAGCAGCACGCGTGTGCGGCGGGCGGATGCGTCGAGCGCACGGATTGAGATGGGCGCGCGTCCCGCGCGGCCGCTCAGGTGCAGCGCGTCGGAGAGCAGCACGCGCCGCATCAGTGCGGCAACTTCGGGCGCGCTGCCGGCGGACGGATCGGCGGCGAGCGTCTGCGTCAGCGCATCGGCGAACGCTTGCGGCCCGCTCGCATCCGACGGCAGGCAGAACCACGAACGCAGCGGCGCGCCGCGCGCGTCGGGCGGCGCGATCGGTCCGGGCCAGGCGGCCTGCATGCGGACGCCGGCGATGCGGGCGACGCGTAGCGCGGCGCGTCCGCTCCAATGATCGAGCCACAGACGATTCGACCGGCGCGCGAGCACGCTCGCGAGCCGTAAGCCGCGCGTGATGCCGCGCAGGTCGAATCGAAGGGCGGTGGACTCGGCCATCTAACCCAGCGATGCGATGAAGCGGTCGACGATATCGAAATGCGCCGCCCACGTCGGCGCGCGAAAGCCGGCGATGCGCGCGAGCTGCGCGCGGCGCTCGGGACTGTCCGCGCGCGCATACGCTTCGATGCGAGCGAGCCATCCGGGGCCGTCGAGCGGATCGAGATAGTCGGGGATGCCGGCCGCGATTTCGCGAAACACGCCGAGGTCGCTCGCGAGCACGGGCACGCGCGACGCGAGCGCTTCGACGAGCGGCATGCCGTAGCCTTCGGCGAACGACGGAAAGAGGAGCGCGCGCGCATGCTGCAGCCACGCATGCAGTTGGTCATCCGAACAATCGGATTGCTCGATCACCGCGCCGTGCAGACTCGCGCAGCGCTCGAGCATGTCGATCACGTTTTCGCATTCCCAGCCGCGCCGGCCGATCACGACGAGTTTCGGCGCGGCGTCGCCGAGGCGCTCGACGAGCCGGCGCCACACGTGCAGCATGAACCAGTGGTTCTTGCGCGGCTCGATCGTGCCGAGCATCACGAAGTACGGCGACGCGAGCGGCGCGGCTTGCGCGGGCTGCGGTTCGGTGCCGCCCGCAAGCGGTGCGACGACGCTTGGCGGCAGCGCGAGTCCGGCGCGCTGCGCTTCCAGCGCGAGCGAGTCGAGCGTCGCCTGCGAATTCGCGATCAGCCCGTCGGCATGATGAAGGGCGGTATGGATGCGTTTGCGGTGGATGTGATCGACGCCCGGACGGCTGTATTCGGCGTGCGTCAACGGAATCAGATCGTGGACCATGAATACCGCGCGCCCGTTTCCTTGCCGCATCGAGCGGTAATAGCGCGGATATTCCATTCCGGTGTGGCTCGTGTGCAGCAGCGTCGAGCCGGCAGGCGCCGGCCGCAGCCGATTGACGGTCCACGTGCGTGCGAGCAGGCGCGCGATGAAGCGACGGTCCGGACGCTGCGCGAGCAGCATCGCAAACGTTCGCTGCGAATCGCCGTCGGACAGGACGGCGGAGAAGCCGTGTTCGCTCAGCACGCCGCGCGCGCCGGCGCCGTACCGCTGAATGTAGGCGAGGCCGACGCGATCGACTCCCGTCGGAAGCAGCCCCTTATAGCACCGGCTTATCAGGCGTGTGACGTCCAGGAAAATTTGTGTCACAGGGATGCAATCTTTCGGTGAGAATACGAATCGCTTGGATGGCCTTTACGCGTGCGGCGGACGGCTTTTCGCGCGGGGCTGGCCTCTTTCCGGAATGCGTTTGCTATAGACGACAATTGATGCTCAAATATTCTATTGCATCTCCGAAAGTGCGACAATTTTCGCCTCCGTCTACATCTTTTTCGCCTCCGTCAACAATCTGGGGCCCAACGATACATGCCACGTTTGTCTTGCAGTGCTTCTTATGTCGGGCTTGCAGTCAGCGCAGCCTTGCTCGTGGGCTGTTCGAGCATCGCCAGCTCGGGCCCCAGCCGCTTTCAGATCGACAAGGCGCCAAGCCGCTCGCAGGACGAGGCTCAAGTCCAGGCGAATCTCCCCGCCATCCAGGTCGTCGACGTGACCGACGGCGTCGCGCGGCGGCTCTTTGCGGAGCGCAGCCGGGGCGATTTTTCCGCGCTGCTCGGCAACGATACGCGCTTCCAGCAGCAGCTCGGCGTCGGCGACACGATCGAAGTGTCGATCTGGGAGGCGCCGCCCGCGACGCTGTTCGGCGTCGCGCAGACGAGCGACACGAAGGCGGGGGCAACCAACGCGAAGGTCACGGTGCTGCCCGATCAGGTGATCGACGGCGACGGCACGATCAACGTCCCGTTCGCCGGCCAGATCAAGGCCGCGGGCCGTACGCCTTCCGAACTGCAACGAATCATCGCGGCGCGCCTGAAGAACATGGCGCACGATCCGCAGGTGCTCGTGAAGTTGTCGCGCAATGCAACCTCCTACGTGACGATCGTCGGCGACGTCGCGAAGAGCGACCGGATGCCGTTGTCCGCCCGCGGCGAGCGTCTGCTCGACGCATTGGCGAGCGCGGGCGGCGTGCGCCAGCCCGTTGACAAGATTACGATTCAGGTGACGCGCGGCAACGTCGTCGCGTCGCTGCCGCTCGAATCGGTGATTCGCGATCCCCGGCAGAACGTGCCGCTGCGCGCGGGAGACGTCGTGACGGCGCTGTTCCAGCCGTACAGCTTCACGGCGCTCGGCGCGACCGGGAAGAACGAGGAAATCAATTTCGAGGCGCAGGGCATCACGCTCGCGCAGGCGCTCGCACGGGCGGGCGGCCTGCAGGACGCGCGCTCGGACGCGACGGGCGTCTTCGTCTTCCGGCTCGAGGACGCGAAGGCGCTGCAGTGGCCGAACACGCCGGTGCGCACGACGGCCGACGGCAAGGTGCCCGTCGTCTATCGGGTGAACCTGCGCGATCCGAATTCTTTTTTTGTCGCCCAAAGTTTCATGATGGACAACAAGGATTTGCTGTACGTATCGAACGCGCCGATCGCCGAATTGCAGAAGTTCCTGAACCTCGTGTTCTCGGTCGCGTATCCTGTCGTCACGGGCGTACAGACGTTCAAGTAAGGGCGTAGACTTGCGCGCGCCGCAGGCGGGGCGGTCCCGGCATCAACGACCGCTCCGGCGCGCGCGAAACACGCGGTCCGTTCGGCGTCAGGAGCGGGCGGCTCATATAACAATGCGTTTGGCGGGAGACGGCACGGCGGTTCGAATGCGCGCGGCCTCGGCGCGTTCGTCGCAATGCCCGGCGATTCGGCCGGGCGGCGAGCGGACTGTCCGTCATCACCAGCATCTATCCAGAGCAGAGAGCAAACCCGCTTCGAGTTCATGGTCCGATGATTACTTCTTACGCACAAAATTTCGAGGACGTGATGTTGTGGCGCGCGCTCGCGCATGTCGAGCACGGCTTCTACATCGATATCGGCGCGCAGGATCCGCGCGTCGATTCCGTCAGTCTCCTTTTCTACGAGCAGGGTTGGCGCGGCATTCATGTCGAGCCCACGCCGCACTACGCCGATGCGCTGCGGCAGCAGCGGCCGGACGAGACCGTGATTCAGGCGGCCGTCGCGAATCAGAAAGACGTTTTACGGTTTTACGAAATTCCCGGGACGGGCATTTCGACCGCCGACCCGAATATCGCGGCCCAGCATCGCGAACGCGGATTCGATGCGCACGAGATCGTCGTGCCGTGCACGACGCTCGAGTCGGTCTTCGAATTGAGCGCGGGCCGCGACATCCATTGGCTGAAGATCGACGTCGAAGGATTCGAGCGGCAGGTGCTCGAAAGCTGGAACGACGCGCTCGCCCGCCCGTGGATCGTCGTCGTCGAAAGCACGTGGCCGATGACGCAAATCGAGTGTCACGAGGATTGGGAGTCGATACTCGTCAAGCTTGGGTATTGCGCCGTCTATTTTGATGGCCTAAATAGATATTATGTTGCGCAGCAGCGCAGCGAGCTCAAGCAGGCATTTCGTGCGCCGCCGAACGTGTTCGACGACTTCGTGCTGAGCGGCGAGTCGAACGCGCCGTTTCACCGCGGGATCGTCGAGCGCGATCGGGCGGCGCTCGACGCGGTCAAGGCGGAATTGCAGCAGCTCGATCGGGACAGCCAGGCGCGCATTCGCGAGCTGGGCGACGAGTTCGAGTCGCTCGGCAGGCGCAGCGCCGAGCAGGAACGCGCGGCGCTGGAAAAAATGCTGGCGGCGGAGCAGGCATTTCGCAGTCGGGAGCAGCAATGGGCGGCTCGCGACCGGGAACGTTCTTACGAGCATGCCTTAATCCGGACAAAATTGGAGGATACGCTCAAGGGCTCGGTGCTGCGCGAGCAGGATGCCCGGCGGCAATTGCTCGAAGCGTCGGGCAAGGCGGAAGCCGCGCTCGCGGCGCAGGCGCGCGAACATGCGGAGTGCGAGCGTCGCTTCGCGGATGCGATGCAGGCGGCGCAGAACGAGATCCGCGCGTATTCGGAGGCGCTGCGGCAACGCGATGCGCAGACCGAAGAAAAGCTCGCGCATCAGGCGCTTTCGCTTCGTAAGGAAGCCGAAGCGGAGCGTGCGCGTCTCGCGGCGATTCACGGCGTGCAGCTCGCCGAGCTGCGCCGCGCGCATCTGGACGAGCGCGCAGCGCAGCGCGCGGCGGTTGCGCGTCTGCAGACGGAACACGCGACGCTCGAGACGCGGCACGATAGCTTCGTGCACGATCTAGAGCGCGAAAAAACAACATTGGTCCAACGTTACGAGAATTTGCTGCGAGAATCCGAAGGGCAGCGGATTCGTCGCGAGCAGCAGGCGGCAAGCGATTTATCTTTCTTGCAGTCGCGGCTCGACCGGCGCAACGGCGAATACGACGAGCTGAGGTCGAAGTACGAGACCGAGGCCGATGCCCATGCGCGTCACGCTCGTGTACTGGTCGAGCGGAACGCGGAGTACCTGTGGGAAGGATATCGCCTCGGGCGTGCGGAGAAAGCGCGAGGCTTGTTTGCAAGAGCGTTTTCTTTCGTGGGTCACGGCCCCAAGATCGACATGCGTTATCTCGCACCGTCGATCGAAGCGAAGCGCGAGGCGGCATCAGCGGAACATCGTGTGGATCGCATGAAAATGTTGAAAATAAATTTCCAGCCGGAATTCGTCGTTCGGGAAGATGGGAAGTACAACCTCGATGATTTTCTTTCGCTGCACGACAAGAACTTCGTGCGCGCCGCGTACCTCGCGCTGCTGCAGCGCGAACCGGACGAATACGGCGAGCGGCACTATCTGAACCGCGTCCGATCGGGGGTGAGCAAGGTCGTGATTCTGGCGGACATCCAGAATTCGAAAGAAGCCCGGCGGCGTGGCGTGAAGATCGCTCATCTGAAGAGCGCGGTGTTCGTGAACAAGCTGTTCGGCATTCCTGTGATCGGCGGCCTGATTCAGGGCGCCTATTTCTTTTTCAGCGTGAATCGTCATCTGAAGGATCTCCGGGCTCTCGAAAATCATTTGATCCGGATGGGAGAGGAGATGCAGCAGCACTATCAGGGCTACGTGGAGTCGTCGGTCAAATCGCAGGGTACGGGGAGCGGCAAATGAAGATCCTGACGCTCAGCACGTACCCCGTGGGAACGCCAGCGCACGGCGGCCAGCACCGGGTGGCGAACATCGTGCGGGTGCTGCGCGAAGCCGGGCACGAGGTGCAGACCGCCGGCGTGCTCGGCAGCGACCAGTACGCGCACGAGGAAGGCTTCTGCGCGTATCCCGGGCATGAGCCGATGCGCAAGTACATCGCGAATCCGCTGTTGATGGAGGATTGGGCGATCGGCCGCCTCTTCGCGGACGACCACGACGCGTACAGCGCGCTCGCGAGCCTGATCGAGCCGAATCCGGATCTGATCCTGATCGAGAATCCGTGGCTCTTCGATTTCGCGAAACGTTTCGTGTCCGAAAGAAAGTTGAGCAAGACCGCACTCGTCTACAGCTCCGAAAACATCGAGAGCCAGTTGCGCTACGACATCGTCGCTCAATATCTGACGCTCGACGACGCGGTGAAGGCGCGCGATCTGATCCTCGAAACCGAGCTGAAGGCGCTGCGCGAGGCGCACGGCGTGTGCGGCGTGTCGCAGGAGGATCTCGCGTGGATGCAGGCCCGCACGTCGGCGAAGTGCATCCTCGCGCAAAACGGCGTCGCGCGTCGCGCGACGACGGCCGAGGGGCTCGAGCAGGCGAACCGGACCGCGCAGCATCGCAAGATCGCGTTGTTGTGCGGGTCCGCGCATCCGCCCAACATCACCGGTTTCTTCGAGATGTTCGGCGCGGGCGTCGGCTGCATCGCGCCCGACGAGTCGCTCGTGCTCGTCGGCGGCGTCGGTCCTTCGATCGTCGCGGATCCGCGCTTTCATCGCACCGCCGGTCTCGCGCGCGCGACGATCTCCGCGGGCGTCGTGTCGGAGGCGTGCCTGCAGGGCCTCCTCGCGGTCGCGCATACGATCATCCTGCCGATCACGCACGGCGGCGGCACCAATCTGAAGACGGCCGAGGCGCTGTGGGCGGGCAAGAACGTCGTCGCGACGTCGGTCGCGATGCGCGGCTTCGATGCGTTCACGAAGGCGCGCGGCGTGTCGATCGCCGACGACAGCCGCGGCTTCGTCGCGGCGCTGCGCGAAGCGATGGCCGCGCCGCCGCTGCGGCTCACGCACGAAGAGCAGGCGGCGCGCGCGTCGGTGCTGTGGGACGAGACGCTGCGCGATCTCGTCGACTACGTCGCGGGCTTCGCGCCGCGCGCGTCGGCCGCACCGAAACCTCGACGCGAATTGCAAAGCCAGACCTGAAGCACGCAGTCCGTACCAAATATGCTACGACGCCGCGCGCTCGCGGGCGGCGGCATCCGGTAGTGAACAAGGATCACGCATGTCGCACAAGAATGCACCATTGATTTGGATGAACGTCACTACCAGCGCGAACTGGAATCGCCCGCCCGTCGGCATCGTTCGCGTCGAGCAGGCGCTTTGCAAGGAGCTCGAAGCAATTTACGGCAAGCGCCGCTTCAAGAAGTGCGTGTGGCGCGAAGGGCAGTTCATCGAATGGACGGAACCCGTCGCCCAGCGTTCGGCCGAGATCGACGACGTCGTCGACATGATGCTGCCGCGCACCGAATCATTCGACCTGTCGCGCCGCTTCCTGTATCGCGCGCTCGATCTGTTCGGCAAGAAATCGCGTGTGCGCGACGGTGCCGAGAGCATACGGCTCGACGTGCCGGTCGGCGACCAGCAGTATCGGCTGACGCCCGCGGCGGGCGACATCCTCGTGTCGATCGGACTCGACTGGGATCAGTCGTATTCGTCCGAGTTCCACAACTTGCGGAAGAAGAGGGGCATCCACGTGATCACGTGCTGCTACGACCTGATTCCGGTGCTGTTCCCGCAATACTGCGTCGGCGACGTGTCGAGCCGCTTCAAGGAGTATTTCAACTTCCTCGCATGGGGCTCGACCGCGGTGCTGTGCATTTCCGAGCAGACGAAGAAGGACTATCTCGAGCTCTGCAACCGGATCGGCTCGCCGATCCGTCCGTCGCACGTGATTCCGCTCGGCGACAACGTGCCGACGGGCGACGGGCGCGTCGGGCCGGAAGTGCAGGACGTGCTGAGAAAGCCGTTCATCCTGTTCGTGTCGACGATCGAACGCCGCAAGAATCACGAGATCCTCTATCGCGCATATCACAGGCTGTGCTGGGAAGGGCACGCCCACAAGCTGCCCAAGCTCGTGTTCGTCGGGATGCCCGGCTGGGGCGTCGGCGATTTGCTGAAGGACATCGAGCTCGATCCGCTGACGCGCGATTTCATCGTGCAGCTCAATCACGTGACCGATCACGAGCTGATGCAACTGTACAAGCATGCGCTCTTCTGCGCGTATCCGTCGCTGTACGAAGGATGGGGGTTGCCCGTCGGCGAAGCGCTCGCGATGGGCAAGGCCGTGCTGAGCTCCGATCAGGGCTCGCTGCCGGAAGTGGGCGGCGATCTCGTTCGCTATCTGCCCGCATGGGACGTGCAGGCGTGGGCCGACGCGATTCTCGAATGGTGCTCGACGCCGTCGAAGATCCACGAGATCGAGCATCGCGTGAAGAAGGAATATCGCGTGCGCACGTGGACGGGCACGGCCGACGTCGTCAAGCAGGTGATCGACGGCATCGCGGCCGACGGCGCGGACGCGCGCACCGTGATCTATCCGGGCTACGACTGCAGCACGCAGGTCGGCGTGCATGTCGGCCCGGGCCTGAAGGGCACCGGAAACGACGGATTCCTGATGTACGGTCCGCACCGCGCGATGACGGCCGGCAACTACCGGGTGAAGGTGTTCGGCATGCCTGACGAAGAGAAGGATGCGAATCTGCTGTTCGATTTCGTCGCGAACGAAGGCAAGCAATGCCTCTGGCGTGGCGACATCCGCGTTCCGCGCGCGCAGGGCGACACGGAGTCGCTCGTCGTCGAGTTCGACATCGACGTGACGAGCCACCTGGACGACTTCGAGGTGCGCTGCATCGACCGCGGCACGCGGATGCAGTTGACGAGAATGGAAATAGTGAAGCGGTAGATGTATTGAGCGCGTCGGCCCGACGAGCGCTTCGCGAGGCCGCGCCGGTCATGATCGACACCAATCTAGTGAGTCAACAATGAGCGTCACTGCAATTATTACCGGCATTACCGGCCAAGACGGAGCTTATCTCGCTCAGCTCCTGCTCGACAAGGGCTACGTGGTCTACGGCACCTACCGCCGCACGAGCTCGGTGAACTTCTGGCGCATCGAAGAGCTCGGCATCGGCGCGCATCCGAATCTCCATCTCGTCGAATACGATCTGACCGATCTGAGCGCGAGCATTCGCCTGTTGCAGACGACTCGGGCGACGGAAGTTTACAATCTTGCCGCGCAGAGCTTCGTCGGCGTGTCGTTCGATCAGCCCGTCACCACCGCGGAGATCACCGGCATCGGCCCGCTGCATCTGCTCGAAGCGATCCGGATCGTGAATCCGGCGATCCGCTTCTATCAGGCGAGCACGTCGGAGATGTTCGGCAAGGTGCAGGCGATTCCGCAGACGGAGAGCACGCCGTTCTATCCGCGCAGCCCGTACGGCGTCGCGAAGCTCTATGCGCACTGGATCACGGTCAACTACCGCGAAAGCTACGGCATCTTTGGCTGCAGCGGGATCCTGTTCAATCACGAATCGCCGCTGCGCGGCCGCGAGTTCGTGACGCGCAAGATCACCGACAGCATGGCGAAGATCCGCCTGGGCAAGCTCGACGTGCTCGAGCTCGGCAACCTCGACGCGAAGCGCGACTGGGGCTTCGCGAAGGAATACGTCGAAGGGATGTGGCGGATGCTGCAGGCCGACAAGCCCGATACGTACGTGCTCGCGACGAACCGGACCGAGAAGGTCCGGGACTTCGTCGACATGGCGGCGCGCGCGGCGGGCTTCAGGCTCGCGTGGGAAGGCCGCGACGAGAACGAGGTCGGAATCGACCAGGGCTCGGGCAAGACGATCGTGAAGATCAATCCGAAGTTCTATCGCCCGGCCGAAGTGGATCTGTTGATCGGCGATCCGAAGAAGGCGCGCGAGGCGCTCGGCTGGACGCCGGCCACGACGCTGGAGCAGTTGTGCCAGATGATGGTCGAGGCCGACATCCGGCGCAATGAAGTGGGTTTCTCATTCTGATTTATGGCAAAAGTTCTGATTACCGGGATCGGCGGTTTTACCGGGCGGTATCTCGCCCGGCGGCTGACGGAGCGCGGGCACGACGTGTGCGGCCTCGTCCATCGGGCGGGCGTCGACCTCGAATGGCGCGCGCACGTCGCCGATCTGCTCGATCGCGGCCAGGTCGCGGAAGTCGTCGAGCGCGAACGACCCGACGCGGTCGTTCATCTGGCCGCGATCGCGTTCGTCGCGCACGGCGACGCGAGCGCGATCTATCAAACCAACGTCGTCGGTACGCGGAACTTGCTCGATGTGCTGGCGTCGTCGTCGCACACGCCGCGCTCGGTGCTGCTCGCGAGCAGCGCGAATGTCTACGGCAACGCCGACCGCGAATGGATCGACGAGTCGGTGCCGCCCGCACCCGCAAATGACTATGCGGTCAGCAAGCTGTCAATGGAGTTCGTCGCGAAGCTTTGGCGCGAGCGGCTGCCGATCGTCGTCGTGCGGCCGTTCAATTACACGGGCGTCGGTCAGGCGGTGAACTTCCTGCTGCCGAAGATCGTGTCGCACTTTCGTTCGCGCGCGTCCGTGCTCGAGCTCGGCAACCTCGACGTGATTCGCGACTTCTCCGATGTGCGCACCGTCGTTGCCGCATACGAGAAGCTGCTCGACGGCGCGTTTGCAGGCGAGACGTTCAACGTGTGCTCGGGCGTCGGCTACTCGCTGCAGGACGTGCTCGCGATGGCGGAGGAACTGGCCGGCTACCGGCCCGAGATTCGCGTCAATCCGAACTTCGTGCGCGCGAACGAGGTTCGCAAGCTGATCGGCAACGGCACGAAGCTGCGCGACGCGATCGGCGAACTGCCGGCGATTCCGCTGCGCGACACGCTGAAATGGATGCTGGAGAGCGCCGCTTGAAGCTGATTCTCGCGGTGGACGCGATCGTGCCGCCGCTTACCGGGATCGGACGCTACACGTGGGAGCTCGCGAAGCATTATTCGACGCCGGACAGCGGGCTCGATTCGATTCGCTATTTTTTCGCGGGCCAATGGATCGGCGATCCGCAGGCCCTGCTCGACGGTCCGCCGCGCGGCCGCACGACGCGCCGCAAGGGCCTGTGGCCGCGCGTGTCGGCCGGGCTGCGTCAGTGGCGCGAGCAGCGCGCGATCCGCGGACACGTGTTTCACTCTCCCAACTATTTCTTGCCGGACTGGGTCGAAGGCGGCGTCGTCACCGTGCACGACCTGTCCGTCTTCAAGTATCCGCAGACGCATCCCGTCGAGCGCATCCGTCACTTCGAGCGCGGCTTCGCATCGACGCTCGCGCGCGCCGCGCACATCATCACGGACTCCGAGGCAATTCGTCACGAGGTGGCCGACAGCTTCGGCTGGCCGCTCGACAAGATCACAGCGGTGCGCCTCGGCGTGCCGCCGGAGTTCGGACGTCGCGACCGCGCGACGCTCTTCGAGCCGCTCGCGCGCTACCGTCTCGCGCCCGGCGCCTATACGCTGTGCGTGTCGACGCTCGAGCCGCGCAAGCGGATCGACGCGCTGCTCGCCGCGTATGCGGAACTGCCGGCGCCGTTGCGTTCGCGCTATCCGCTCGTGCTCGTCGGCAGCGAGGGCTGGCTGAGCGACGCGCTGCGGCAGGAGATCGCGCGCGGCGAACGGGAAGGGTGGCTGCGCTATCTCGGCTTCGTGCCGGAAACGGCGCTGCCGCTGCTGTACGCAGGCGCGCACGCGTTTTTCTTTCCATCGCTCTACGAAGGATTCGGCCTGCCCGTGCTCGAAGCGCTCGCGAGCGGTGTGCCGACGCTGACGTCGCGCTGCTCGTCGCTGCCGGAGGTCGCCGATGGCGCGGCGTGGCTCGTCGAGCCCGGCGATCACGAAGCGTTGCGAGCGGGCATCGAGCTCGTGATGTGCGACGAGCCGTGGCGGGCGGCGGCGATCGAGCGGGGGCTGCAGGTCGCGAGCGAGACGACATGGGCGCAATGCGCGCGCAAGACGCTCGACGTGTGCCGCCGCTTCGCTTGAATCAGGCCGTATCGGTGAGCGCCGCGACGAGCGCTTTCAACTGATCGGCGCTCGCCGACCAGGTGATCGGTTCGATCGCGTCGCTCGTCGGCGCGGCGCCGGCCGAAAGCAGCGCAAGCCAGTCCGACAGTTCGCGCGCGAGCGCGCCGCCGTTCGTCGCGCGGAAGTAGGTTGCCTGCTCGCCGGCGACTTCCCTGAACACGTCGAGATCGCGCAAGAACAGCGGCTTGCCGTAGCGCGCCGCCTCGACGATCGGCAGTCCGAAGCCTTCGGCCTCGGACGCCATCACGAGTCCGTCCGCCTGTGCATACAGTTCCTCGAGGCGTGTGTCGTCGGCATCGTGCAGCCAGAACAGCCGCCGGCCGCTTTGCGCATGCCGTTGCAAGCGCTGCACGACGGGCTCGACATGCCAGCCCGGCGCACCGACCACCACGAGCGTGACGTCGGCGCCGTCGCGCCACAGCGCGTCGAGTGCGTCGAGCACCTGTGCGTGCCCCTTGCGCGGCTCGATCGTGCCGACCATCAGCAGCATCGGATGCGCATATTCGCGGCGGCGGTCCGACGCAGGCAGTGACGCAGCGTGCGCGCGATCGAGCGTTTCCGCGCCGAGATCGAACGAGCGGATCGCGATGTCGGCGTTCGTCAAGCCGAAACGGCGCTGCATCAGCGCATCGGTTTCGCGCGCAACGGTGCGCGAGATGCACCAGAGCTCGTCCGCATGCACGGCGAGCGTCGACAGCCAATGCCGGAACGAGCGCCGCGCGCGCGGCGTGAACCAGCGCGGATGCTGGAACGGCAGCAGATCGTAGACGACGAACGCGCAGCGCACGCCTTGCCGCTTCCATGCGAGCAGATCGCGCTGCCGTCGCGGGACGATGCGGCTCGTCAGATCGAGGCCGAGAAACACGTCGCCGCTCTCGACGCGCACCGCTTCGCCCGGCGCCTCCGACGCGGATCGGTGCGGCGCGCTCGCATGCGACGCGGGAAATAGGGCCGCATAGCAATAGGGCGTCTTGCGCGTCGCGCGGACGGGACGCACGTCGAAGCCCGCGGGCGGCGAGTGCAGCAGCTGCGCGAGGAGCGAACGGACGACGCGCTGGATGCCCGTGCCCGCGTCGTGCGCGGCGATGATCGAGACGTCGACGAGCAGTTGCCGCCGCCGCGAGCCGGACGGCTGCGGCGCGGCGGGATCGAGCGCGCGCACGGCCCGCCGCGCCGCGCGCGCGACGCGCGGCGCGCCCCAGATCGCGGCGGATTGCAGGACGGCGGCTTTCAGTGCCTGGCTCAAGCTTCGGACGCCGGCGCGACGCGCGTCATGCCGTGCTTTCCTGATAGAACGTGTACGCATCCTCGACCGAGTCGAACGAATGCAGCCGGCCTTCGATCAGCACCGACGCGCGGTCGCAGTGCTGCCGGATGTAGCTCGCATCGTGGCTCACGATGATGAGCGCGCGGTCCTTGCGCTGCTCGAACAGCTCGTGATGGCATTTCGCATGAAAGCGGCTGTCGCCGACGGCGACGATCTCGTCGATCAGGAAGCAGTCGAATTCGATTGCCATCGAGATCGCGAACGCGAGCCGTGCGCGCATCCCGGCCGAATAGCTCTTGACCGGCTCGCGCAGGTAGTAGCCGAGCTCCGAGAACTCCTGGACGAACGGCTCGGCCGCCTTCGGGTCGGCGCCGTAGACGCGGCAGATGAAGCGCAGGTTGTCCATGCCGGTCAGGCTGCCCTGGAACGCGCCGCCGAACGCGAGCGGCCAGGACACTTTCATGCTGCGGCGGATGCGGCCCGACGTCGGCAGCTCCGCGCCGCTGATCATCCGGATCAGCGTCGACTTGCCGGCCCCGTTGCGTCCGAGGATGCCGACCTTCTCGCCTTGCTTCACGCGCAAGTCGATCCGGTTCAGCACGCGATGAACGCCTTGCCGCGTGTGATAGTCCTTGCAGACGCGTTCGAGCTCGATCATTCCGGCTCCACCCTGCGGCCCGCGTCGCGCACGAAGTACAGGCCGACCAGCAGCAGGATCAAGTCGCTGAACACCATGTACGGGATGCTGTAGTGCGGCGTGACGAGCGAGCCGAAATAGCCGCCGCGCAGCATCTCGGTGCCGTGCACCATCGGCAGCAGCAGGATGATCTTCTGGAATTTCTCGGGCAGCCACGACACCATGAAGAGCGAGCCCGACAGCGGGAACAGCAGATACGCGACCGTGTGCCAGATCCGCTCGACCGCCTCGCTGCGCTCGGACAGCGCGCCGATGATGAGCGCGAGGCCGGAGCCGAACGCGGCGAGATGCAGCCACGCGCCGAAGATCATCAACATGTTTTCGGGCGGATGCATCATGCCTGCGACGATGAAGAAGATCGTCAGGAACGTGAACGACATCGTCGCGCCCGAGATCTCGAGCAAAAGACGTGCGAAGAAGAAGTCGATCACGCGCACGTTGCGATGATAGAGGAGCGCCTGGTTCGGCAGGATCGCGAGCGCGCAGCGGTTCGCGCAGTTGCGCCACAGCAGCACGGGCGAGTAGCCCGTTACCGCGAACGCGGTGATCGGCAGCGTCGAGCCGTGCGTTGCCTTCGTCATCGTCCACAGCGCGAGCACGCCGAGCGTGAACATCATCGGCTCGAAGAAGATCCACAGAAAGCCGATGTTGTGGCGGCCGAAGCGCGTCAGGATCTCCCGCATCAGCAGCGCGCTGACGACGCGCGCCTGGATCGAGAGCGAGCGGGACAGCGGGGTGTCGTGATGTGCCATCGCCGCCCGTTCTCAGTCGTGGTGCTCGCGCACGCCGGCGAGCAGGAGGCTCAGGATGCCCCATGCGATCATGCCGAGCGCGAACACCTCGAAGATCGATTTGAGCCGCTTCGGCTCGATCGCGACGTCCGGCTGGTTCGGCTGGACGAGGCGCTCCAGATAGAGTTGCTGGCGCTGGGCTTCGGCGCGCGCGGTTTCCATCGCCGCGAGCGCGGACGCGAGCTGCTTGTCGGCGAATTGCGAATCGAGCTGTAGCCGCGTGTAGCTCGCCGCCTTGTTCGACAGCGAGTTCTTGCCGCCCGCGACGCCGCCCGTCGCTTCCTTGATCTGCTTCTCGAGTTCCGCGATGCTGTTCTTCAGGACCGAAATTTGCGGGTTCTGCGGCGCGATCACCTGCAGCTGCCGAAGTTGCGTCTGCGCGGAGAAGAGTTGCGACTGCAGGCTCGTCACCTGTTGCAACTGCAGCGCCGATTGCTTTTCCGGATCGAACACCGCGTTCGAATTCCGGTATGCGGCGAGCGCGACGGCGGCCTCCTTCGCCTTCGCGGCGGCCTCGTCGACCTGCCGCTGCGCGAAGCTTACGGTGTCCTTCGCGGCACGGTCGTTCATCCGGTTGACGAGCTGCTCGCTCAGGCCGAGCAGCTCGGCATTGATCTTCTGCGCGTCCTCGGCGGTGTAGCCGCGCACCTGCAGCGTCGCGATCCCCGACGACGACTCGAGATTCACCGACACGATCCGCTTGCCGTAGTATTTCCACAACGATTCGAAGCTGCCGTCGAGCGTCGCGTTGAAGTGGCTGATGAAGTCGCCGCGCTTCGAGTATGCGTCGCGCACGTAGTTGTCCCGGTTCAGCGCGGTGAGCGCGTCGCGCGACTGGATGTAGTCGACGACGGGATACGTGTCGTCCTGTCCGCGGCCGAGCCCCGTGCCTTGCAGCAACGCGCCGACGGCGCTCGGCTGCGCTGCGCGTTGCGCGCTGCGGACGACGAAGCGCGATTCGGACACGTAAATGTCGGACGCGATGAGACCGTAGTAGAGCGTCGCGATGAGGGTGGGGGCGGCCACCGTCAGGACGAAGAGCTTATTGAGTCCCTTGATCCGCCCGATGAAGTTCGTTCGCTTTCCGGCCGTCGAGACCGAAGTGCTGCCAGATACGTTTTCCAACTTCCTTCCATCCACGCTGAATGGCTCTTGGCATTCTGTCAAAATACTTACGTCATTCGCATTTCGACTCAAGAGCGGTTTCGATCAAATGGCACGGTCATGCAACGTCGCGGCGCCGAGGCGGCATGTTCCGCCCATTCGAGCGCTCGTTGCCGCATTGAACCGCGTACGGATGACTTCCGGCAAGCACGATTTTGTTGCCGCCGAGGCTTGCGGGAAGCTGGTGGCCAAGGGGGCGGCTGATTATAGCCAGCGAGGTTGAAATGCGCTATCTCCGAGACTTCTACGTCAGATTTGCGCAATAGCGCGTCGCAGCCTTCCGCCTTCTGTTTTGCTTTTTTGGGCAGGATGCTATATTCATCGCACCCAAGAAGAGAGCGGTCGAGCCGACTGCCGCAATATTTCAACAATATTCATAAAGGGTTTGTTCCGAGGGGCGAAGATGCCCGCCCTGGAGCAACTCATTTCGCCGGTTGACATTTTTTCGATGCCTCGCTCATTTCTTGTGCTGCAAGGCACGGCTTCATCGTTCTTCAGCCGATTGTCCGAAGCCTTGTCCGGGCGGGGTCATGCGGTGCGCCGGGTCAATTTCTGCGGCGGCGATCTTCTGTATGGCGGAACGACCGCGGCCTGGGATTATCGGGACAAGCTCGACGCGCTGCCCGAGTGGTACTTGCAAGCAGTCCGAACGGAGGGCGTGACCGATGTAGTCATGTTCGGCGACTGTCGTGAAGTCCATCGTCACATGCATCCGGTCGCGCATGCATGCGGGCTGCGCACGCACGTGTTCGAGGAGGGCTACATCCGTCCTCACTGGCTGACGCTCGAGCGGCACGGCGTCAACGGCCGGTCGCTGCTGCCGCGCGATCCGGCGTGGTATCTCGATCAGCGGAGCGTCACGCCGCCGAGCCCGCCGGGACAGCCGACCGGTTACAACCTTTACGAGCGCGCATTCCACGATATCCGGTATCGTAGCGCGAACGCATTTTACGCAAGCCGCTTCCCGCATTACAGCAGCCATCGTCCGCGGAACGGCTTCGTCGAATATGCAGGACTCGCCGTGCGCGCGCTCCAGCAGAGCCGCCATCACGGCGAAGCGGAGAAGGTGGTGCGGGCGTTGCTCGAATCGAAACGCGCCTATTATTTTTTTCCGCTGCAACTGGGTTCGGACGCGCAGATCGTCGCCCATTCCCCGTTCGACGGAATCCGCGAAGCAATCGAGCGGGTGATGCACGCGTTTGCACGGCATGCACGTTCCGATGCCGTACTCGTCATCAAGAACCATCCGCTCGATACGGGATTGATCGATTATCGACGCTTCGCGTATAAGTTGGCTGCCGAGCTCGGCATCGCGAAGCGCCTGTGCTTCATCGACGCCGGCCATTTGCCGACGCTGCTCGAGCATGCGGCGGGCGTCGTCGTCGTCAACAGCACGGTGGGGCTGTCGGCGCTGCATCATCGCCGTCCGCTGATCGCGCTCGGCAGCGCGGTATATGCGATACCGCGGCTGACGTGGCAAGGCAGTCTCGAGGATTTCTGGACGCAGGCCGAACCGCCCGACATGACCCTCTACCAAGCGTTTCTCGACTACGTGATGCATCACACCCAGATCAACGGCGACTTCTACACGCGCACCGGCATCGAGATGGCGACGGCGGGCGCGGTCGAACGGCTCGAGGCGGCGCGTGACTAGCGCCGCGCCGCGTCACGTAGTCGTCACGGGTGCAAGCTCGGGGCTCGGCCGCGCGCTCGCGCATGCATATGCGGCGCCGGGCGTCGTGCTCGGGCTCGTCGGGCGCGACGCGGCGCGGCTCGACGCGTGCGCGCAGGCATGCCGCGCGCACGGTGCGACGGTCGTCGTCGGGCAGCTCGACGTGCGCGACGCCGAGCGCGCGCAGGCGTGGCTCTGGGCATTCGACGACGCGCATCCGATCGACCTGCTGATCGCGAACGCAGGCGTCGCGAGCACGCTCGCGACCGCGTCCGACTGGGAGGGGCTCGAACGCACGGCGACCGTCGTCGACACCAATTTCTACGGCGCGCTGCAGGCGGCGTTGCCCGTCATCGCGCGCATGCGGCCGCGCGGGCGCGGCCAGATCGCGATGGTAAGCTCGCTCGCCGCGCTGCGCGGCATGGCGATTTCGCCCGCCTATTGCGCGAGCAAGGCGGCGATCAAGGCGTATGCCGATTCGGTCCGTCCGTTGCTCGCGCGCGACGGCGTCAGGCTGTCCGTGATCCTGCCGGGCTTCGTGAAGACCGCGATGAGCGACGTGTTCCCAGGCGACAAGCCGCTCCTGTGGTCCGCCGACAAGGCGGCCGCCCACATCCGCGCCAAGCTCGCGGCCGGGCGCGCGGAGATCGCGTTTCCGGGGCTGCTCGCGTTCGGCATGCGTCTGCTGCCGCTCTTGCCTGCTACGCTCGCGGACGCGATCCTCGGCAGACTGTCGTATCTGCCGCGCGAGGAGCGCTAGCGTGGGCGGCGGGCTCGCGCTCACCTTCTCGCTCGCGGCCGCGCTGTCGTTCGCTCTCGATGCGCTCGCGATGCCGCGCGCGCCGTGGCGTCGGCCGCTGCCGGCCGTCGCGCTGCACGTGCTCGCATTCGCGTTCGTCGGCGGCTGCGTGCTGTTCGTCACCGCGCGCGTGCTGTTCTCGGCGTTCGTCGCCGTCGCGCTCGTCGGCCTGATGGCGGTCGTCAGCAACGCGAAGCATGAATCGCTGCGCGAGCCGTTCGTGTTCACCGATCTGAGCCTCTTCAGCCAGCTGTTCTCGCATCCGCGCCTGTATCTGCCGTTCCTGAGCGCGGGCAAGGTCGCCGCGATCGCGGCGGGGATCGCGCTGCTCGCGGCCGGCTATCGGGCCGAGGCGCCGCTTGCGCCGCGGCCGTTCGGGGCGGCGGCCGGCGCGGTCGCCGCCTGCTTCGTCTGCGGCTGCCTGCTCGCGAAGCGCCTGACGCTCACGCTCGACGCGAGCGTCGACCAGCGGCGCAACGGCTTCTTCGCGACGTTCGTCGCGTATCTGCTCAACGGGCTGCGGCCGGCGACGCTGCGCGCGTTCGAGCGCGCGGCGGCGGCGAGTCCGTTCGCCGACGGCCGGGCCGCCGCGTATCCGGACGTGATCGTGATCCAGAGCGAATCGTTCTTCGATGCGCGGCGCGCGGTGAGCGGCATCGAGCCGTCGCTCTTCGCGCATTTCGATCGCGCGCGGCGCGAGTCGATGTTTTACGGCGAGCTTGCAGTGCCTGCGTGGGGCGCCAACACGATGCGCACCGAGTTCGCGATGCTGACGGGGCTCGCGTCGGAGCGCCTCGGCTATGCGCGCTTCTATCCTTATGCGTTCCTGCGTCGCGCCTGCGATTCGCTCGCCGGCTGGTTCAGGCGCGGCGGCTACGGGACGGTCGCGATCCATCCGTATTACGCGGACTTCTTCGGCCGCGACCGCGTGTTCCCGCTGATGCATTTCGAGCGCTTCCTCGACATCCGGCATTTTGCCCGCGCGCCGCGCGCCGGCCCGTACGTGGCCGACGCGGCCGTCGCCGACGCGCTGATCGCCGAGCTCGACGCGCCGCGCGCCAAGCCGCTCTTCGCGTTCGCGATGACGATGGAGAACCACGGCCCGCTGCATCTGGAGACGGTGGAGCCCGGCGAATCGCGCGCGCGCCATGCGTTCGGCGACGGCGCCGAATGGCGCGATTTAACTGTTTACTTGCGTCATGTCGTAAATGCGGATGCAATGATCGGGCGACTGCTCGAGCATCTGCGCGCTCGACGGCGTGACACGGTCGTGTGCTTTTATGGCGACCATGTCCCGGCGCTGCCGCGTATTTTCGGTAAGCTGGGTGTCGCGCCCGAGCGCAGCGACTACTTTATCTGGCGGAATTTCGGCACCCCGGACGCCTGTCGACGAGATGCGCGTGTCGAAGAGCTCGGTTCGATCCTGCTTCGTGCGACCGAAGCGGAAGAGACGAGCGGCCCTGCGACGAAGGCATCGGAAAAAACGACACAACGATGAATGTAAAGATTGCAATTGTTGGGATGGCGTGTCGCTTTCCCGGTGGCGTAGAGAGTCCGGACGCGTTCTGGAGGCTGCTGTGCGACGAGCGCGACGCGGTCACCGAGGTGCCCGCGGAGCGATTCGGTACGGACTTCTATCGACATCCGTCGAAGCGCGAACCGGGTAAAAGCTACACGTTCGCCGCGGGCGTGCTGGACAATGTTGCCGGTTTCGACGCGGCGTTCTTCGGCATTTCGCCGCGCGAGGCGACGCAGATGGATCCGCAGCAGCGCCTGCTGCTCGAGCTCGCGTGGGAAGCGTTCGAGGATGCCGGCGTGCGTCCCGCCGACATGCGCGGGCGCAACTGCGGCGTGTACGTCGGCGTCGCGAGCCCGGACTACGGCAATCGCAGCATGGACGACCTGAATTCGGTCGATCCGTATTCGGCGACCGGCAACACGCTCAGCATCGCGTCGAATCGCGTGTCCTACCTGTTCGATCTGCGCGGGCCGAGCATGTCGGTCGACACCGCGTGCTCGTCGTCGCTCGTCGCGTTGCACCAGGCGATCCAGGCGCTGCAATCGGGCGACGCCGAGCTCGCGCTCGCGGGCGGCGTGAATCTGCTCGCGCATCCGTTCGGCTTCGTCAGTTTCTCGAAGGCGTCGATGCTGTCGCCGCGCGGCCGCTGCCGCGCGTTCGACGCGACGGGCGACGGCTACGTGCGCGCCGAAGGCGGCGCGTTCGTGCTGCTGAAGCCGCTCGAGCGCGCGCTTGCCGACGGCGACACGATCCACGCGGTGATCGCGGGCTCCGGCGTGAATTCGGACGGCTACTCGCCAGGCGGCATCAGCGTGCCGGGCGCCGCGACGCAGGCCGCGCTGCTGCGCGACGTGTACGGGCGCGCGGGCATCGATCCGCGTTCGCTCGTCTATCTCGAAGCGCACGGCACCGGTACCGCGGTCGGCGATCCGATCGAAGCGCGCGCGCTGATCGAAGTCGCGGGCGCGCAGCGTCCGGAGCACGATCCGCTCCTGATCGGCTCGGTGAAGACCAACATCGGCCATCTCGAAACCGCATCCGGGATGGCGGGCCTCTTCAAGGCCGTGTGCTGCCTCGAGCACCGCGCGGTGCCGCGCTCGCTGCATTTCGAGACGCCGAATCCCAATATCGATTTCGCGGGCGGGCGGCTGCGCGTCGTCGATCGCTACACGCCGCTCGACGAGCGCGAAGCGCCGCTCACGATCGGCGTCAACTCGTTCGGCTTCGGCGGCACGAATGCGCACGTCGTGCTGATGGAAGCGCCCGCGGCCGCAGCGGACGGCGGGCGGGGCGACGCGACGGAGCAGAACGCGCCGGATGCCGACGCGGTGCCGCCGCCGCTCGTCTTGACGGCGCGCGCGCCGCGGGCGCTCGCCGCGCTGGCCGCGCGCTATCTGCAGCGCCTCGACGACGGTTGCGCGTGGCATGCGCTCGCCGCCAACGTGGTGCGGCGCAGGCAATGGTTCGAAGCGCGCGCCGTCGTCGCGCCCGCGAACGTCGCAGACGGCCGCGCGGCGCTCGCCGCGCTCGCGCAGCCGGGCGGGGCGTCGGTGCCCGCGTGCGTCGCGCACGCGCATGCGGCGGAGCACGACGCGCGCGTCGCGCTCCTGTTTTCCGGCAACGGCTCGCAGTGGGCGGGAATGGGCCGGGAGCTGTACGCGGAAGATGCGGTGTTCCGCGCCGCGCTCGCCGAAGTCGACGCGCTTTGGTGCGCGGACGGCAGCGCATCGCTCGTCGACGTGATGTGCGCGGGCGCGAGCGCCGAATGGCTCGCCGCGACCGAGAACGCGCAGCCGCTCCTGTTCGCGATTCAAGTGGGGATCGTGCGCGTGCTCGACGCGCACGGCGTGCGCTTTGACGCGGTCGCCGGCCACAGCGTCGGCGAGATCGCCGCCGCATGGGCGGCGGATGCGCTGTCGCTCGCCGACGCGGTGCGGGTCATCAAGATCCGGAGCCGCGCGCAGGCGCTGACCCGCGGCAGCGGACGCATGGCCGCGGCGGGCGTCGGCGAGGACGCCGCGCGTGCGCTGATCGCCCAGTTGCCGCTCGCGTCGAGCGTCGAGATCGCCGGCGTGAACAGCCCGCAATCGGTGACGCTCGCGGGCCCGCTCGACGGACTGCAGGCGATCGAGGCATCGCTGCGCGCGACCGGTCAGTTCTTCCAGTTGCTCGATCTCGATTACGCGTTCCACAGCAAGCAGATGGAGCGGATCGAGCCGGTCGTGCTCGAAAAGCTCGCGGGCGTTGCGCCGCGCGCGGGCACGGGCGGCTTCGTGTCGACCGTCACGGGCGGGCGCTTTCCGGGCGACGCGCTCGACGCGCGCTACTGGTGGCGCAACATCCGCGAGCCGGTGCGTTTCGGCGACGCGATCGCACACCTCGCGGCGGACGGCATTCGTTTGTTCATCGAAGTATCGCCGCACTCGATCCTGCGCACGTACGTGAAGCAGACGCTGACCGCGCTCAAGCTGTCCGGCACGATGCTGCCGACGCTCAAGCGCCAGCAGGACGGCGCGCAGATGCTGCGCCAGGCGATCGCCTCGGCGGTCGCGCACGGCGCGCGGATCGATCCCGACCGCTTCGCGCCCGACTCGCCGCGCGTCGCGCTGCCGACCTATCCGTGGCAGCGCGAGCGCTACTGGCTCGATCCGAGCCCCGAAGGCTACGGCCTCGTCAATCGCCGCCGCGCGCATCCGCTCCTGGGCTACCGGCTGCGCGAGCATGCGTTCGCGTGGGAGAACCAGCTCGATCCCGTGCGCGTGCCGATGCTCGCCGATCACGTCGTCGACGGCGGCGTCACGTTTCCCGGCGCGGGCTACGTCGAGATGGCGCTCGCCGCCGCGTGCGCGTTCTTCGGCACGTCGGACTGCGCGCTCGAGAATCTCGAGATCCGCGCGCCCGTCGTGTTCCAGGGGCAGCAGGCGAAGCTGTTCCGCTTCACGATCGAGCCGCGCACCGCGTCGTTCAAGATCGAGACGCGCGACCGGATGTGCGACGCGCCGTGGGTCGAGAACGTCGTCGGCCGGCTGCTCGAGAGCGGCAATACGCTGAATGCGTCGAGCGCCGTGTCGCCCGAGGCGCTCGCGCGTCTCTTCGCCCAGCCCGCGTCGAGCGCCGATGCGCTGTACGACGGCGCGGCCGCGCTCGGCCTCGCATACGGCCCGGCGTTCCGCTGGGTGCGCGCGCTGAGGATCGCGGGCGACGCGGCGCTCGCCGAGCTCGCCGCGCCGCAGGCCTGCGGCGACGCCGCCGAGCTCGCCGCCTACCTGCTGCATCCGGCGCTGATGGACAGCGGCTTTCATCCGCTCTTCGCGCTGCTCGCGCAAAGCGACGGCCGCGACGCGTGCGCGCCGCACGCTGCGTACGTGCCGGTCCGGCTCGGGCGCATCGATTTCTTGCGCGGCGACGTCGTCGCGCGCGTGCTCGCGCGAATCGAGCGGCGCAATCCGCATTCGATCGTCGCGTCGTTCGAATTCCTCGACGCGAGCGGCGCGATCGTCGCGCGTCTCGCCGCGTGCCGGTTCCGGCGCGTCGACCTCGTCGGCCGCCGGCTGAATGCGCCCGCGCGCTTTGCCTATGCGCTCGACGCGAAGCCGCTGCCGTCGTCGTTCGACGCGAGCGCGCTGCCCGCGCCCGGGCGGCTCGTCGAGAGCGCGATCGCGATGCTCGCGGCGGGCGAAGACCTCGCGCGGCGCACGAGCCATTTGACCGAGATGCTGCCGCTCTTCGACGTGCTCGCAAGCGCGTATGCGCTGCGCGCGCTCGATGCGATCGACGCGTTCCGGCAGCCCGTGCCGCCCGCGGACGAGCGCGCGGGGCTCGTCGCGCGCCTTGCCGCGATGCTCGTCGAGGACGGGCTCGCGCAGTGGGCGGGCACGCGTCTCGTGCGCAACGATACGACGTGCGCGGCGATGCCCGCGCTCGACGAACTGTGGCGCGGCCTGCTCGCCGAGTCGCCCGCGCACGTCGCGGAGCTGACGCTGCTCGCGCACTGCGGCGCGTTGCTGCCCGCCGTGCTGCGCGGCGAGACGGCGCCCGCTCAGGCGCTGTCGCCGACGGGCGGCAGTCTCGTCGATCATTTCTACGAAGCGTCGCCGACGTGGGGCCACGCGCATGCGCTGATCGCAGCCTGCGTCGAGCAGGCGCTCGCCGCGTGGCGCGCGCCGCGCCGGCTGCGCGTGCTCGAGATCGGCGCGCCCGGCCGCGACGTGCTGCGGCCGCTCGGTGTCGCGCCGTCCGCCGCGCGCTGCGACTACACGATCGCAGGCACGCCGCAGCAGCTCGCCGGCTTCGACGCGGCCGCGCATCCGTCGATGCAGACGGTCGCGTTGCAGACGGGCGAAGGCGTGGCGATCGCCACCGACGACCGCACCCCTTACGACATCGTGCTGATCGATCGCGCGCTCGCTGCGCAGCACGATCCGCTCGCATTCCTGAGCGTCGTGTTCGAGCGCCTCGCGCCGGGCGGCCTCGTCGTGCTCGCGGAGACGCGCGGCAGCCGCTTCGCCGACATCGTGTTCGCGCTCGCCGCAAGCGGCGCGAGCGCGTCGCAGGCCGCGGCGCTCGCGCCGGCCGAGATCCAGTCGCTGCTTTCGCACGCGGGTTTTCGCGATGTCGCGCGCCACCTCGAGCAATCGCTCGATCTCGAAGGCGCGCCGACGTTCGTCGTCGCGCGCAAGCCGGCCGCGAAGGCGGGCGACGCGCGCGAGGCGCTCGACGGCGGCGTATGGGACAGCCTCGACACCGCCGCGTATGCGGAGCGCTGGCTCGTCGCGACGGGTGACGACGGGGATGCGGGCGCGGCGCTCGCCGGCGCGCTCGCGAGCGCCGGCTGCTATGCGGAGGCCGTGTCGCTTAACCGGATGGCCGAGATCGTCGCGGTCGCGTCGCCCGCGCAGCCGCATCATCTGGTGTTCGTCGCGCCCGATGCGGCGCTCGCCGCCGACGCCGACGGCGCCGCGATGATGCGCGCGCAGCGCACGGGCGTCGTCGCGCTCGCGCGGCTCGTGCGCGAGCTCGGCGTCGTCGATGCGACGGCGAGCGTGCGGCTGTCGGTCGTCACGCGCGGCGGCGCGCCGTTCGCGCTCGATGCGCCGCTCGATCCGACGCAGGCGGGTCTCTGGGGGCTCGGCCGCGTGCTCGCGAACGAGCATTCCGAATTGTCGTGCCGGCTGATCGACGTGCATCCCGGCTGCGGCGCCGCGCTCGATGTGCTCGTGCGCGAGCTGCTCGCCGACGACGCGGAAGAAGAGGTGCTCCTCACGCCGCGCGGACGCTTCGTGCCGCGAATGCTGAGCGCCGCGCAGATCGACGCGCGCGCGCCCGGCGCGATCGGCGAGCGGCCGCCCGCGGTGCTCGCGTTCGACGCGCCCGGCTCGCTGCGCAATCTCGAATGGTTCGCGCTGCGGCCGCACGAGCTCGAGCTCGCGCCTGACGAAGTCGAGATCGAGCCCGTGGCGACCGGCCTCAACTTCCGCGACGTGATGTACGCGATGGGACTCTTGTCCGACGAGGCGGTCGAGGCGGGCTTCGCCGGCGCGACGATCGGCATGGAGCTCGCGGGGCGCGTCGTGCGCGCCGGCCGCGACGTCGACGGCTTCGCGGCCGGCGACGCGGTGCTCGGCTTCGCGCCCGCGTCGTTCGCGACGCGCGTGAGGACGCGGGCGGCCGCGGTCGCGCACAAGCCGTCGCGGCTGTCGTTCGAAGAAGCGGCGACGATTCCGACGACCTTCTTCACCGCGTACTACGCGCTCGCCGAGCTCGCGCGGCTGCGCCGCGGCGAGCGGGTGCTCGTGCACGGCGCGGCGGGCGGCGTCGGCATCGCGGCGATCCAGCTCGCGCGCCGCTGCGGCGCGGAAGTGTTCGCGACGGCGGGCAGCGATGAGAAGCGCGAGTTCGTGCGGCTCATCGGCGCCGATCACGTGCTCGATTCGCGCAGCCTGTCGTTCGCGGACGAGATTCGCGCATTGACGGGCGGCGAGGGCGTCGACGTCGTGCTCAACTCGCTCGCGGGCGAGGCGATGGTGCGCAGCATCGACACGCTGCGGCCATTCGGCCGCTTCCTCGAACTCGGCAAGCGCGACTTCTACGAGAACAGCCACATCGGCCTGCGTCCGTTTCGCAACAACATCAGCTACTTCGGCATCGACGCCGATCAACTGATGGGCGCGCGGCCCGATCTGACCGAGCGCCTGTTCGGCGACGTGATCGCGCTCTTCGCCGAAGGCGCGCTGCATCCGCTGCCGTATCGCGCGTTCCCGGCCGCGCGCGTCGAGGACGCGTTTCGCTACATGCAGCAGGCGCGGCAGATCGGCAAGGTGCTCGTCACGTATCCGGCGGGCACGCCCGCGCCGACGCGCGGCATGGCTTCCACGCACGCCCGCGCACTGCGGCTCGATCCGCACGCCGCGTATCTCGTCGTCGGCGGCACGGGCGGTCTCGGCTTCGCGAGCGCGCGCTGGATGGTGTCGCGCGGCGCGCGGCATCTGACGCTCGCAAGCCGCGGCGGCGCGCTTGCCGAACCGCTGCGCGACGAAGTCGAGCGCTGGCGTGACGAACTCGGCGTGCAGACGCACGTCGTCGCGTGCGACGCGACCGACGCGGCGGCGCTCGCCCGCGCGATCGGCGAGATCGATGCGCGCGGCGCGCCGTTGAAGGGCGTGCTGCATTCGGCGATGCACATCGACGACGGCCTCGTGCGCAATCTCGACGACGAACGCTTCGCCGCGGTGCTCGCGCCGAAGGTTGCGGGCGCGTGGAACCTGCATCGCGCGACGCGCGGGCGCACGCTCGATTTCTTCGTCGTCTATTCGTCGGCGACGACCTATCTCGGCAATCCGGGGCAGGCGAGCTACGTCGCCGCGAACAGCTTCGTCGAGGCGCTCGTCGAACAGCGCCGCGCGGCGGGCCTCGCGGGCACGGCCATGGCGTGGGGGCCGCTCGAGGACGTCGGTTTTCTCGCACGCCACGCCGAGACGCGCGAGGCGCTGCAGGCGCGGATCGGCGGCGTGTCGATCACGTCCGGCGAGGCGCTCGCCGCGCTCGAGCGCGTGCTGCTCGCAGGCGGCGCGGGCGAGGCCGTCGTGCGGCTCGACTGGCACGCGGTGTCGCGCGGGATGCCCGCCGCCGGTGCGCGCCGCTACGCGCTTCTGCGCGCGCGCGGCGCGAGCGAGCCCGCGCGCGACGGCGGCACGCGGCTGCGCGCGCAAGTGGCCGCGCTGTCGCGCGACGAGGCGGTGGGCGTCGTCGAAGACAATCTGCGCGCGCAGATCGCGTGCATCCTGCATCTGTCGACCGAGCGGATCGAGCTCGACAAGTCGGTGCTCGAGATGGGCATGGATTCGCTGATGGGGATGGAGCTCGGGATGGCGGTCGAAGAGACGTTCGAGGTCAAGCTGTCGGTGATGTCGATCGCGGACGGCGCGACCGTGCATTCGCTTGCCGGACGGATCGTCGACATGATCTCGGGCGCGGCGGCCGGCCCGTCGGGCCCGGGCGAAGGCGACGACGCGCAGGTGGCCGCGATCGCCGCGCAGCACGCGCTCGACGGCGACGCGCGCACGGTACTGAAAGTCGGGGACGACGAGCCCGCCGACGCCGCGGCGGGCACGCCGAAGACGCTGGTGACCGCATGAGCGCGCCGGCGGGCTGGCAGGCGCGCGAAGGCACGCTCGCGCGCGAGCTTGCGCTGTCGGGCCACGGGCTGCACACCGGGCGGCGCGTGCGCGTGCGGATCCTGCCCGCCGACGGACGCGCGCGTGCGCGCGGCGTCGCGTTCCGGCGAATGCAGGACGGCCGCGAGCTCGCGACGCTCGCAGCCGACCCCGCGCTGCGCCGCGCGCAGCCGCTTTGCACGATGCTGCGCAACGCGGACGGCGTCGGCGTGCGCACGATCGAGCATCTGCTCGCCTCGCTGCTCGCTTGCGAGATCGATCACGCGACCGTCGAGCTCGATGCGGAGGAGGTGCCGATCCTCGACGGCAGCGCGCGGCCGTGGGTCGACGCGCTGCGCGCATGCGGACGCGCGGCGCTGCCGGCGCCGAAGCGCTTCATTCGCGTGCTACGGCCCGTCTTCGCGATGGAAGGCGACGGCGCCGCGCGCCGCGAGATGCGCATCGAGCCCGCCGCGCGCTATGAGCTCAGCGTGCGCAACGACCTGAAAGGCTTCGGCGACATGCACTGGCGCGGCGTGCTGACGCCCGCGGTGTTCGCCGCCGAGATCGCGCCGTCGCGCTCGTACGGGCGCGTCAAATGGGCGATTCCCGCGATCGTCGGCGGCTATCTGCGCGGCGTGCCGATCCTGCGCGGCGCGCGGCCGTCGTGCACGGCGTCGATCGTCGGCTCGCGCGTCGTCGGCGGCCTGCGGCAGCCGGACGAGTTCGTCCGCCACCGCGTGCTCGACCTGATCGGCGACCTCGCGCTCGCCGGCGCGCCGCTGCTCGGCCGCGTGTCGGCGTTCAGGCCGAGCCACGAGATGAACTTCCGGCTCGTCGAGAAACTGCTGTCGACGCAGGGCGCGTGGGAATGGGCCGAGTTCGTCGCGTAATATGTGGGCTTCATTGACGAAACAGGCGAACGGTTCAGATGGGATTGGGTGATCACCTGCGCCAGCAGCTCGCGGCGAAAGCACTGAAGCGGCAACTGGATCGCGTCTCCGACGGCGGCGACGCGCGCCGTGCGCCGCCTTCCGCCACCACGCACGCGGCAGGCGATCCGCGCAGCTGGTTCGAGGCGATGCCGCAGTACCAGCAGGTCAGGATCATCCGCGAGATGGGCGAGAAGCTGCGCGTCGAATCGCCGTTCTTCCGCGTGCACGAGGGCGTCGCCGGCGCGACGACGCACATCGGCGGCCGCGAATACCTGAACTACGCGAACTACAACTACCTGGGCCTCGCGGGCGATCCCGTCGTGTCGGCGCGCGCGAAGGACGCGATCGACCGCTACGGCACGTCCGCGTCCGCGAGCCGGATGGTCGCGGGCGAGCGGCCGGTGCAGCGCGAGCTCGAGCGCGGCCTCGCGTCGTTCTACGAGACCGACGATTGCGTCGTGTTCGTGAGCGGCCATGCGACGAACGTCACCGTGATCGGCTCGCTGTTCGGGCCGGGCGACCTCGTCGTGCACGACGCGCTCGCGCACAACAGCATCGTGCAGGGCGCGCAGCTGAGCGGCGCGAAGCGCCTGAGCTTTCCGCACAACGACTGGCGCGCGCTCGACGCGCTGCTCGCGCGTGCGCGGCGCGAATACCGGCACGTGCTCGTCGCGATCGAAGGGCTCTACAGCATGGACGGCGATCTGCCGGACCTCGCGCGTTTCGTCGAGATCAAGCAGCGCTACGGCGCGTTCCTGATGGTCGACGAAGCACACTCGCTCGGCGTGCTCGGCGAAAACGGCAAGGGCATCCGCGAGCACTGCGGCGTGCGTTCCGCCGACGTCGATCTCTGGATGGGCACGCTGAGCAAGGTGCTCGCCGGCTGCGGCGGCTTCATCGCCGGCTGCCAGCCGCTCATCGACATTCTTCGCCATCTCGCGCCGGGCTTTCTGTACAGCGTCGGGCTGTCGCCCGTGCTCGCGGCCGCGTCGCTCGCCGCGCTCGAACGCCTGCAGGCCGAGCCGCAGCGGATCGCGACGCTGCGCGAGCGCGGGCTGCAGTTCCTCACGCAGGCGCGCGACGCCGGCCTCAACACGGGCACGAGCGAAGGCTATGCGGTGGTGCCCGTCATCACCGGCAGCTCGCTGAAGGCCGCGCAATGGGCGAACGCGCTCTTCGACGAAGGCATCAACGTGCAGCCGATCTTCTATCCGGCCGTCGAAGAGAAGGCCGCGCGCCTGCGCTTTTTCATCTGCTCGACGCACGAGCCCGAGCAGATCGAGCGCACGATCGCGGCGCTCGTGCGGCTCGCGCGCTGAGGCGACGATGGCGAGCCGGCCAGTCGACGGCGAGCGCGGCGCTTCGGGCGAAGCCGCGCGGCGCATGTCTTCGTGGCGTTTTCGCGCGGCCGCCGCAAGCGATGCGCATGCGTGCGCGCCGCTCGTGTTCGAATCCGGCGTGCGGGAATTCGGCTACTTCCTCGGCGAATCGCCCGCGCGATGCATCGCATTCCTCGCGTTCGCATTCGCGTCGAAGCACGGGCGTTTTTCGTGGCGGCGTCATCGCGTCGCGGTCGCAGAGAACGGTGCGGTCGGCGCGGTGCTCGCCGCGCACGACGGACGCGCGACCGCCTTCGACGATCTGCACGTCGCGTGGACGCTGCTGCGCTTCTTCGGCCCGGTGCGCACGATCCGGATGCTGCTGCGCGGGCTCGTGCTCGAAAGCGAGCTGCCCGCGCCGAAGCGCACGCAGACCCTGATCGCGCATTGCGCGACCGACGAGCGCGTGCGCGGCTGCGGCGCATTCAGCGCGCTGTTCGACGATGCGATGCGGGCCGGCACGTTTCGTGCGGAAGCGGGCAGGGATGTCGTGCTCGACGTGCTGACGAGCAACGTGCGTGCCCGCGCGCTCTACGAACGCCTTGGCTTCGTCGAGATGCCGCGTGCGCGTCCGCGGTCCGCGCGCCTGCCGCGCGAGCTCGCGTCGATTCGGATGCGCTTCGGCGGCGTGCCGCGGCAATCCGCGTTGCGCGCGCAGGCGCCGCACTGAGCCGGAAAATCGGCGGCGCCCACGGACGGCGAGCGGCGAATGCGCGATGCAGCGTGTATCGCGCCGACGGCGGTCTTCAAGGACCGCCAAGCAATCGACCGACGATCGCGCGCGACGCCGATGCGACCGCATCGCAGGCGACGGGCATTTCGTAGCGCGAACAATTGCGCTCGCGGCGCCGCGCGCGCGGAGCACGGCGCGCACATGCCGCATCGACCGCGTCGCTCACTTCAGATTCCAGCAACTGCCGTTGAAATACGCATCGACGGGCACGTTCTGCGCGGACGTCACCGCGTTGCAAAGATTGCCGCCCGTCGCGAAGCTGGCCGCGCCCTTCGTCGGAATCAGCTTCAGCGTGCGCCCGTTCCACGCCGGCCTGATCGTGCTGATCTTCGCGCTGCCGGTCAGCATCACGACGGGCGCCGTGTGCACGTCGATCGTCGCGGCGCTCGCGATCGCGGCGGGCGCGGTGTCGATTCCGAGATTCGACGACACGATGCTGTCGCCCGTCGGCGCGCCCGCGATCGGCGTCTTCGAGCCGCTGAAATCGTTGCCGCTGATGAGCCCGCCCGCGTTGTCGCCGGCAAGCACGATCCCGTGCCGCGGCGCCGCCTTGAAGAGCCCGCCGCAACTGCCGCCGAGCTCGGAGCCGCGCACCGCATACGAGCTCACGTTCGGGCCGTACACGATGTTCGCCGCTGCGCCGTTGCCGCGCCCATTTCCGCAAAAGCGGCTCGCGTCGAACGTGACGAAGGCGCCCGCCTTGACGTTCGCGCCGTTCGACGCGCCGTTGTAGTTGCGCAGCCCGTTGAAGTGAATCTCCGACACGAGCCCGCCGCCCGTGTTCTTGATCAGGATGTTGTCCGACTGCGCGGACGCGGTCCAGCATGCGCTGCATTCGAGGCCTTCGACGCGTCCGGTCGGTGCGCTCGTATCGATCTCGAGTGCGTTCACGGCGTTCGTGTCGCCGACGTACGTGTTGTTCAGGCTCGCCCACGCGACCCATTGATTTGCGCCGGGAACGATCTGCGTGCCGATCTTCGTGAACAGCATGTCGGACTCCGATACAAGGAGGCCGCCCGCGTCGAGGATCTGCATCGCGACGTCGCCCGGCTGGGCGCGATCGCCGATGACGGTCGTGTGCGCGATGCGCGCGTCGACTGTCTCGGCGTGCGCGGTGAGCGCGCCGACCCGGATTCCGATGCTGCCCGCGCCCTTGACGCCGTTGACGATCGTCTGCTCGACGAGCGCCTGATTGCCGTTCAGATCGATGCCGACGAACGGCCCCTGGATGTAGACGCCGGCGATCACGGGCGCGATGACGTTCTTGACCGCGATCGTCGCGCCGCGTGAGTTGGCGCCCGATGCGGACGCGTTGATGTAGAGGTCGCGGATCGCTGAGCCGTTGCCGGCGAGCGAGATCATCGGATTCAGATTCGCGGCGCCGGCGGACAGGCTCGCGCGCTGCCCGCGGGCGCCGGCGAGCGTGACGTTCTCCGGCACGGTGACCGTGCCCGTGATCACGCAGCGCGTGCTCGACAGCGGCAGGTTCACGACGGCGGGCGCGACGCTCGCCGCATACGTGAGCGCGCGGTTGAGCGCCGCCGTGTCGTCGTTCGAGCCGTTGCACAGCATCCCGAAGTCGGCGCCGTTGATGATGTCCGCGAGTTTCACCGCGAGCGGCCGCGGCACGCTGCCCGCGCCCTTTTGCTGAAAGCGCATTTCCGCCGGCGCGTCGATCGGCGGGCGGGCGGCCGCGGCAGGCGGCTTGCCCGCGGCCGGATTGTCCGCGAGCAGCGCGGCGGACGGGGCGGCCTGCGCCGCCGCGAGCGCGGGCAGGCCGCCCAGCGAGGCCAGAACGGCGAGGGCGGCGAAGGCGGCTTTTGTCATGTTGCGCTTCCTGTGCACTGATTGGGAGACAATCGCGGCGGCGCGCGATCCGGGGTGGGACGGCGGCGCTTCGTGATGATAGGACGGCCACCTTTCGATGGACCGTCGACGCGCATCGGCGGTCCTCGTCGCGGGCGCGCAAGCGGCGTCGGCGCGAGCGCCGACGGGATGCGCGGCCGCCGTTCCCGCGACGCCGTCGCGGTATCGGAACCGGCCGATGCGAGCCGGCGACATTCGCGAAAAACAACGCGATTCCGACAAATGACACGCCATATTTTTATGTCAGAATTTCGGAAAATCGAGATCAATGCTCGCGGCGACATAAGAGGGGATTTCCCACCATGAAGGAGCAACGGCAGGTTTTTGCTGGCCGCGTCATTTTCGATCATCTGCCCAAGACTGCCGGGCAGGCGGTCAATGCATGGCTGAGCAAGGCGTTGGGCGCGGGCTGCGTGACGCCGAACCTGATCGGAAGACATCTTGACTTGATTCGGCGCTACGGCGGCGCGTATTCGGTCATTTCGGCGCACGTGTCGTTTCAGGGGACGGGGCTCGATCCGCGGTATCAATATTTGACATGCTTACGCGAGCCGATCGACCGCGCGATTTCATGGCTCTTTTTCGTGATGAATAACCACGAAGCCGAGCAGCTGCCGGAGTTGTGGGAGCAGGCCGGGCGATTCGCCGCGCTGCCAGACGATCCCGACGTTGATTTCCGCGCGTCGGTCGGGCGCTCGTTCGAACCCGAGTTCGTCGAGGCCATCAGGAATCCGTACGTCGAGCACTTCGCCGCGATTGCCGGCGTTTGTCCGCGCACGGACGACGAGAAGATCGCCGCCGCGCTCGCGAGCGTCGAGCAATACGACGTGTGGGGGTTTTACGAAGCGATGCCTGCGTTTCTGTCGGACGTCGCCGCACTGATCGGACTACCCGCGCCGCAGCGGATCGACAAGGTGAATGCGACGCGCGTGCGGCCGGACGTCGGACAGATCACGCCGTCGCTGCGCAAGCACCTGGAAACGCTGAACGCGCTCGATATCGAGTTCTATCGCGTGCTGCGCGAGCGCCGGCAGCGCGAGCGTGCGCATCGCACGATCGTCGCCGCACCCGAGGTCGCCCGCTGGCAGCCGTACGAGCCCGTGACGAGCCGCGCGTACTCGATGCCGGAGTTCTCGCTCGTGTCGGCGACGCTCGAAGGCGGCGATACGTATTCGCACGGGCAGATCCTGCGCTTCGCGATCGTGTTCTCGATCGACGTCGACGTCGCCGCACTGGGCATCGGCATCCAGATCATGGACGGAGACGAGCGCTGGGCGTTCGGCAGCAGCAATTCGCTGCTGAACCGGCCGCTCGTCGGCTTGACGCGCGGGACGTACTGCATGCGCTATTACCTCGCCGCGAATCTGCCGGAAGGGCAGTACGTGGCCGGATTCGTGTTCTCCGACAGCCGCGACGAGCGCACCAACGAGCTCGCCTACTACGAGAAGCTCGTGCCGTTTCAGGTCGTGATGCCGCGTGCGACGCCGAGCGTCGGCTACATGAGCCTGCCCGTGGACTTCGACTGCCAGCGGGTGGGCGACGTGGTGTCCGTCACGCTGCGCGACGCCACGGGCCGGCTGCAAACCGACGCAATGCTGGGCCAGCTGACGGCCGGCGAGACATTCGATTTGCCCGTGTGCCTGGAAAACGCGTCGACGCAGACCTGGGTCAGCTCGAGCCTGAATCCGATTCACCTGTCGTATCGCTGGCTCGACGCCGCCGGCCAGGTCGTCGCATCGGCTCCGGAGCCGACGCCGCTGCCCGTCAACCTCGTCGCGCCGGGAGAGGCGCTGGCGCTGGCGATGCGCATCGTCGCGCCGGGCGCGAGCGGCCGCTATCGCCTCGTCGCGATGCCGGCAGTCGATGGCCAGCGCGGGTTCGACGCGCACGGATTCACGCCGCTGTCGCTCGAATTCACGGTGACGGACGCGAGCGTCGCGAGAGTCTATCGAGGCGCCGACATCCGGCTGTATACGCAGATCGGTCTGCGTGAAGCAGGGGCGATGACAAGCGCCGGGCAAGCGGGCTTTCTGCTGTTCGGGCCTTATGCGTCGCTGCCGGCCGGACGCTACGTCGTGAGTCTCGAAGGCCGGTGCGACACGCCGGACGGCGGCTGGATGGACGTCACGTGGGATCGCGGCGCGCAAGTGCTGAAGCGGCACGACGTGACGCCCGGCGAGAAGAACGGGCCGATCGCCGAGTTCGATTTCGAGCTTCCGTCGTCGATCAGCGATCTGGAGGTCCGCGTGTGGGTGCCGACGGGGGCGAGTGTGCGCGTCGATACGCTCAGGATCGAGCCGCTCGCGAATCAGCAAGCGGACGCAGGACTTGCGGTGGCCGTCGGCTGAGTTCGGCAACGTCCGGCGCGCGATGCGCCGGACGTGCCGCATCGCATGACGAGCGGCGCGCGCCGCTCGTCAACGCGAACCGTTTTCGGCGCGCTTGTCCGGCGCCGCGTGCCGGAAATCGCGCACCCGCACGAACGTCACGTAGTTCGAATCATGCTGGTTCTGCGCGCCGCCTTCGCTGTCGTCGAACGCCATCCGCACGACCGCGACGATGTCGTCGCCTTCGAATTGCCAATCCGCATACTGGAAGCCGTGCCGCAGGCGGTCCGCGCTCTGCAGCAGCACGCGCTCGACGCTCCAGTGGCGAAGATCGGGTGACGACGTCAGGGCGAGCGTGTTTCTCACGCGCTCGAGATTCGCGGTGCCGTCTTCGTTCGGCACTGCGTTCGCGAGCGACCAGTAGCGTCCCGAGCGTGGATCGAACCGGACCGTGAACTTCTTGCCGCCGCCCGGAAAGTCGACGAAGTCGTGCGCCGGATCGAACGACAGCGACCGGCCGTCCGCGAGCACGTGGACGAGCGCTGCCTTTTCCGGCCCGTGCTTCGTGTTGACGCGCAACACGATCGCCGGGTCGCGTTCGCCTGTCGACACGACGCTGCCTTCCTCCCACGTCAGGAAATTGCTGTCGAGCCATGTTCGATCGGACGGCAGCGGCTTGGCCGCGCGCCAGTTGCGCGTGTCGAGCAGGTCGCGGTCGACGGGCGCGGACAGCACGAGCGAGCGCAGGTCGCCGCCTTCGATGACTTCGAATGCGCGCCACACGCGGCCGCGCTCGACGAGCACCGGCACCGGCCCGGTGATGTAGCGTCCGGTCAGCGCGAAGCGTCCGGTCTGCGTGTCGCTGGGCGTTGTCCACGTCGCGCCGCCGTCGGTCGAGCGGCGGATCACCGGCGCGCCCATCGAGCGATCGGTGCCCATCAGATAGAGCGCGCCGTCGACGACGAAGAGCGACGACCAGTATTGACCTGTCACGACGCTCAGCTTCCCCCACGTCTGCCCCTCGTCGTGCGACGCGAATACGTGCACCTCGTCGGGCAGCGCCGACGGCCCGAACATGTCGTGCGACGCGACGTAGGTGCCGTCCGGCAGGATCACGAGCGACGGCGAGCCGAGGAACACGCGCGTCGCCGCCGCGCTGTGCGCGATCACCCTGCCGGGCGGCGCGGCGGGCGGCACTTGAGCGGCCGACGATGCAACGGCGCACGCGCAGAACAGGCAGGCGAGCATCCAACGGGTGGTCATCGATATTCTCCTTTGCGTATCGGCACGCGCGCGGCGGCGGACGCTAAGGGCCCGACGCGCCGGTCGCGCTCAGCCGGACGGTACCGGTGCCAGGCCGCTCGCGGCGCTCGGGCGAACGTTCGGCGTGCCCGGCGGCGACGACGAACATCAGCAGCGTGAGCCACAGCATGCCGTATAGCGCGTGGAACTTGAAGAGCAGGAGCGGCAGCAGATACAGCAGGTAGCGTCGGCGGCCGCGCTGTCGGAACAGCATGAACAGCGTGCCGAAGAACGCGGCGACGCCGACGATGCCGGTGCCGAACAGCAGATACACGTAGAACGAGCTGTCGCGCACCTGATAGCCGCGCAGATGCGTCTTGCCGACATTGTTCCGCTCGTCCCAGAAGAGCCCGTTGCCGAACACGCCGGCGAGCGCGTCGCGCGTGCTCAGCTCGCGCAGCACGAGCGTGCGGCTGGCGACCGCGTCGTAGTCGGCGGATTGATTCACGCGTTTGTCATACACGCTGTACATCGCCGGCGCGATCGCGAGCGCGACGGCGACGATCACGAGCTTGATCCGGATCGACGTGCGTCCCGCGAGGAAGTGCACGCCGAACAGCAGCGCGCAGATGATGATCGCCGCGATCGAGAACGACAGCAGCGCGGTCGCGAACGCGATGATCGCCGCCGCCGTCATGCGCCGCTTCGCGAGCAGCAGCACGACGCCTGCGGGCACGACCGTCATCGCATAGAACGACGGTTCCGAGTAGAGGCCGAGCGCGCGGATCGAGATGAGGCTGTCGCTCAGCGCCTTCGTCGCGTAGAGCGCTTCCGAATCGCTTTCGCGGACGTAGCTGTCGAAGTCGATGAAATGGCCGGAGATCAGGTAGCAGCCGAGCTGCACGATGAAGAACGCGGCGTGCACGTAGATCAGCGTTTCGCATGTCCGTTCGAGCGAACGCATCGACAGCACGCCGCTTGCGAACAACCAGAACGCGAGCGCGATGTAGGTTTCGATCAGCACGAACTTGACGTAAGAGTTCGCGTAGAAATCGCCGAACGCGGACACGATGAACGCGATGCTCACGCTGAGCATCCAGTATGCGGCGATGGCGGGCAGACGACGCTGGCGCGCGAACAGCGTCGGCGCGCGGAACAGTGCGAGGATGACGATCAGCGCATAGGCCGCGAAGGTTGCGCGCACGCTGAACGCATTCAGCGAGAAGAAGCAGGCGCTGGCGGCGAAGAGCAGGGTGGGAACGCTCGCGCGTCGCATGGAAACTCCGTTGTTCGTGAGCGGCGTGCGCATCCCCGAGCCGCGTCGCTCGAAGGCGGCGCGTCGAACGCGTATGCGCCGCGCGGCGAGCCGCCGAGGCGAGGCCGTCGGCGCGCACGCACTCGATGCGGGCGCTGCCCGTTCCGCACGCCGTCGACGCCTGTGCACGCGTCTTCCGCGTGCGCCTTCGTATGCGTCGTACTCGGCGGCGCGCTTCGCATGCGTGCGCAAGACATCGTCGGCCCGATTTGAGTATCGATGCGGCGCGGTGCCTGGGAGTATAGCGATGCGTGCGACGGCGCGAGCGCGCCTGTCCGATCGAGACGGGGTTTTGGCGATCGACGACTAACCTTGGGTGCGGCAGCCGGTCACCATGGGAGTTGACGGCACAGGAACGGCGAATACTGCTCGATCGCCGCCTGAATCGGCGCGTGTCTGCCGTAGGCAATGGCCAGCACTGCCAGCATCGAAATCGACGCGTAGAGCCGCAAGCGTGGCGATACGGCCGGCGCTCCCTTCCAGCGCACGAACGACAGCGTGACGAGCGTGCCGACCGTCCAGCCGGCGATCACTTCGGACGTCGTATGCGCTTCGTCGAACACGCGCGCCGTGCCGATCAGCGCGGCGAGCGCGAGACCCGCCGTCAGCGCGATGTCCGTGCGCAGCCACTGCAGGCCGAGCAGGAGCGCCATCGGCCACACTGCCGATGCGAGCATCGTGTGGCCGCTGACGACGCGGAAGCCGATCGCGCGAATCTGCACGCCGCAGCCCGCATAGAGGATCTTCGTCAATCCGACGACGAGCATGCCGGTTGCGAGCAACGCGAGCCACGAGATCGCGTGGCGCCGCTCGGGCGACGAGCGGACGAGCCACGCGCAGCAGACGGCGGAAAGAGGAAGGGTCAAGGCGGCATCGCCGAGATCGCTGATGGCAGACCACATTGCTTGCATTCGCTCGAGAAAAAACGCCGTATTGTAGGGCGATGACGCGAATGGCTGCAGTTTCGTGCGACGAAAGCGCATGTGGCAGCCGCATTGTTCAATTGGCGTACATCGTGTTAATTCGCGTGTGTGGCGCGTCGTAGCGGGCATAAATGAAATTGCCGAACTGCGGCGATCGCGCCCATTGTGTACGATGCGAAATTTGCTTCTGCCGTCCATTATCGAAAAGCATGAGATTGATATCGAAAAAATACGCAGCGGCGATTGGCGGACCAGTAATGGAAGATCAATTCCAAATGTAAAAAAACATGCGATACGGGGGCAAATTCGATAGAGTCGGCGCCGCGGCGACGTATGCGGCGCGCGATTCCGTCATATTCCTCCTACAAGAACCAACCGCGCGGCGCGGAGACGGGAGGCCGCGAAAACGGCGGAGCTGCGGGGCCGTCGAATCCGAACGACATGCCTGATTTGCCTGGACGGCGAGTGCGGGCGCAGCATCTGCGGCGCCCGCATTGATCAGTCGTCTTTATCGGAAGCTTCGCATGCCGACGATGATTCGGTTGCCGAAAGATTGTCCGAAATCGACTAGCCCGCAAGCGCTCTTCGGTGCAAGTTCACGTCAAATCGAATTGACGCGAAGGATAAATGGCGGAATCGGCGTCCAGAGTCAATCCGCCAACATTGCATCGTAATCGGACAGAAAGGTTGTTACGTCTATTTGAAGGAATATGATGCGCCGCAGAATTGACATTGCTGAATGAGTGGAAAGGGCCGGCGGGATGGAATGCGCGTTCAACATTGGTCGGATGGGAGCACACGTGAGTCGTGGTGCAGCTTTCGGAGGCGTGTGCTACCGAAAAGGAATCGCTGTCGTCTTGTTTGATAGCTTTTCGTTGATGCAGGCGGGACGCATCGCGGAAATATTCAATCTCGCCAATCGCTTTCGTGACGCCGGCGTGGATCCCGGCGGCGACTACGAGATGCTGCTGCTGTCGGCGAAGGGCGGCGCGGTGTATTCGTCGTCCGGCATACCCGTCTGGACCCAGCCGCTGCATGAGCGAGCGATCGAAAGCGTGCATGCGATCTTCGCGATCGGCGAGCCGGATGCGGCCGATCGCGACGACGAGAAGGTATCCGATTGGCTGCGCTGCGCGCGTGCCCACGTCGGAGCCTCGGGCGGCACGAAGCGCTTGATGGGGCTCGCGAATCGCGAGCGCGGCGACGCGGCGGCGGACGATCTGTCGATCGACACGATGCTCTCCGGCGCCGCATCCTCCGGAAAATCCCGCCCGACGGCGGCGGAGCGCGCGGCATTCTCGGCCGCGTTGGCGATCATTCGGCACGATTGCGGCGACGGCGCCGCGCACGAAGTCGCCGAATGCCTGTGCCCGGCGATGAACGCGCGGCCCGCCGAGTCGGCGTTTGCGTCCCGCGAGGCGCGCGCGAGCAAGCTGATTCGCGCGTCGGTCCAGCAACTGCGCGACAACAGCGCAAACCGCATTTCGATCGCCGACACCGCGCACGCGGCGGCGATGAGCGAACGAAATTTCCTGAGGCGCTTCAAGCAGGAGATCGGCGTGACGCCGTCGGAGTTCGTGCAGCGAGTCCGGCTCGAACACGCGCGCCACATGCTCGTGCACACCGATCTTCCGGTCGACAAGATTGCGCGGCGCACCGGTCTCGGCAGCGGCGATCGTCTTGCGAAGCTGTTCCGCCAGCACATGTCGATGTCGCCGACCGAGTATCGCGCGATCGAGCGCAGTCGCGGCTCGGACGCGGATCTCGCATGCACCGAATTCGTTTCGCACCTGAGCGGGTCGGTTTCATAACAAGCGGTACGCCGCGTCCGTCGTTTCATCCCCAACCTTCGTTTCGCCACGCTCGCGTGCGAAGCCGTGAGCGACGCTCGGTCGATTCCGGGCGATGAAGACCGGACGCTCGTCGATTCGGATTCGGATTCCGATTCATTGATGACGCGATGTGCGAGGCGCGGGCACATCGGGCATGAATGTAGAAGTACGAAGCAAATTCTTGACGAAACGCAATCGAGGTTCACTATGCCAGCGATATTTCCCCGAGTCGTCGACATTGCGTTGATCGTAATCGGCGCGTTCCTCCCGATTCTGATCGAGGCGTCCGGCAGCTCGCACGCGCAGATCTTCGACGGATCGCTGGTGGCGTTCGCCGCCGCGCTGTCGCTGTCGGTCTTTCCCGCGTGCGGGATCTACGAGACGTCGAAGCGGCGCTCGCCCGTGCATCTGATCAGCCGCACCGTACTCGCCTGGCTCGTCGTGCAAGGCGGAACCGTCGCGCTGCTGTACGTGCTGCGCCGTGCGCAGATCCTGTCGAGCGCGTGGTTCGTGTACTGGACGGTGACGAGCGGTATCGGGCTGTTGATCTTTCGCGCGGTCACGCTCGCGATCTTCGGCATCGTCGAGCGCGCGAGCCGCAAGGTGAAGGCCGCGACGTTCGACCAGGTGGGCCATGTCGCGCAACGCATGAGGACCTCGGGCGTCGCGAAGCGGATCGTCAAGCGTGCGTTCGACGTCGCCGCGGCGTCGTGCCTGATCGCCGTGCTGTCGCCCGTGCTCGCCGTAATCGCATTCCTCGTCAAGCGCGACGGCGGGCCCGCCGTGTTCGGGCATGTGCGCATCGGACGAGACGGCCGCCGCTTCAAGTGCCTGAAGTTCCGCTCGATGGTGATGAACGCGGACGCCGTGCTGAAGGCGCTGCTCGAGCGCGATCCGCAGGCGCGCGCGGAATGGGAGCGCGAATTCAAGTTGAAGAACGACGCGCGGATCACGCGGATCGGCCGCTTCCTGCGTCGCAGCAGTCTCGACGAGCTGCCTCAGCTGCTGAATGTCGTGAAGGGCGAGATGAGCCTCGTCGGGCCGCGGCCGATCGTCGAGGCCGAGCTTGCGCGCTACGGCGACGACGTCCGCTACTACCTCGCGGCGAAGCCTGGCATGACGGGGCTGTGGCAGGTGAGCGGCCGCAACGACACCGATTACGCGACACGCGTTTCGCTCGACGTGTCGTACGTGAAGGAATGGTCGCTTCGCCGCGACCTGTACATCCTGTTGAAGACGGTCAACGTGGTTCTGCGTGGATCGGGCGCGTATTGAGCGCCTTCCGTGCGACGATCGGCGGCCGGAACAGGCCAGAACTAGAAAGTGGATCGAGGTATAGATGGGTAGTCTGGGGGAAGCAGGCGGCGGCGCGCCGCCGAGACGCACGTGCGGCGCGCGCGTGCGCTTGTTGACGATGTGGGTGCCGCTATGCGCGGCGCTCGGTGCATGCGGCATCGCGCCCGGCATGCGGATGAAGCAGCCGGCGAACGTGCCGGTATCGAGCGCGGCAGCGGGCGCGTCGGCCGAGGCCGGCCGCGAGCCGCACGGCGAGCAGTTGCCGGTTCCGATTACCGACATCGACCTGAATCTGATTCGGACGCTGCGCGATGCGCAGCGCGGTGCGCACGGCGCGCCCGATCTCGCGTCGCCGGCGCCCGGCTACACGATCGGGCGCGGCGACGTGCTGCAGATCACGGTCTGGGATCATCCCGAGCTCGCGGCGGCGCTCGGCACGCAGCAGCAGTCGACCGCACGCGCGGCCGATGCGCCGGCGGGCTTCGTCGTCGATCAGGACGGCACGCTCCAGTATCCGTACGTGGGGCGCATCGCCGTGGCGGGGCTGAAGCCCGAGCAGGTCCAGGCGCGGCTTGCGCGCAAGCTCGCGGAAACGTTTCGCGATCCGCAGGTGACGGTGCGCGTCGCGTCGTTCCGTGCGAAGCAGGTCTACATCGAGGGCGAAGTGCATGCGCCCGGCTCGCAGCCGCTCAACGACATTCCGATGACGCTGTACGACGCGGTGAGCCGCGCAGGCGGCTTCTCGGCGAGTGCCGACCAGCGCCGCGTGATGCTCGTGCGCGACGGCGTCGAGCAGCGGATCGATCTGTCGGGCGCCGGACAGGGAATCAATCCGTCGCGGGTCGTCCTCGAGGACGGCGATCTGCTGCGCATCCCGCCGCGCGACGAGAGCGGCGTGTTCGTGATGGGCGAAGTCAACAAGCCGGTCACCGCGCTGCCGATGCGCAACGGCCGGTTGACGCTGAGCGAGGCGCTGTCTCAGGCGGGCAGCCTGAACGCGTCGACGGCCGACGCGGCGCAGATGTACGTGATCCGCGGCTCGCTCGATGCGAAGCCGCACGTCTACCGGCTCGACGCGAGCTCGCCCGTCGCGATGGTGCTCGCGAACCAGTTCGAGCTGGAGCCGAAGGACATCGTCTACGTCGACGGCAACGGCCTCGTGCGGTTCAGCCGCGTGCTCAGCCTGTTGCTGCCGGCGATCAACGCCGGCCTGACCGCGGCGGTCGTGACCAAATGATCGAATCGATTCTCGTCGTCTGCGAAGGCAACCTCTGCCGCAGCCCGATGGCGGCCGCGTTCTTCGCCGCGGCGCTGCCGGGCCGCACGGTCACGTCGGCGGGCTTCAACGCGCTCGTCGGGCTGCCGGCCGCGCCGTTCGCGCAGGACGTGATGCGCGAGCGCGGCATCGATCTCTCCGCGCATCGCGCGCAGCAGCTCGGTCGCGCGCAGTGCGCATCGGCGGACCTGATTCTCGTGATGGACCGCGGTCAGCGCCGGCTCGTCGAAGATCAGTATCCGCTCGCGCGCGGCAAGGTATTTCGCATCGGCGAGCACGAGAACTTCGACGTCCACGATCCCTATCGTCAACCGCGCTTCGTGTTCGAGCGGTCCGCACGGCTCATCGAGCTCGGCGTGAACGGCTGGCTGTCGCGACTGCGGCTCGTGTGAACGATCGCGCGAACGCGCGGAACCGAATCCCCAAGATCCCGATACATGACTTCCAATCCATCCGATACACAAGCGCCCGCCGAGGGCGACGGCGATACGGATTTCATCGCCATTCTCGACATCCTGATCGAAAGCTGGCGGCTGATCGCCGCGATCGCGTTCGGCTGTCTCGTCATCGGCGGCGCGTATGCGGTGCTCAGCAAGCCGGTCTATCAGGCGGACATCCTGATCCAGGTCGAGGACAGCCCCGACACGTCCGCCGCAAAAAGCCTGCTCGGCGACGTGTCGTCGCTCTTCGACGTGAAATCGTCGGCGGCGGCCGAGACGCAGATTCTCGCGTCGCGGCTCGTCGTCTCGCGCGCGGTCGACAATCTGAAGCTCTTCATCGATGCGAAGCCGAAGCGTTTTCCGGTCATCGGCAACTGGCTCGCACGCCGCAGCGAAGGGCTGTCTAATCCGGGCTTCGCCGGCTTCGGCGGCTATGCGTGGGGCCAGGAGCACATCGACGTCGCGATGTTCGACGTGCCGCGCGCGATGGAAGGCGACGCGTTCGAGCTGACGATGCTCGATGCGCGCCGCTATCGGCTCGACGGCGGCGATCTCGATCGCAGCGTCGAAGGCGTCGTCGGCAAGCTCGAACGCTTTCCGGCGAAAGGCGGGGCGATCGCGCTGCGCGTCGATTCGGTCGCCGCGAAGCCGGGCGCGGCGTTTACGCTCGTGCGCAACTCGCGGCTGCGCACGATCGAGGATCTGCAGGACAACCTCGACGTGCAGGAGCGCGTCAAGCAATCGGACGTCGTCGTCGCGAGCCTGCGCGACACCGATCCCGAGCTCGTCAGCCGCGCGCTCAACGAGATCGGGCGGCAATACATCGCGCAGAACATCCAGCGCAAGTCGGCGGAAGCCGCGCAATCGCTCGAGTTCCTCAACGGGCAGCTGCCGACGCTCAAGCAGCAGCTCACCGATTCCGAAGCACGCCTGACGAAATTGCGCGACGAGCACGGCACCGTCGATCTGACCGAAGAGGCGAAGCTCGCGCTCGCGCAATCCGCCGACGCGAAGACGCGCCTGCTCGAACTGCAGCAGAAGCGGCAGGAGCTGCTGTCGCGCTTCACGCCGAAACACCCGGGCGTCGTCGCGGTCGATCAGCAGATCGCGGCGCTCGACGGCTATCGCGGCACGGCCGAGCAGCAGATCAAGCGTCTGCCGGACCTGCAGCAGCAGATCGTGCGGCTGATGCTCGACGTGAAAGTCAACACCGATCTCTACACGGCGCTGCTGAACAACATGCAGCAGTTGCAGCTCGTGCGCGCGGGCAAGGTCGGCAACGTGCGGCTCGTCGATACGGCCGCGGTGCCCGAAGTGCCCGTCAAGCCGAAGAAGGCGCTCGTCGCGCTCGCGTCGCTGCTGCTCGGCGTGATCGCCGGCTGCGGGACGGCGGTCGGCCGGTCGATGCTGTTCCATGGCATCTCGGATCCGAACGAGATCGAGCGCCGCCTGGGCCTGAACGTCTACGCGACCGTGCCGCGCAGCGAACAGCAGCGGGCGCTGACCGAGCGCGCGAAGCGCAAGGCGCGCGTGATGTCGCTGCTGTCCGTCGTGCACCCGGACGAGCCGGCCGTCGAAAGCCTGCGCAGCCTGCGTACGGCGCTGCAGTTCGCGATGCTCGAAGCGAAGAACAACGTCGTCGTGATCGCGGGTCCCGCGCCCGGCGTCGGCAAGTCGTTCGTATCGGCGAATCTCGCCGCCGTCCTGACGATGGCGGGCAAGCGCGTACTGCTGATCGACGGCGACATCCGCAAAGGGCATCTGAACGACTATCTCGGCCTTGCGCGCGGCAGGGGCTTTTCCGAACTGATCGCGGATGCCGCGCAGCTCGACGACGTGCTGCATCGCGACGTGATCGACGGACTCGACTTCATCTCGACGGGCGCGATGCCGAAGAACCCGGCCGAGCTGCTGCTCAACGCGCGCGTGCCGGCGCTGATCGATGCGCTCTCGAAGCGCTACGACGTCGTCGTGATCGACTCGCCGCCCGTGCTCGCGGTGGCCGATACGGGCATTCTCGCCGCGACGGCGGGCACCGCGTTCCTCGTCGCGCTCGCCGGCTCGACGAAGCTCGGCGAGATATCCGAATCCGCGAAGCGGCTCGCGCAAAACGGCGTGCGCCTGAGCGGCATCGTGTTCAACGGGATCAATCCGCGCCTTGGTCAGTATGGCTACGGATCGAAGTACGGCGGCTATCGCTACGTCGCGTACGAATATGGAGCGAAGCGGGATGCGTGACGCCGACTCGCGGGCAAGCGGATGCGATGCCGGTCGCCGTCGCGGCGGAACCGTGTGCGCGTCGCGCGCGCATTCGAACGCGGGGGCGCGAAGATGATCCGCGTCCGCGATTCGATCGTGTCGCTATGCGGCGTCGTCGCCGGGCAGATCGCGATCTTCGGCTGCATCTCGCTGATCGGGCGCTTTCAGGGGCCGGAGGCGCTCGGCCACTTCAACTATCTGCTCGCGCTGGCGACGTTCGCCGGCACGCTGCTCGCGTGCCGTTACGAGCTCGCTTGCGTGAGCGACAGCCCGGCCGATTCGTTCAACGCGTTCGTCAACGTGATGGCGCTGAGCATCGCGATCGTCGCGCTCGGCTGCGCGGCGATCTTCGTCGCGGGCCGCGCGGAGCTGTATGTCGTCGCCGCTTACGGTTTCGCGGTGTTCGTCCAACTGGCTGCGGGCGGCTATCTGAACAGCCTGAGGCGCTATGGCTGGATCGCCGCGAGCCGGATTGCCGTGAACGGATCGTTTCTCGTCTGCATTGCCGTCACGGTGCTCGTGCCGGCGCTCGGACCGATCGATGCATTCGGCGCATACACGGCGGTGACGGCGCTCGTCGCGCTGCTGCTGCTGATCGCGGTCGCGCTGCACGGCAAGCGGCGCGGCTATTCGTTTGCAGTGACGCGCGCGTTCTTCGTCGAGCACAGCCGGTTCGCGAAGTACATCCTGCCGTCGACGCTCTGCGGCTCGGTGCTGACCTATGCGCTCGCGATCGTGATTCCGCATTGGTTCGATGCGCAGAGCGCCGGCTATTTCGCGGCCGCGTATCGGCTCGGTTTCTTTCCCGTGTCGCTGATTGCGCAGAGCCTGGGCGGTGTGTTCCGGCGCGATGCGATGGCCGCGATGGCGCGAGACGACGCGCACACGATGGTGCCGAAGGTGTTCGGCGCATATGCGCGATCGCTCGCGCTGCTCGCGGCGGGCTATGCGGCAGGCGGCGCGCTCTTGTTCGGCCCGCTCGTCGAACTCTTCTTCGGCGCGCGCTGGAGCGGCGCGATCGCATTCTTCCAATGCATGATCCCGCTCTTCGCATTGCAGATGATCTACGTGCCGCTGTCGCAGATCTTCCTCGCGGCGCGCGCGCAGCGCATCGATTTCCTGTTTCAGCTCGGGTCCGGCGCCGTGCTTGCCGGCGCGCTGTGCACGGCGAAGCTCGCGAATCTGTCGGTGCTCGCGAGCGTGCGCTTGTTCTCGTTTTCCGGCGCCGTGCTGATGATCGCCGGCATCGCGCTGACGTTCAGCGTGATGAACGGCAGCGTGTCGCGTCGGCGCGCCGGCGCATGACGTTTCTTCCATTTCTTCGTTGAGCGCAGATCATGATTGTCGTCGTCGTCGATTCCATGGAACGTTATTACTTCGCCGCGCGGCTCGTGAAGGCGGTCAGAAAGGAGTTCGACTTTCTGTTCGCGACGAGCGAGCCGGTCGCGCACCTGATGGCGCTGGGTGCGGGATTCCGGTCGGTCTATTTGCGGCGCGGCGCACCGCCATCCGCCGCACGCGATGCCGCGGGCGCGATTCGTTTCGACGCGTCGATCGAAGTGCTGAACGGGCAGATGACGTCCGAGCTCGCACGCGCCGATGCGGCCGCGATCGTCGCGGCGATGTCCGGCGTGTTCCGTCGCCATCTGATTTCGCAGTGCCTGATGTGGAACGGCCAGCAGCTCGTCTGCCGGGCGGTCGCGCATGCGTGCGCGGCGCACGGGATTCCGACGAAGTTCGTCGAAATCTCGAACCTGCCGGACAAGCTGTTCGTCGACCGGCTCGGCGTGAACGCGCTGTCGTCGATCAGCCGCAACCCGGCCGTGATCGACGGCCTCCCGATGCCGACCGAAGACGCGCATCGCCGCTGGCTCGCGCGCTACGAACAGTACAAGGCAAGGCCGCTGCCGCAGGCGCGCACGTCGTGGAAGCGCAAGGCGATGTCGGCCGTCAACTATGCGCTGAAGCTCGCAACGCGCGGCGTCGCGCGCAAACGTTTGAACACGGTGCGCGCGACCAATGGGGCGATTGCGCCGGCCCAGGCGAAAGTGCTGACGGTGAAGGCGCTGTCGGCGCTGCGCTACGTGTTCCTGCCGCTGCAGGTATCGGGCGATACGCAGATCAAGCTGCATTCGGATGTCGATAACCTGAAGGCGATTCAGCTCGCGTTCGAGCATGCGGCGAACGAGAGCGCGGATCTGATCGTCAAGCTGCATCCGGCGGAGTGCGACACCGCCGTGATCGACGAAGTGGTGCGGATGCAGCGCGTCTACCACTTCGATCTCGTCACGTCGCCGACCACCGATCTCATCAAGCATGCGCATTCGGTCGTCACGATCAATTCGACGGTCGGACTCGAGGCGCTCCTGTACGGCAAGCCGGTCGTGTCGCTCGGCCGCTGCTTCTACAAGGAATTCGACCGCACGCGGCTCCTCAAGTACATCCATTCGTTCCTGATCGACGGCATCGATTACTTCGGCACAGGCGAGATCGCACCGCGCGCGGCGAGGAACGTGTTTTCGATGAAGCACTGACATGCGCACGACCTTGAAACAGACGATCGAGGCGATTGTCGACGATTGCCGGCGCAACGCGTTCTTCAAGACGCGCTGCGTCGTCGTGTTCTTCCGGATCGCGAACTATCTCGCGTGCCGCAGCAGGCTGACGCTCATGCTCGGCGCGCCGGTGATCGCGCTCTACATCGTCGTCTGCGACTGGATCATGGGCATCGAGATTCCGGTCAAGACGAAAATCGGCAAGGGCCTCACGCTGTATCACGGCACGGGGCTCGTCATCAACGGCTATTGCGAGATCGGCGAGCGCTGCGTGATGCGGCACGGCGTGACGATCGGCAACACGCTGCGGCCCGACGGCACGTACAGCGGCGTGCCGACTGTCGGCGACGACGTCGAATTCGGCGCGCACAGCGTCGCGCTCGGCGAGATTCGGATCGGCAACCGCGCGCGCATCGGCGCTGGCGCCGTCGTGCTGCGGGACGTGCCGGACGGCGGCGTCGCGGTGGGCGTGCCGGCGCGCGTGCTCGAGAAGGAGAAGAGCGCAGCATGAAGGTATTCATCGTCCACCCGGGAAAGGCGAACTACCCGGAAATCGCCGCGTACCGGGATTTTCTCGGCCAGCGCGGCTTCGAGGTGCACGACGGCGATGCGAGCGCGTATGCGCGGTTCGGCGACCGAAGCAACTGCATCCTGTGGTGCATCATGGGCTTCTATCGTTCGCTGCCGCCCGCGCGGTTCGTGATTCACGACTACCGGTCGCTGTCGGTCGGCCGGCTCGCTGCCGTCAAGGACGCGCTCAAGCGCGCATTGAACGTGAAGCCGGATCTGCGCATCTTCCAGAACGCGCGGATGCTCGACGCGATGGCGTTTCGCGACGGCGTGCCGTCGCTGCTGCTGCCGATGGGCGTGCCGGACTGGATCTTCGGGATCGCGAACGAACCGGCGGGCGACGGTCCGGCCGGACGCTTCTGCTACATCGGCGAGATGAGCCGCGAACGCGGCTTTCACGAGGTGCTGGCCGCGTATCGCGACGCGCCGCGCACGGCGCGCGATACGCTCGTGCTGGTCGGGCAGCCGGAGCCGGAAATCTACGATGCGTTCCGGCGCGTCGAAGGCATCGCGTTCGTCGGCCGCGTGCCGCAGCGCGATGCGCTCAAGATCGTGCAGCGTTCCGAATATGCGGTCTGCTATTTCCCATATCATCGCCCGCACTGCTATCAGACGCCGACGAAGCTGCTCGAATATGCGGCGCTCGGCAAGAAGATCGTCTGCAACGATGCGCCGTCGAACGTCGAAGCGGTGAAGGCGCTCGGCATCCGGTCTCACGTCACGGGCGCATCGATATTCGACGAGGTGCTGCCGTTGACGCAGCTACATGCGGAACGCAACGATCCGACGCGGCTGAAGCGGCTCGGATGGACTGCGGTGATTGCGCAATCGGGCGTATCCGCGCATCTCGACGCGGTGTCTTCGATGCGAGGTGCGCGATGACGATCGGCGTTGCGGAAAGGCGGCATCGCGCGATGCCGTCGAAGGACGGTGCGACGCGAGGCGGGCGCGCGCGGATGAAGATCGTTCAGGTTCTCGAATCGAGCGCGACGGGCACGTTGTCGATGGTGTGCCTGATCGCGAATCGCCTCGCGCGCGAGGGACACGACGTGCACGTCGTCTACTCGATCCGGCCCGATACGCCCGCGGATTTTCATGCGCTGTTCGATGCGACGGTCAAGCTGCGCCACATTCAAATGAAAGGTGTGCCGCTGCCGCCGGCATTGCTCGAACTCCGGCGCACGCTGATCGGCATCGGGCCGGACGTCGTGCATCTGCATTCGTCGTTCGCGGGATTCCTCGGGCGAATCGCATCGCTGTTCGCGCTACGGCGGACGGCGTTCTTCTACAGCCCGCACTGCATCTCGTTCATGCGGCGTGACATTTCGGCGATCAAGCGGCTTGCGTTCGTCGTGCTCGAGCGGATCGCGTGCGTGAAGCGGTGCCTCTACATCGCTTGCTCGGACAGCGAGCGCGACGCGGTTCGCGCACACTTGCGGCAGCCCGTCGTGGTGGTCGAGAACGCGGTCGGCGCGATGCCGCCGCCCGTAGACGCCGATCCAGCCGACGCGCGCGAGCCCGTGCTGCAAGTCGTGACGGTCGGCGGCATCCGCCCGCAGAAGAATCCGCATCTGTTCGCGGAGATCGCTCGCCGCTTGCACGGCCCGCGCATGCGTTTCACCTGGATCGGCGACGGCGACGCCGCGCTCAAGGCGGAATTGCGCGATGCCGGCGTCGAGGTTGCCGGCTGGCTCGGCCGAGCGGAAGTCGTCGCACGATTGCGGCGCGTGGACGTATATTTGTCGACGTCGTCATGGGAAGGCATGCCCGTGTCGGTCATCGAAGCGATGCTGATCGGCTTGCCCGTCGTCGCGTCGGCCTGCGCGGGAAACGTCGATGTCATACGGCATTTGCAAACTGGCGCGATATTTCGCGGCGCCGACGACGCGGTCGAGCTGCTCGCGTCGATCGACCGCGATGCGGCGCTGCGCGCGCGCCTCGCCGTTGTGGCGCAGCGCGAAGCCCGCGAGCGCTTCGGCGAGGAACGCTTTTTCCGGCAACTGGCGCCGGTCTACGCGGCGCATCTCGCGCGCGCGTCTTGATGATTCGCCGTCCCGAACGCGGGCCTGCCGCGCGAAATCGCCGCGCAGCGCGTGCGGGACGGTTCATTTGGAGATTTGACCTATGAACGTAGCAATCAGTCCCGGCGTGACGGCCGGCAACGACCTGCCTTTCGTGCTGTTCGGCGGGATCAACGTGCTCGAGAGTCTCGATTTCACGCTCGACGTGTGCAGCGAATATGTCTCGGTCACGCGCAAGCTCGGCATCCCGTTCGTGTTCAAGGCGTCGTTCGACAAGGCGAACCGCTCGTCGATCCATTCGTATCGCGGCGTCGGGCTCGACGAGGGCCTGAAGATCTTCGCCGCGGTGAAGGAGCGCTTCGGTGTGCCGGTGATTACCGACGTGCACGAAATCGAGCAGGCCGCGCCCGTCGCCGAAGTCGCGGACGTGCTGCAGGTGCCCGCATTCCTCGCGCGCCAGACCGATCTCGTCGTCGCGATCGCGAAAACCGGCAAGCCGGTGAACGTGAAGAAGCCGCAGTTCATGAGCCCGACGCAACTGAAGCACGTGGTGACGAAATGCCGCGAGGTCGGCAACGATCAGGTGATTCTGTGCGAGCGCGGCAGCTCGTTCGGCTACGACAATCTCGTCGTCGACATGCTCGGCTTCCGGCAGATGGCGGAGACAACGGGTGGTTGCCCCGTGATCTTCGACGTCACGCACAGCCTGCAATGCCGCGATCCGCTCGGCGACGCGTCGAGCGGCCGGCGCCGGCAAGTGCTCGATCTCGCGCGCGCGGGCGTGGCGGTCGGCATCGCCGGGCTCTTTCTCGAAGCGCACCCCGATCCGGATCACGCGCGCTGCGACGGGCCGAGCGCGCTGCCGCTGCACCTGCTCGAAGGTTTCCTGTCGCAAATGAAGGCGATCGACGATCTCGTCAAGCGCATGCCTGCGCTCGAGATCCGATGAACACGCCTGCGTATCGCGGCGCGATCCGGCTCGTGCTGTTCGATGTCGACGGCGTGCTGACCGACGGCCGGCTGCACGTGACGGGCGATGGCGAGTTCATGAAGAGCTTTCACGCGAAGGACGGCATCGCCGTCGCGCTGCTGCGCGCGCACGGCATTCGCAGCGGCATTCTGTCGGGCCGCCACAGCGCGCCGCTCGCTTGGCGTGCGCAGCAGCTCGGCTTCGACGTGTTTGTGTCGGGCTGCGACGACAAGCGCGCGGGCTACGCGCGCATCAAGGCGGAGCATGCGCTCGCCGACGATGCGATCGCCTACGTCGGCGACGACGTGAACGACCTGCCGGTGATCGAGTCGGTCGGCGTCTCGTACGCGCCCGCCGACGCGCACGCGCTCGTCAAGCGGCGCGTCGATTACGTGGTCGCGCGTGTGGGCGGCGAGGGCGTCGCGCGCGAAGTCGCCGAGCACGTGCTGCTGCGTTCGGGATTGCCGCTCGACGAAGCGTATCGCCCGCTGCTGGATCGATGGGGGGCGCATGACGTCGTTCAATGATCTAGCGGCGCGGCGCGCGGCTGCTCCGACGTGCTGCGCACGGCCCGCGAGCGCGGACTCGCTCGAATGCATCCGACAACATTTCTCACGGCCTTTGATTGCTCTCCGATGAACCATCACAACTACCTTGATTCCGCACGACAAGTCTTCGACATCGAATCGCGGGCGCTCGCGGGCCTGTCCGCACGCGTCGACGAGTCGTTCGGCGACGCGGTCGACGCGATCCTGCATTCGAGCGGCCGTGTGGTCGTGTGCGGGATGGGCAAATCCGGAATCATCGGGCGCAAGATCGCGGCGACGCTCGCGAGCACCGGCACGCCGAGCTTCTTCATGCATCCGGGCGAGGCGTATCACGGCGATCTCGGCATGGTGACGTCGGCCGACACGTTTCTCGCGATCTCGTATTCGGGCGAGACCGACGAAGTGATCAAGCTGATTCCGTTTTTGAAAAGCAACCGCAACCATCTCGTCGCGCTGACGGGCAACGCGCGATCGACGCTCGCGAGAGCGGCGCACAGCCATCTCGACGTCGGCGTCGAGCAGGAGGCGTGTCCGCTTCAGCTCGCGCCGACGTCGTCGACCACGGCGGCGCTCGCGATGGGCGACGCGCTCGCCGTCACGCTGATGAAGGCGCGCGGCTTTCGGCCGGAGAATTTCGCGCGCTTCCATCCGGGCGGCTCGCTTGGCCGCCGCTTGCTGTCGAAGGTCGACGACGAAATGGCCGCGCATGATCTGCCGTTCGTCGACGCGCACGCGCAGGCGATCGACGTGCTGCAAGCGATGACGCGAGGCCGGCTAGGGCTCGCGATCGTCCGATGCGAAACGGGCTGGGGGATCATCACCGACGGCGACATCCGGCGCGCGGTCGAGACGCATGGCGATGCGCTGTTTCGCCGTGTCGCGGCGGATCTGATGTCGAGCGATCCGGCGATGGTGCGCCTCGGCACGCGCGTCGAAGACGCATTGCTGCTGATGGAGACGCGGCGCATCAACGCGCTGCTCGTATCCGACGGCGAGGACGTCGTCGGCGTATTCAAGAAATAGAGAAATTCACGGGCGATGGCCGGATATTTCGCGATCCCTATGAAATGTCCGGCGCTGCCCGAAAAGATGCATGCATGAGCGACGCAGCACTTGCTCATGCAGGAAAACGCTGTTCGTTCATCGCGCGTCGTCGCCGCAACGGAAGCACGAGCTTCGCCTGCGAACCGACGACGAGCGGCACATGCGGCACGTAGGGCGAACCGTCGCGCCGCATCCGCCGCTCGCGCACAGCGAGCGCAGCGCGTTACACCGCGACGAGCTCCGGAAAGCGCTCGCTCAGATACCGCTCGAACTCGGTCGCGACTTCCGGATGACGCAGCGCGAACTCGACGGTCGCCTTCAGATAGCCGATCTTGCTGCCGCAATCGAAGCGCGTGCCGTCGTACCGATACGCGAGCACCTGCTCGTCCTTCAGCAGCGACTGAAGCGCGTCGGTCAGTTGCAGCTCTCCGCCGGCGCCCGGCTTGAGCGCGCGCAGATGATCGAAGATCCGCGGCTTCAGCACGTAGCGTCCGACGACGCCGAAGTTCGACGGCGCAATCGCGGGCTCGGGCTTCTCGACGATGTCCGACAGCTTGAAGAGATCGTCCTCCAAACGCTTGCCGTCGATCACGCCATACGACTTCGAATCTTGCAGCGCGATCTCTTCGACGCCGATGACCGACGTGTGATAGTGATTGAACACGTCGATCATTTGCCGCAGCACGGACGGGCGGCCGTCGAGCAGATCGTCCGCGAGCACGACGGCGAACGGGCTGTCGCCGACGAGCTTCTCCGCGCACAGCACCGCATGGCCGAGGCCGAGCGCTTCTGCCTGGCGCACGTAGAAGCAGTCGACGTGGCGCGGCTTGATGCTGCGCACGAGCGACAGCAGCTTCTCCTTGCCGCGCGCTTCGAGTTCCGCCTCGATCTCGTAGGACTTGTCGAAGTGATCCTCGATTGCGCGCTTGCTGCGGCCGGTGACGAAGATCATCTCGGTGATGCCGGCCGCGATCGCTTCCTCGACCGCGTATTGAATCAGGGGCTTGTCGACGACCGGCAACATTTCCTTCGGACTCGCTTTCGTCGCGGGCAGAAAGCGGGTGCCGAGGCCGGCAACGGGAAATACGGCTTTTGTGACTTTCAGCATCGGGCGTCGCACCTTCCATCGAAGAGGTTAAACGTTTGCGCACGAGCCGGCGAGACGTTCTTGTGAACGAACGACGTCGGCGATGCGTGCATGGTAAAGCGATGGTAGGGCCGTTTGAATTGTTTGGTTACGCTAAATATAGGTTCGATCGGACAGACTTCTCGCGATGTCGATTCAATCAACCTGGCGAAGGCGTTTGCGACTCGAAATGCGATAGGAAGCAACGGTATTCACGATGCATGCGTTCGGCGCGAGGGTGTCGCCAGGTGTGCGGCTCGATGCGAGCGGAAAAAAAGGCCCGCCTGCGACGGCGCGTGCAGGCAGGCCAATTCCGAACGATCGGAAGGTTCGCCGCCCGGGGGGAGCGGCTGGCCGGGGGCGAGTATGAGGGCGCACGTGCGAGCGCGCCTATCGATCTGTCCGATTCGGCGTAGCAATTGACCGATGGCTACTGCAAGTCGATGACGGACGGCATGCCGATGCGCGGCGCAAATCGTATCGATGCCGTCTTCGGGCGGGCCCATGCTACGCGGTGGCGTCTTCGGATGCGTTGCGTGCATGCGCTTGCGGCTTGTCATTTGGCGGAACGCGGCGGTATTTTGTCGGCTGGCCGCGATCCGCATGCGTTAGCCTGCGCTTGCGGACGTGCATCGGATAAACCATCGCGTCTGCGCGAACGTTTGCGGCGTCGCGCGCGTTCATCATCGAAACGGGGCAGGCATGGAAGGAAAGCGGGACGTGCTCGAAGAGATCACGGAATTCAATCAGCGGTATCTCCGGCTCGCGCAGCGCCTGCTGAGCGAGAACGGCGAACGAGGTCAGGTGATGCTGGGCGTATCGGACGCGTTGGCGGCGCGTCTTGTCGCGATGACGCGTGTCCAACTCGAACAGCTCGCCGAGGTCGGCGAGCTCGTTTGCCAGTTTCGTGCGGACGCGATGCCCGGGCGGGCGTGAGAAGCGCGCTCGTCGCGCTCGTTGCGTCGCGGTTTCGACGACACGCCCGAGCGGAACGAAGACCCGTGGTGGAGTGCAGGTCGAGCGTCATGATCTGCGCTGCAGCGCGCGTGCGACGAGCCTCGTGCAGACCGGGCGAGAAAGAGCCTTGGCTAGAGCCAAACCCGACGATGCATGTGGATGGCTGCCGTCGATTCGAGGCGGCGCGCAATGCTGCGCTGGCGCCGTCCGCGGGGCTCGACGCCACGTGAGGCCGCGGTCATTCTTGCGGCGAACGGCCCGCCGTGTTCGGACCGTGCCCGGCCGGGCGGCAGGGGTTTTGCGCTTCCGGACCGGGTTATCCCATCGGCGGACGCTTCAGCACCGTGATCGCGCGCGCGAAGTCCCCGAGCTTACCGCCGAGCTTCGAGGTATCCACGCGTTCGCTGAACTGACGCTCCTTGGATGACAGCGAAGCGCGCGGCTTGAGAACGATGTTCCGCGCCTCGTCGGACATGGCGGCGAAAATGGCTTCGCTCGTTTGCCCCCAGTTCTTCGCCATCTCGGACCACGCGTTGATTGGAAACTGGCTGGATACGCCGAGCAACTGCCCATGCGTTGCGATGATCGCTTGTTGGACGGCTGTCCCGATCTGGTTGAATCGCAGCGATTCCGCGACGCAGAACACGATGACGGACTGCGCGATGAAGCGATCCTGCGGACGCAAGGGGTGACGTGGCTCCTGCGACAACTTGTGAATCGCGTCGTCCAGGCTGATGCCGGTGGGGCGCTGATAGGCCAGCGTCGACGCGTAGCGCGAGAACGACAGGCCTCCGATCGTTTCGATATAGAGATCGCTCGTGCGCATGGTGAGCAGGAGGCCGATTTTCGGCGCGGTGCGCGGAGACACCGTGAGGCTGATGCGGCCGTCGCCGGGACGACAGACCCGGTAGAAGCCGTTGTCGAACCGGATCAGGTTCGTGTCCTCGCTGATCGCGTGGCGAAGGTTCGTGATCTGCGATGCCCAATCCGTATCTACGCGTAGGGTGTAGCTCATCGAGGCGTCTCCTGGTATGAGCGGGCGATGACCTGATTCGCGCGTTTGCCGTGGCTGATTCGGCGAGTCGCTGTTTCGCCGCTTCGGGCTTCCGCCGCCGGCATCGATGCATCGGCCGGGAATGACGATTCTACAGACGATTGGTTGCGTTGTTCGGCGAATTGCGATGCTGGAATGGCTTGCGATGCGCGTCCGGACGACGCGCGCTGCCGGGCCGGCGGGCCCAATCACTGGGCCGGATCGGAGCTCGCGCACGTGTTTTTTGAGACCGCGAGCGGCGACGCGCAACGCCCGATCAGGAAGTCACGCCTTCGTCGCCGAGGCGTGACAAAGGGAATGCGGCGGCCATTTCGCGATGGCGTCGACGAGCGTGTTGCGGAGCTCGACGACAAACGATATGGTGCCGTTCGCGCAATCGTCGGAGGGCGGGTGAGTGCGCCGAACGTCGAAGCCGGAGCCTCGACGCATCCGATATACGGAGGACCGGCTTCGCAACTCGCGAGAGCGGTGGAATGCCGCGATCAAGTTCGACGGCGGCGCGAATGCAAGGACGAGCGGTGACGTGAACGTGTCGGGAGATGAGATGGTCTTGCTTGCGAGCGGAGCTTGCAAGGATTCACATGACCGATTCGCGGCGTCGTTGCCGAGCCTGAATATGAAAAGGGCCTAGCGCGAACGCTAAGCCCTTGATGTCTTTGGTAGGCCGTACTGGATTCGAACCAGTGACCAACGGATTAAAAGTCCGCTGCTCTACCAGCTGAGCTAACGACCCAAAGAGGCAAAATTATATCGACGGCTCCGACGGCTTGTCAACCCGTCGATAAGCCGCGCCGTTCGCCGCTACTTGATCGCGTCCAGCTTGCTCTGCGCCGTTTCCGCCGCATTCGAGCCGGGGAACTGCGACACGACCTGCTCGAACGTCTTCTTCGCGGCCGCCTTCTGGCCTTGCTCGAGCTGGTTCGTGCCGATCGCGATCAGCGCGTCCGCCGCACGAGGATGCTGCGGATAGTTCTTCACGAGGCCTTGCCACGTCGCCGTCGATCCCTTGTAGTCGCGCAGCGCGTACTGCGCGTTGCCGAGCCAGTACTGCGCGGTCGGCTGATAGGGGCTTTGCGGATACTTCGCGATGAACGCACGGAACGAAGCCGCGGCGCCCTTGAAGTTGCCGTTGCGGAACTGCTGCGACGCCGCGTTGAACGCGTCCGTTTCCCCCGGCTGCACCGTGCCTTCGACGCCGTCCACCGTCGTCTTCTGCGGCTCGAACTTCTTGAGGCGCGCATCGAGATCGGTGTAGTACTCCTTCTGCTGACGCTCGAGCGTCGTCAGGCGGTTCGTCAGATCCTCGTTCTCGCCGCGCAGCGTCGCGACCTGCTGGTTGAGCTGGTCGAGGCGGCTGGTCTGGTCGAGGATCGTCCGTTGTGCGGCGGCGAGCTGGTTCGACAGGCTGTCGGACTTGCTGCGCAAGTCGAGCACTGCACGGCGGGCCTCGTCGTCATCGAAGAGGCCCGCGTGCGCCGGCGCGGCCGCGAGGGCCGCACCTGCCACGCACAGCGCGGCGGCCGTGCGCAGCCAGAAAAAACGGTGCGTCATACAGCGATTCTTCCGTTACTTACTGTTGATAGACGAGATCCGCGCGGCGGTTCTGCGCCCACGACGCTTCGTCGTGGCCGAGCGCGACCGGCTTTTCCTTGCCAAGGCTCACGGCTTCCATTTGCGAATCGGTGACGCCGAGCAGCGACAGCGCGCGACGCACGGCTTCCGCACGCTTCTGGCCGAGCGCGAGGTTGTACTCGCTCGTGCCGCGTTCGTCGGTGTTGCCCTGGATCAGGATGTGGCGCTGCGGATGGCCCTTCAGGTACTGCGCGTGTTGCTGCAGCAGCGCCTGGTATTGGTCCTGCACCGAGTAGCTGTCGAAATCGAAGTAGACGCTGCGCTTCGCGAGCGGGCTGTTCGGGTCGTTCAGCGGATCGACGGTCACTTGCGCGACGTTTTCGGGATTCGGCTGCGTGCTGACCGCGCCGCCCTGGTTCGCATGCTCGTCGAGCTTCACGCCCGACTTACATGCGGCGAGCGCGCCGATCATCAGCACTGCGAACGCCAGACGAAGTTTCTTCGACATCATGGTTACTCTCCTTGTGGTCATTGCATGAAGGGCCCCCAGGACGGCTCGCGAATCGCGCCGCCCTGAACGGACAGGATCTGCGGCGGCGCGCTGCCGTCGGACGGAACGGCAGCCAGCACGCCGCGGCCCCCCGATTGCGTAGCGTACAGAATGTACTGACCGTTCGCCGCGAAGCTCGGCGATTCGTCGCGCGTCGTGTTGGTGACGGCGTTCGCCGCACCCGTTTGCAGATCCTGAACATACAGCTTGAAGCCCCCGCCCGTGCGCGAGATGTACGCGAGCAGCTTGCCGTCCGGGCTGATGCGCGGACTCGTATTGTAGCTGCCGGTAAACGTCACGCGCTGAGCGGCGCCGGCGCTCTCGCCTTCGGCGGGCATCCGGTAGATTTGCGGCGCACCGCCGCGATCGCTCGTGAAATAGATCCACTTGCCGTCGGGAGAGTAGAACGGCTCGGTGTCGATCGAGCTGCTGCGCGTGAGGCGACGCAGCCCGGTGCCCGTCGAGCTGACGGAATAGATTTGCGTATTGCCCGTGAGCGATAGCGCGACGGAGAGCGTCTGGCCGTCGGGCGACCATGCGGGCGCGCTGTTGTTGCCTTTCTGATTCGAGATCACGTAGCGGCGGCCCGTCGGCAGATCGTGGATGTACACGACCGGCTTCTTCAGCTCGAACGACACGTATGCGACCTTCGTCCCGCTCGGCGACCACGCGGGCGAAATGATCGGCTCCTTGCTCGTCAGCGCGGGGATCGCGTTCTGGCCGTCCGAATCGGAGATCAGCAGCTTGTACACATTGCCCGTGCGCTGCACGTACGACAGGCGCGTGTTGAAGACGCCGCGCACGCCGAGCAGCTTCTGGTAGATGTAGTCGGCGATCTTGTGGCCGGTCTTGCGCATCCCCTCGTTGTCGTTCGACGTCGTGAGCGACAGGCCGCCCAGGCTTTGCTGCTTGACGGTGTCGTAGAGGATGAAGTTGACCTTGTACTGGCCGTTCGGCTCGCGGCTCACGCTGCCCGCGACGAACGCGTTCGCGCCTTTCGCCTTCCACGCGCCGAAATCGACCGACGCCGTTTCCGGCACGGGCGTGCTGCCCGCGTCGACGTTGGAGAACTTGCCGCTTCTCGCAAGATCGCCGCGCACGACCGACGTGACCTGCTGGGGCAGGCTCGCTTCATTGACGAAATTCGCGGTGGCGATCGGAAACTGGGTGGAGCCGACGCCCGTGATCAGTACGTTCACCTGCGCGTGGGCGGCGCCGCCCGCGGCAATCAGACACGAGGCCACGAGTGCCCTGAAACCTAGCTTCGTCATCAAACTCATGCTTCTTGTTCCCGTATGTACGCTGCGCAACCGCAGAGACTCAAAAATACCCGATTCGTTCCCGGTGCGACGGCGGGAGTGTAAGCGCAAATGTGCTCATTCCGCCGCCTTGAAGGTAATCGTAATCTCGGCCGGGGTGCGGCCGTTGGTATCGGGCGGCAACGGCACCGACGCCTGGATCGCGCTGATCACCGCCTGATCCCACCCCGAATTGCCGCTCGACCGGCGGATCGACGTGCTGAGCACGTCGCCCGACGGCGTGCAGCGGATCGCGACGACGGTCACGAGGCTGTCGCGCTCGCCCGCCCACACGATGTTCGGCTTCACGCGCCGGCGGACCTTGTCGGCATAGCCGGGCGACGCCGCGTTGCCGCCCGAGCCCGTGCCCGTGCCGCTCTTCGCGAGCCCTTCGCCGCCGCCCGAGCCGCCGCCTGCGATCCCTTGGAGTTGCGCGAGGCGGGCCTGGCGCTCCTTGTCGAGCTTCGCGTTCGCGGCGGCGTTCGCCTTGGCGGCCGCCGCAGCCTTGGCCGCCTTCTCGGCCTTTTCGGCGTTGGCCTTCTTCTGCGCGGCAAGCTGTTCCTGTTTCTTCTGCTGTTCGAGCTTTTGTTGCTCGAGCTTCTGCTGTTCGAGTTTGCGCTGCTGCTCCGCGAGCTGCTGCTGCTTGAGCTTCTCGGCCTGCTTCTGCTTCTCGCGCTCGGCGGCTTTTTGCGCGGCGAGCTGGGCGGCCTGCTGCGCGGCGAGTTGCTGAGCCTTCAACTGCTGCTGCCGGCGCTGCTCTTCGAGCTGCGCCTCGCGGGCGGCCGCGGCTTGCTGCTCGCGCCGCTTTTGTTGCAGCGCGATGTCCGCCTCCTCGTTCTTGACGGGCGGCGGGGGAGGGGCTACTTTCACGGGCGGCGTCGGTACCGGCCGCGGCGTCGACGTGTCCGGCACCGACGTCCACAGCTCGGCCTCCGCGCCTGCCGGCGTGCTGTTCTGCCAATGAACGCCGTGGTACAGGAAGAGCGCGAGCAGCACGTGCATCAGCGCGGCAAGCAGGAACGCGCGTCCTGTGCCGCGCTCGCGCGGCGGCCGAGGCGGATAGGCGGCTGTGCGCGACTGGCGAGGCTTCATCGCGATTTGAC